>CAVBYE010000207.1:0-3692 GCA_963599285.1 Bacteroidaceae bacterium | reverse complement strand
GCCGTTGGTTAGTGGTCGATTTTATTGCCAAAAATAATCACAATGATTTAGGTGATTATAGTATTCAGTTCTGCGATCCAAAACGCCCAATGAGCTATATCAAGGGGACAGGTCAACGTTTACGTTGGGAGATTATGGTCTTGCCTGAGGATCAAGCTCAACATCTGACGCAACCTGAAACCATTTGGTCTTTACTGTCTGATTATATTCAACCAGAGAATGCCACAATTGAACGTGCCGCGGTCTATACCTTTCATGCACTATTGGCTAAACAATGGTTCAAGAATCGTTTAATTATTGCTGGTGATGCAGCCCACCAAACGCCACCTTTTATGGGACAAGGCATGGCAGCGGGTATTCGTGATGCCTCCAATCTAGCTTGGAAGATCCATGACATGATTCGTCAGCAATCAACGCATTTGCTACAAAGTTATCATGATGAGCGGATTACTCACGTCAAGGAATTTATTGAAGGGGCCGTTAGTTTTGGGAAAATCATTCAAAACTACTGTGAAGACCATGAATATCAGCAAAAAGTTTCTGAATTAAAAAACTTTATTACACCTGCACCTAAACTCGGAATAGGGTTCTACCAAAATCAACATCTTGCCAACGGGCAGGTTGCACCGCAATTTACAGTAGATCATGGTCTTAGTGATGAGTCGGTGGGTTATCGATTTGGATTATTTGTACTGCCTGAATTCCAACATGAAATTGAAGAATTAGAACTTGAACATGTTGCACGTTTAAACGTCATTTATGCACATTCTATAGAGATCAAAAACTGGTTACAGAGTTTGAACGCGCATGCTGTATTGGTTCGTCCTGACCGGTATGTATTCGGACAAGCGTCAACACTGCAAAGTATTGAAGAATTATTAAAAGATGCTCAGATCTATGATGTCGTAGAGCAATAAATATTAGGCGAATGATTCGCCTAATCTATCGAGTAGTTTAAAGGATGAAACGATGGATACATTACATCATAACCATGCCCTTGATGCAGATGAAAAAAAATTAAAACTTGACCGAGTCATGTTAAAAGTAAGACGTAAATTACTGTACTTTCTTTTGATTTTATTTATTTTTTCTTTTTTAGATCGAATTAATATCGGCTTCGTAGGTAAGCAGCTTAGTGCAGATCTTGGCTTAACAGCCCTAAGCTTTGGTCTAGCAAATACTATTTTCTATGTATTTTATATCTGTTTTGGTATGCCAAGTAATGCCATGCTGAAAAAGTTTGGGACTCGGCTTTGGATCGGTTCGATTATTATTGTCTGGGGGATTGCCTCGAGCTGTACAGCGTTCGCAACCGATGAAAAATCTTTATATATTATTCGTGCCATTGTGGGAATTGCTGAAGCTGGATTTATGCCGGGCATGTTGTTATATCTCACGCAGTGGTTTCCATCGAGCCATCGTTCCCGAGCAAATGCGATTTTCATGTTAGCCATGCCATTTACGGCAATGTTTGGTGCAGTGATCACAGGGTATATTTTGAACTTGCACAGCTGGCAAGGCCTCTCAGGTTGGCAATGGGTCTTCATTGTTGAGGGTTTACCTTGTGTCCTCTTAGGTCTGATTGTATATGCAAAGTTACCGAATAGACCTGATGAGGCAAAGTGGTTAAGCACGGAAGATAAGCAAATTTTAAATGCTGCCTTAGAAGAAGAAAAAGCACTGAGTGAACACTTAGCACCAACCCAAAAAAACTCAACCTGGGCTTTTTTAAATAGTTCGGTTCTACGCTGTGCATTAGTTTATTTCTGTATTGTAACGACGTGTGGCATGGTCAATATTTGGGTGCCGCAAATTGTATCAGCTGCCTTGCCTAATCTAAGTTCTATTACACACGGTATTGTTGTTGCGGTACCACATCTTGTGACCATTATTGTTTTGTTTTTACTTTGTTATCACTCGGATAAAACACAAGAACGTTATTGGCACACTTTCTTTCCCATGCTGCTTGGTTTTGTCGGGTGGATTATGGCGGCATATTTAAACGCGCCTATCTTACAAATATTGGGACTATGTCTAGCCTGTATGGCAGGCTTTAGTACGATGGGTATTTTCTGGGCCTTTGCTGATGAAAGTTTATCGAGCGCACATAAAGCTATGGGGATCGCCTTTATTAATGCTTGTGGTAACTCGGCCACGATTGTCAGTTCTTTCCTAATTGGTTACCTAAAAGACCTGACGCAATCCTTTGCCATTGGCATGTTGTATGGCAGCGCATTGATGCTGATTGGTGCAATGGTCATGCTGAGCTTCGTAATCAAAAACCTCCCTCAAAAAACAGTGCTAAAAGGACATATATAATATGAATAAAGTTCATCACTCTGCATATGACGTGCTCAAAAAAATCCCTGATGGTGCCACAATTTTAATTGGTGGCTTTGGAACGGCAGGTCAACCTGCTGAACTGATTGACACCTTAATTGAAACCAATGCCAAAGACCTCACCATTGTGTGCAATAACGCAGGCAATGGTGACTATGGCTTAGCCAAGTTGTTAAAAGCCGGACATGTTAAAAAAATGGTTTGTTCTTTTCCTCGTCAGGCGGATTCCTATGTGTTTGATGAACTTTATCGTGTAGGGAAAGTCGAATTGGAGTTGGTTCCACAAGGGAATTTAGCCTGTCGTATTCAAGCGGCAGGTATGGGCTTGGGCGCCGTGTTTACGCCAACAGGATTTGGTACATTGTTGGCTGAAGGCAAAGAGTCACGTCATATCGATGGCAAAGATTACGTGCTTGAATATCCGATCAAAGCAGATTTTGCTCTGATTAAGGCACATCAAGGTGATCGTTGGGGCAATTTAGTCTATAACAAAGCAGCGCGTAACTTTGGCCCAATTATGGCAATGGCTGCGACGACTACCATTGCCCAAGTCAATGAAATTGTTGAATTAGGTGAGCTTGACCCAGAGCACATTATTACTCCAGGTATTTTTGTCAACCACGTGATCAAAATTTAATACAAAGGAATCAAGTGTAATGTCTTATCAAAAACGTTCTCGAGATCAAATTGCTGCACGTGTTGCACAAGATATCCCAGATGGTGCATATGTGAATTTAGGTATTGGTGTACCGACACGTATTGCAAACTTTCTTCCACGTGATAAAGAAATTTTTCTGCATTCAGAGAATGGTTTATTGGCGTTTGGACCACCACCTGAAATCGGTGAGGAAGATGAAGACCTCATCAATGCAGGTAAAGAATATGTGACTATGCTGACCGGTGGAGCATATTTTCATCACGGCGATTCCTTTGCCATGATGCGAGGTGGCCATTTAGATATTGCGGTGTTAGGTGCATTTCAAGTGGCTGCAAATGGCGATCTTGCCAATTGGCATACAGGAGCGAAAAATGCCATACCTGCAGTAGGTGGTGCCATGGACTTGGCAGTTGGGGCAAAAAAAGTTTTTATTACCACTGAACATACCACCAAAACGGGTGAGCCAAAAATCGTGAGCCAATTAAGTTACCCACTCACAGGTAAGGCGTGTGTAGACCGTATCTACACTGATTTATGTGTCATTAATGTCGAATCAGATGGCCTAAAAGTCATTGAGATGGTCGAAGGTTTGCACTTTGCAGAGCTGCAGTCTTTAACGGGTGCACCTTTAGTGAATATGACTTTGAAAAAGGATACGGAAGCAGAAGTGTAGTGGTCAACAAATTTTGGACAC
>CAVBYE010000206.1:0-3700 GCA_963599285.1 Bacteroidaceae bacterium | reverse complement strand
TCGCTATAGTGGTGCAGAAGCTGTGGAGATGGGCTTGGCCAATAAATGTGTACCGCATGAACAACTCGATGCAGAAGTGCAGGCTTGGGGGGAAGAACTGTGCCAACGTAGTCCAACGGCACTTGCGATTGCGAAACGTAGTTTTAATATGGATACCGCACATCAAGCAGGTATTGCAGGGATGGGCATGTATGCACTCAAGCTCTACTACGATACTGATGAATCACGTGAAGGGGTGAATGCGTTAAAAGAAAAGCGCGCCCCTGAATTCCGTAAATTCGCGAAATAAGGGAGCATTGGCCATGACAAAAAACCCTTATATCAGTGAAGAACTTGAAATTTTAAGTGAAACTGCAGAAAAATTTGCGCAAAAATATATTGCCCCTGGCTTTTTAGCCCGTGATCAAAGTCGTATTTTTGATCGGGATTTAATGAAAATGATGGGTGCAATGGGCTTTATTGCGCCAGAATTGCCTGAACACTATGGCGGACAAGGTTTAGGGCGTTTAGCCGCAGGGGTCATTCATGAAGCAATTGCCAAATATGACTTAAGTTTCTCGTATATTAATTTATTGGCGTCTTTAAATGGTCAGATTTTGGCTGAACATGGCGACCCTGAGGTGGTTACGCCGTGGTTAGAAAAATTAACCCGCGGTGAAGCCTTATTTGCGATTGGCTTAACAGAGCCGCGAGGTGGTTCAGATGCGGCAAGCCTACGCTTAAAAATTGAACGTGATGGCGATGAGTATGTGCTCAATGGTGAAAAGACCTCGATTTCTGCAGCTGACCAAGCTGATGCAGCAGTAATTTTTGGTCGCACGGGCTCATTAGATTCGGGGGCACATGGTGTAACTGCAGTTTTGGTGCCGATGGATTTAGCGGGAATTTCAACGACGCGTTTTGATTGCCATGGTCAGCGGGCCATTGGGCGTGGTTCGATTTTCTTTGATAATGTACGTGTGCCTGTAAATCACCGCTTGGGTGATGAAAACAAAGGCTTTGTACAAGTCATGCAAGGGTTTGATTTCTCTCGTGCCCTGATTGGCTTGCAAGTTTTGGCTGTTGCACGGGTAAGCTTGGATGAAGCTTGGGAATATGCTGCACAGCGAGAAGCCTTTGGTAAACCACTCACTGCCTTTCAGGGTGTATCCCATCCCTTAGCAGATTATGAAACCCAAGTTGAAGCGGCACGCTTATTGTGCTTACAAACTTTGTGGCTCAAAGACCATCATCTCCCGCATACGGCAGAAGCAGGCATGTGTAAGTGGTGGGGACCTAAATTGGCCTATGACGTTGTACATCAATGTTTATTGACATTTGGACATGCAGGTTATGATCGTGGCGTAATGGAACAACGCCTACGTGATATTTTAGGCTTCCAAATTGGCGATGGCACAGCACAAATTATGAAAACGATTATTGCGCGCCATAAAGCAGGTCGTAAGGCCGTACCCGCTTAAGAAAAGGATATTCAGCCATGGAATTTGATCCAGTATTGATTGCGCCAAGACAAGCGCGCATGGAAGAAGCAGGCTATTGGTTTAACTTAAACCTCACCCAACTGTTAGAAGATGCAAAAAATAAGGTGCCTGATCAAACAGCACTGGTCAGTTATTCGGTAGAACGTGGTCAACAGCGTGAGTTTAGCTATACCCAACTTTGGGACATGGTCAATCGGGTTGCGATTGGCCTACAAAAGCTCGGTGTGGTGGAGCATGATGTGGTGGCTTGTCAGCTGCCCAACTGTTGGCAATTTACAGTACTGTATGCGGCCTGTAGTCGTATTGGGGCGGTCTTTAATCCCCTGATGCCTATTTTTCGCGAACGTGAGCTCGAGTTTATGTTGGGACATGGGCAGGCCAAGGTGTTTGTGGTTCCGCAGACCTTCCGTAACTTTGATCATGCCGGCCTAGCACAACAATTACAGCGTAAGCTCAGCAGCCTAGAGCATGTCATTGTGGTCGATGGTCTAGACAATAGTTTCGATCAGCGACTCGTTGAGCATCAACCGACGTCACAACAATTACAAGCCTTAGATCAATATCAACTTGCCCCCAATCAAGTGACGCAATTGATCTTTACTTCAGGCACCACCGGCGAACCTAAAGGGGTGATGCATACCTCTAACACCTTATTTGCCAATATTATTCCTTATGCACAGCGTTTAGGTTTAAATGCACAAGATGTCGTGTTAATGGCCTCGCCTATGGCACATCAAACGGGGTTTATGTATGGCTTACTGATGCCGATTCAACTCCAAGCCAAAGTGGTGTTACAAGATATCTGGGATGTTGCACAAGCAGTTAAGCTCATTGAACAGCAGCAGGTATCATTTACTATGGCATCAACGCCATTTCTAAATGATCTGTCGAGCTATGTTGCCGAACATCCTGAAGTCAAGGTTGATTCCTTGAATAGTTTCCTATGTGCTGGTGCGCCTATTCCGGGGCCATTGGTGCAAAAAGCTCGCGAGAATCTTCATATTCAGGTGATTTCTGCATGGGGAATGACTGAGTGTGGCGCCGTGACCATGACTTATCCTACAGATCCTGAAGAGCGAGCATACAATACCGATGGCATTGCTTTGCCTGGGGTTGAAATTAAAATTGTGGATCGACACGGACAAGAGAAACCAGTGGGCACAGCAGGGCGTCTACTGATTCGCACCTGTTCTAATTTTGCCGGCTATCTCAAACGCCCACATTTAAATGATACCGATGCACAAGATTGGTTTGATACCGGTGATATTGCTTATCAAGACGACGAGGGTTATATCCGGATCTGTGGGCGTAAAAAAGATGTGATTATTCGTGGTGGGGAAAATATTCCAGTTGCTGAAATTGAATCTTTGCTCTATCAACATCCTAAAATTGCCACTGTTGCGCTTGTGGCTTACCCAGATGAACGTTTAGGAGAGCGGGCCTGTGCCATTGTAAAATTAAAAGATCCTCAGCAGCAGATCGATTTAGCTGAAATGATCGATTTTTTGCAGCAACATCATTTGGCCAAACAGTATCTACCGGAACGGCTTGAAGTGTGGGATCAAATTCCGATGACACCTTCAGGGAAAATTCAAAAGTTTAAGTTACGCGAACTTTTAGCCTCATAAGCATAAGATCTAAAAAAGGATAGCTTGGCTATCCTTTTTTTTAGCCTTAAATCGGCAGATATCATGCTGTAGACGCTCGATCCAATCTAAAAATCACGTATGATAAGCAATCAATTAACAATAATGTGAAGGATATACACATGACAGATGCGGCTTTTCCCACACCCGCCAATTTAGGTATTGCGGTGTATAACAATAATGCTGAAGCCATTGGCAATACACCATTGGTACGTATTAACCGTGCCATTACGTCTGATGCTACAGTACTTGCAAAAATTGAAGCACGAAATCCGGCCTTTTCGGTCAAATGTCGTGTCGGAGCAGCGTTAATTGCAGATGCAGAACAACGTGGTGTGTTAAAGCCAGGGATGCATATTGTCGAGCCGACCAGTGGCAATACAGGCATTGCATTGGCGTTTGTGGCCGCTGCGAAGGGTTACCCGATTACCTTAACCATGCCTGCAAGTATGAGTATTGAGCGTCGTAAAGTACTTAAAGCCTTAGGTGCACAGTTGGTGTTAACCGAAGCGGCTAAAGGCATGAAAGGGGCAGTCGATGAGGCAGTCCGCCTGAGTACAGAACAACCAGAAC
>CAVBYE010000205.1:0-3756 GCA_963599285.1 Bacteroidaceae bacterium | reverse complement strand
GCAATTGATCGTCATCTAAATTGCGATATTGACGTTGTTCCCAAACTTTAACCGCTGAACGCTTACGCCCTGGGCCCCCAATACGCACACCTTCAGGATGATCACCATAAGCACCAAAAGGAGATGTTCCCCCGGTGCCAATCATTTTATTGCCACCTTGATGCTTTTTATGTTGCTCACGCAGACGTTCTTCGAGCATTTTCATTAATGCCTCTAAAGAGCCAGCCTTGCTTAATTCAGCACGTTGTTCAGGTGTGAGATTTTTTTCTAATAGTTCTAGATCAAACCAACTTTTCGGCAGTCGATGTAGCTGCTGTAACAGTTGGTCGAGCTCTAGTGTTTGGATACCATCAAAATAGTCTTTCATGGCCCGATCAAATTTATCAAAATGACGTTCGTCTTTGACCATTAAGGTTTTGGTCAACTGATAAAATTGGTGTTGATCGGCAAACGCCAACCCTGCAGCCACGGCGTGATTGAGGTCAATGAGTTCACGTGTCGAGACAGGTACGCCATATTTGCGTAAGGTATAAAATAATCGCACAAACATCAGGCGATTACTCCCTTAGCGCCGTGACATGAAAGCCAAACGTTCTAACAGCTGAACGTCTTGCTCATTTTTCAGCAATGCGCCATATAAGGGCGGAATCGCTTTGCTCTGATCGTGCTGGCTAAGTCGTCCTTCTGGCAGCTCATCTGCCATGAGTAAGCTTAACCAATCAATGAGTTCTGAGGTAGAAGGGGGTTTCTTTAAACCTGGCATCTGGCGTAATTTAAAGAAAATTTGCAGTGCTTCGTTAACTAAGGTACTCGAAATTTCAGGAAAGTGTACGTTAATAATCTGACGCATCGTTGTTTCATCTGGAAAATCAATGTAGTGGAAGAAACAGCGACGCAAGAAGGCATCAGGTAATTCTTTTTCATTATTAGAGGTAATGATCACAATCGGACGCTGCAATGCAGTGACGGTTTCCCCAGTTTCATAGACATAAAAGGACATTTTATCCAATTCATGTAATAAATCATTTGGGAACTCAATGTCTGCTTTGTCAATTTCATCAATCAACAATACGCAGCGCTCAGGACTCGTAAACGCTTCCCACAATTTTCCGGGCTTGATGTAATGTTTAATGTCATAAACGCGATCATCCCCCAATTGACTATCACGCAAACGTGATACAGCGTCGTACTCATATAAGCCTTGCTGTGCTTTGGTTGTCGACTTAATGTGCCAAGTCAACAATTTCAGCCCTAGACTTTGCGCCACTTGCTCAGCCAGCAAGGTTTTACCTGTGCCGGGCTCACCTTTGACCAATAATGGTTTTTGTAGGTGACGTGCGGCTTTCACTGCCAATTTTAGACTGTCAGTCGCAATATATTCCGCTGTACCCTCAAATTGCGTGTTATTCGAAGACATGATGCCCCTCTATTTTTATAATGGTGAGTTTTTCTGCTCAGTTTTACTCTGATTGGCTAAATATTTATAGGCAAAATATCCTGCGACCACACCCACGCCAATGACCATTAGAATATTGGCTAAATTTGACCAAACCAAGGCTGTTTCTTTGGTGAGTACCCCAAAGATTAAACCAAAGATTGCAGGTGCAAGTGCTGCATTATTGCCTTCTGACACTGTCGGGGTCAATAAAATGGCAAAACAGATTAACCATGCCATGCCACCCCATGGTTTAGGTAGGCGTTGTACGATCCAGTACCAGCACCATAAAATAATCGCACTGCCGCCTAAATAAACCATGATCGCAATCAGGTATTCAGAACTGGTAGAAAATAAACCGTCCATTCTTATCTCCTGATGGCCTGTTATGCGCCGCGTAACCCTTCTGGTTCTACTGCATTCGGGTCAATCAGACCTTCTGGTGGCATTTGTAAAAAGAAACCTTTGGTTGCAATCGAATCCATTACATGCAATACGTTGGCACGTGCCAATTTACGTGTTTCACTTAACTCAAGATGCATCACAAATGTGGTACGACCAAATGCTGCACGTACCGCCTCAGGCAATACCAATAAAGGATCAAAGCCTTCTGCTTCACTTTCGCTTGGACGCGCAACGTATAAATACATTTCGTCTTTTTTGCTCGATTTATAAATAGAACAATACATGTCTGACACAATACTCAATTAAACAACTTTAACAGCATACAACAAAAAAGACAGATCCTTGCATTTTTGCCGTCTCTGTCTTCTTCTTTTCTGAAATATTAATGCTTTCAGGGCATAAATGAAAGCTTATGGTTGGACTTTCATCAACTTGGCTACATCTGCGTATTCTTGTTTTAAAATTTTAAGTAGCGGTTGAGTCAATAAATCATAGCGCCAACCCAATAAATAGTGAGGTAAATTCTGCTCATCGCCACCTAAGACGGCATGCTGATACAAGGCATTCATCCATTTTTTACGCATCAACACTTCTTTAGGAACGCTGGTCTGTTGCACGGCGTGCTCAAGCACCTGATCAATCAAGGCGCTGGCTTTTGCCGATTGACGCACTGGACGCAATAAACGCTGTGGCCACTGTTCCGGTTCAGGCAGTTGCTTGAGCAACTCGAGGATGGTTTTGCCATGCTCACGTAGAATATTGGCCCGTAAATCTTTCACCGCAGCCAACTGGAAATTATTGCGTGGATTCTTTTCAACCAAATCCATCAAAGTAGAGCTCTTTAAAATAAAGCTACGCGGGATATTCAGCTGATGTGCCAACGCTTCACGCCATTGTGCCAAATACTGTAGTTGCATCAACTGACGGCGCGAATGACGATAGTTACCTACATCTTGATACAGTAATGCAGTGGGCGTTTCATGACCTATTTCTTGAGTCAGATGACGACAGTCTTCTAATACATACTCAAGCAATCCCTTTTGTTTTAAATCCTGTTGAATTTTTTCTGCCAATTTCGTCAGATACAACACATCATTGGCGGCATAATTGAGCTGTTCTTGACTCAGTGGCCGCGCCAACCAATCGGAACGGGTTTGATCTTTATCAATCTCAATATTCAGCAGGGTTTTCAGCGCATTTTGATAACTCACTTGCAAACCATAGCCTAAAAATGACAATGCAATTTGGGTATCAAAGACGTTATCGAGATTTTTCTGTTGGGCATAATGATAGATCAGGTCAATATCTTCACCACAAGCATGGAAAATATTTTGCTTTGCCCCAAAGATTTTTTGCCAAAATTGGCTCAGGTCTAAACTTGTGCCGTCAAGTAAATAGACTTGCTCTGCCACATTAATTTGAAAGACGCCAAGTTTGGGCCATAAGGTATCGACTTTAATAAACTCGGTATCCAATGCATAGCTTGCGCATTGCCCCATTTGACCTAAAATCGGCTCTAAATCTTGTTGCTGATGAATAAATTGAAACATATCTATAAGATTATAATTTGAGACTCGTTACACCCTGCTTATTCTAGCGTTATATATACAATTTAGATATAAAAAAATGAAAAATAATGTGCGCCATTTTGCTTTTTTATCGTTTTTTCCCGAGGAAATATTTTTCAAGTTATACCTTTTTTATATAACCAAAAAAAGGATAAAAAGGATCATATTTGCCCCATATGAGACAATTTGGGCTTATTTCATTCGCATACGGTTATGCACAGCTTGGCTTAAGGTATGGCTATCTACATATTCAAGCTCACCGCCTTGAGGGACGCCTTGGGCAATACGGGTCATGGTAATGGGTAAGTGCTTACTGGCTTCTAATAAGTAATGCGCCGTGGCCTGACC
>CAVBYE010000204.1:0-3787 GCA_963599285.1 Bacteroidaceae bacterium | reverse complement strand
ACGGCATAGCTCAAACGCTGTGCATGATCTTCACGCAAAGGTTCAACTTCTTGTAACGTGGTTAAACAGCGCTTAGCCAAACGGATATATTCTTCGGTGCCTTTAGACTTCCAAGCAATTTCTTTGGCATCTAGCTCACGGATCACGCGTGCAGGGCTTCCCACCACCAATTGATTGGCCGCAATCTGCGCTTTGGCTTTAACTGTACTGTTGGCACCAATAATACAATTTTCGCCAATTGAGGCTTCATCTAAAATGACGCTGTTCATGCCCACCAAGACATTTTCACCAATCTGACAGCCGTGTAAAATTGCACCATGTCCAATATGGCCATATTCAGCCACGCGGGTGACACTGTTCGGAAAACCATGTACCACACAGTTATCTTGCACATTGGCATTTTTTTCAATATGAATGCGCCCAAAATCGGCACGTAAACAGGCATTGGGGCCAATATAGACCCCAGCCTCAATAATTACATCACCGATTAAAACAGCAGTCGGATGAACATAGGCCTGTGGACTGACCACAGGAATCACCCCATCAATGGCATAACATGGCATGGCTTTACTCCTTTAAAGCAGCAAGAGGTTTAGTTGGCTATTAATTCTTGTTTTAAGCCACCAAAACGTTTGTAAAATTGTGGATGCAGCGGTGGCATACTGCCCTCTGCGGTACGCGCATGTTCTAAGAAAAATTCATCTGCAGTACTATAAACGCACTGATAAATATTGCTACTTAAATTACGTGCAATCAACGCGGGCCAATCGAGTGGCAACAGCTCAAGAGGCAGGTTTGGATCTTTGAGCAAAATACGACGATATTGATGAATCAATAAAATACGCACTTGAAAGGCTTGAACGGGATCAATCTCATCTTCGCCTTCTAAATAGCTAAAGAAATGACGAAAATCGTGAATAAACTTTTGATAACGCTGTTGCAAACTGTCTACCGGCCAATTAATGGACACCATTCGTTTCACGGTTGGATAGGATTCTTGCCACAGCGCCAAGGTCTCGGCTTTAAATAACACCACTTGATCGGTCATGCTTAAATTGAGTAACAGGTTTTGTAATTTAAGATGATCGCAGCCCGGATAGGCCATAACATTGGTGGCAATATTGGCAAAGCCCAGCCATTCCAATTCACGTTTCAGCAGCACTTTGTTTTCGAGTTCAACTGAACTTAATAAGACCAAATCCCACTTTTGATCCCATTCACGCTGTTCAAAACTATAAATTTTTTGGTCCGACATGACAAAACGCTGCCGACTACTTTCGGTAATACGGTAATAACTGGTGCGGCCAATTTTCTCAGACACCAGCCAACCATTTTGCACCAAACGAAAGACTGCAGTACGTACCGAACGTTCATTCAGTCCAAAGACGTCCATGAGTTGAATCAAACTCGCAAGGCTAATAATGCCACCACGGTGATACACACTATCACCAAAAACCGTCATAATCAGTGAGGTACCGCTGAGTGACTCATGCGCAATGAAATCATCAATCGCCTGTTTTAATTTATTATTGGTCACTGTCTATCTCGAATTTATGCTGGGACAATCATCTTACGATAAATTGTCCCGTTTGTTTAAGCTGACTTTCGGATATCGATCACACGTTGAGCTT
Organism: Bacteroidaceae bacterium; assembly: GCA_963599285.1. Classification (GTDB taxonomy): domain Bacteria; phylum Pseudomonadota; class Gammaproteobacteria; order Pseudomonadales; family Moraxellaceae; genus Acinetobacter. Next base: position 2,156 of record CAVBYE010000204.1, on the reverse strand, counting down.
TCCCTTCCGAACGCGGTAAGCTGCCTTCTGCTAACACTTCAACCGATACGCTAATCCCGACCATGGTTTTAATGTTGGCTTTGAGTTGCTGTGCCAATTGCTGGGTCATGCCTGGATGGGTTTCACGGCGCATTTCGGTGCGAATATGTAGACTGTCTAAGTGGCCTTGCTTACAAATCTGAATTTGGTAGTTCGGCTCAAGTTGTGGGATATGCAAAATTTGTTCTTCAATTTGTGAAGGGAATACATTTACCCCACGAATAATCATCATGTCATCACTACGCCCCACAATTTTATCCATACGGCGCATAGAACGCGCTGTTCCTGGCAACAGACGGGTTAAATCGCGGGTACGATAACGAATCACAGGCATACCGTCTTTGGTAATGGTGGTAAACACCAACTCACCCAATTCACCATCAGGCAACACCTCACCAGTTTCAGGATTGATAATTTCTGGGTAGAAATGATCTTCCCAAATGGTTGGGCCATCTTTGCTTTCTAGACATTCCATCGCCACACCCGGCCCCATCACTTCAGATAAGCCATAAATATCCAGTGCATCAATGCCCAAACGCTCTTCAATTTCTTTGCGCATTTCATTGGTCCATGGCTCAGCGCCAAAAATACCAGTGCGAATCGAACACGCTTGAGCACTACCAAATTTACGCTCTAGTGCATCAATGATATTGAGACAATAAGATGGCGTGACCATTAAGGCTGTCGGTTTGAAGTCATGAATCAGTTGCGCTTGTTTGTCGGTTTGCCCACCAGACATCGGGATCACAGTCGCCCCTAAACGTTCTACCCCATAATGTGCACCTAAGCCACCTGTAAATAGTCCATAGCCAAAAGACACTTGGATTCTATCTTTTGAGCTTAAGCCTGCGGCACGTAGCGAGCGTGCCACCACATCGGACCAGACGTTAATGTCGTTTTGCGTATAGCCCACTACAGTGGGCTGACCTGTTGTGCCCGATGAAGCATGTACACGTACAATTTGTTCTTGCGGCACGGCAAACATGCCAAAGGGGTAGTTGTCGCGTAAATCTTGTTTGGTGGTAAACGGAAATTTAGCTAAATCTTCCAGTGTGTTTAAATCACTTGGATGCACCCCTGCAGCATCAAATTTTTGTCGATAAACCGTGCTGTTGTCATAGGCATGCTGCAAGGTTTTTTGCATGCGTTGTAATTGGAGATGGCGTAATTCATCAATAGACGCGCGTTCAATCGCTTCAATTGCATTCATATTCATGCTGTGCTCCTTGTTGCCGTCGTCCTGACAGCACTTATTGTTATTGAATTTTTTAAATTTTGTTTTAGATGTTTTCTAAAATTAAGGCCACGCCTTGACCCACACCCACACACATACTGCACAGTGCATATTGACCTTGACGGCGTTTTAGCTCTTTGGCCGCTGTAATCACGAGACGCGTACCACTCATACCTAACGGATGACCCAGTGCAATTGCCCCGCCATTTGGATTGACGCGTGCATCATCATCTGCAAGTCCCAATTCACGGGTCACAGCGAGCGCTTGTGCAGCAAAGGCTTCATTGAGTTCAATCACATCCATTTGCTCTAAGCTTAAACCGGTTTGTTTGAGCACTTTTTGAATCGCAGGTACTGGGCCAATGCCCATATATTTGGCTTCTACACCTGCACTGGCAATACCCACCACGCGAGCAACTTTGGCCAAACCATGGCTGTGCGCAAACTCAGCATTGGCAAGTAAAACACAGGCAGCACCATCGTTAACACCAGAGGCATTGCCCGCTGTGACTGAACCGCCCTCTTTTTTAAATGGCGTTTTCAGTGCCGCTAAGTCTTCTAAACTCGTGTCAGCACGTGGATGCTCATCTTGTGTAATCAACAACGTTTTTTTACGCTGAATAATTTCAACCGGCATGATTTCATCAGCAAAAAGATTATTTTGTTGAGCTTTCGCCACTTTTTGCTGGCTACGGTAGGCAAATAAATCCTGATCTTGGCGGCTAATATTGTATTTTTGCGCCACGTTTTCAGCAGTTTCTGGCATGCTGTCCGTGCCAAATTGCTGCTTAAACTTTGGATTAATAAAGCGCCAGCCAATGGTGGTATCAAAAATCTCTGGGGTACGGCTAAAGGCAGCCGTCGGTTTCGATTGCACGAAGGG
>CAVBYE010000203.1:0-3791 GCA_963599285.1 Bacteroidaceae bacterium | reverse complement strand
GTCAATCAAGGGCGTGCCCTATTGCTGTTACAGCAGGCTGGCTTAATCGAACTTGATGATGGACAAAACTATTTGGCCAAATTAAGCAATATTGTTAAAAATCCAAAAAATCTCGCCTTTATTGAGGTTGAAGGTCCGCAAACCGCACGTGCCATTGACGATGTCGACTTGGCCTTTGGTTATCCGCACTATCTACGCATGGCCAAAACTGCCGATCCAGAGCAAGCCTTACTCTTTGATGACAATACCAACACCCGTTATGCCATTTTATTTGCAGTGCGCGAAGATTTTGTCGATGAAGGACAAAAGTTGGCCAAGTTTGTCAATATTTATCAAAACTCACCACAAGTGAAAGCGGCTTTAGACGCTGACTTTGGTGCCAAGTTATGGTTCCCGGGCTGGAAATAAGAGGAAACGTTATGGTCAGTCTCGCAACCCCCGCGTTTACATTGCCGCATATTAAAATTCGACATTTAAATAAATATTATGATGTACACGGTCAAGCCGTACACGCCTTAAAAGATATTCACTTAGATATTCCACAGGGCAAAATCTTTGGCATTATTGGTAAAAGTGGCGCGGGCAAATCCTCGCTATTACGTACTTTAAATGGCTTAGAGTCGATCAGTTCAGGCAGCATCCACGTGCATGAGCATGACCTAGCCAGCTTAAATCATGCCGAACTGATTCAATTACGCCAAAAGATCGGTATGATTTTTCAGCACTTTAACTTAATGTCTGCCAAAACAGTGTGGGACAACGTTGCCTTACCACTTAAAATTGCAGGGATTTCTGCCGCTGAAATCAACACTCGCGTCGATGAGGCGTTACAGTGGGTGGGATTACGCGATAAAGCTGCGCACTATCCAGCACAATTGTCTGGTGGACAAAAACAGCGCGTGGGTATTGCACGTGCCTTAGTCCATCACCCAGACCTGTTGCTCTGTGATGAAGCGACCTCAGCCTTGGACCCAGAAAGTACAGCGACCATCCTAAGCTTACTCAAAGATATTAATCAAAAACTGGGCATTACCATTGTCTTAATTACCCATGAAATGCAGGTGATTCGCGATATCTGTGATGAAGTGGTGGTGATTGATGGCGGAGAAATTGTGGAATCAGGTCAAGTTTGGTCGGTGTTTGCACGTCCACAACATCGCATGACCCAAGAACTGTTGAATTTATCCCAATTAGATTTGCCTTTTGAGTTACATCGCCATCCCCAAGCTGACGACACACATTGTATTTTACAACTGCGCTATGAACGGCATCTGCATCATCCCCACGATTTGAATCAAATTTTTAACGCGTTTGCACAACCCGTACAGCTGTTGCAAAGCCATATCGATGTCATTCAACAGCATGTCATTGGCTCAATGATTGTGGCGCTGCCCACTCAAGACCTTGATCTCGCACCGTTAACCTCTCAGCTACAGCCTCTGGTCGCTGATCTAAAGGAGCTTGGCTATGCACGACCAACTGTTTAATTTACTCATGACCGGTACCATCGATACTGTATTGATGGTAGGGGTGTCGGCCGTAGTGGCCTTGCTGGTCGGACTGCCAATGGCGGTGATTTTAGTCAGCACGTCAGAACATGGCATTTATCCCTCAAAAGGCTTGAATCAAGCCTTGGGTTGGGTGGTCAATATTACCCGTTCCATTCCGTTTTTAATTTTAATGGTGGCATTAATTCCACTTACGCGTCTTATTGTAGGTACCAGTTATGGGGTGTGGGCTGCTGTCGTGCCTTTAAGTCTTGCCGCAACGCCTTTTTTTGCCCGTATTGCTGAGGTGAGCTTACGCGAAGTCGATCAAGGATTAATTGAAGCTGCGCAAGCCATTGGCTGCAATCGTCAGCAAATCATTTGGCATGTGTTATTGCCTGAAGCCTTGCCCGGTATTGTGGCAGGTTTCACAGTGACTTTAGTCACGATGATTAACTCATCAGCCATTGCCGGCGCCATTGGTGCAGGCGGTCTAGGTGATATTGCATATCGCTATGGTTATCAGCGCTTTGACATGCTCATCATGTTGGCCGTGATTGTGGTGTTGGTAATCTTGGTCATGCTGGTACAAGCCGTCGGGGATACGCTGGCTGCACAACTAGATAAACGTAAAATTTAAATGCCATATAAAAATCCCCAACTAATTTGGGGATTTTTTTTATCCTAAAAATGTTTGTCCGAGTTTATAGACCAAAAAAGTCATACATAACACTGAAAAAGACAGGAACATGACTTCAGCTAAGTTCATTATTTTTTCCTCTGTAATCATTTCGTTATTGTTATAAAGTTTATTTTTTAACCAGCAATAACAGTATATACACAAGCACAAATAATTACAAAACCTGTCTGAAAAAAGATTTGTATTTTAAAAAATGCAGCTCTAATGATTTTTTACTTAGTCCAAACATGATTTGGGTAAATAGCTCAGTTGCTGATGCTGCTGCAGCTCGTCTAAAGAGTTAATACTATGCAAAAACAAGGCTCTATTTTGAAATGGTGTGGCCTGTGCATGTAAATCCGCAAAACATTGCATCAAATTGGCCGGTTGAGTCTGCAAATGCTGTTGCAAAATAGGGAGACTACTTCGGTGCAGCAAACAAAATGGATACAATGCGACACCGTTTAACTCTACGAATGCAGCTTTGGCCATCGGATGGCGCGCAAGCGCGCGATGCAGTCTTGACAAGACTTTAGGCGGTACATAAGCCACATTACACGGCACAAATAACACATAATCTGCGTTCACATGTGACCATGCACTTTTCATACCCATCAATGGGCCTTGAAATCCTGCTTCGTCATCACGAAAACTCGGTGTATACGGCAATAGCATGCGATAGATACCATGATCACGGTGACTATTGATCCACACATTGGCCACACGTGATTTAAAACATTGGTGTAATTTAAGCAGCTGAATTTGATCATCAAATCGCTGCAATAGTTTATTAATCCCATTCATGCGTCGGGCTTGACCGCCAGCCAAAATTACCACTTCGGTGCTGGGGTAGCTGACTTGCTGTTTGTGTTTCATGTGCTCTACTCCACTCCAATGTCATCTAGATTTGCGCCTATACACCTATAGTCTTATGTACTTTTCACTCAATTATTGTTATTTTTAAGCTGATCATGGGTACACTTTACGCAAAACAAGCAACATTCTCTCGATAAAAAATGCATCAAGCTGATGCTCAAGAAATACACTATAGTAGGCTGCACTAGGTGCATTGGCCTCTCTTAGTTATATACAAGCAAAGAGTGCGCCACCTTAAGTAATAAAATTCTACTTACCTTAAAAATTTTTATAATTATTTGAAAAATATCACTATATTTTTAAATAATGCTTCTCTATGACTACAAACATAGCAAGCGATGATCGCTTTTGGCGCTCACCTACCCAAGATATAGCATTTTGCCTCATGTCTCGCGCTCACAGATTCATCTACCTTTACCTGTTCTTCATACTGCTGTTATTGCTGTGTGCCCTAGTGATGACGAGGGAATCAGCTTACAATTGCCTTTGATCTTTTTCTCCCTCCCTAAAAAATAAAGGACGTTTCAATGCGCAGTTCCTCACGCTTTGCAACCTACTGTGGCATCAGTGCTATTTTTATGTGGGCAGCTATGCTGGGCTTGATTCGTCAAGTGACACAGCGGTTTGGCGCAGAGCTAGGAATTACCTTAATCTACAGCTTAAGTGCGGTGTTACTGTGGGCAATTTTTGGTTTACCCAATTTTAAGAAAATGTCCAAAACCTATTTGGTGGTGGGCAGTGGCTTATTT
>CAVBYE010000202.1:0-3807 GCA_963599285.1 Bacteroidaceae bacterium | reverse complement strand
TAAGCCGTAGCACGACGTTCTTCTTCACGAATCACCATCGATTTACGTTCAGGACCCATGTAAAGCTTATCTTTGGCATCTTCAAAGTCATTCATGTCGACCGTGTTCTTGTTACGACGTGCAGCAAAGAGTGCAGCTTCGTTCACAAGGTTGGCAAGCTGTGCACCTGAGAAGCCCGGTGTACCACGTGCAAGGACTTTGACATCCACGCCCGTTGTAGACGGTAATTTCTTCAAATGAACATTTAAAATTTGCTCACGACCTTTAATGTCAGGTAGACCTACCATGACTTGACGGTCAAAACGGCCCGGACGCAGTAAAGCTTTATCTAGTACATCAGCACGGTTCGTTGCAGCAATGACAATAATGCCTTCATTGCCTTCAAAACCATCCATCTCAACCAACATTTGGTTCAGTGTTTGCTCACGTTCGTCATGGCCACCGCCGGTACCTGAACCACGGTGACGACCCACAGCATCAATTTCATCAATAAAGATGATACATGGTGCATGGCGTTTGGCTTGTTCGAACATGTCACGTACACGTGATGCACCAACACCCACGAACATTTCAACGAAGTCAGAACCCGAGATACTAAAGAATGGCACCTTCGCTTCACCCGCAATCGCTTTTGCAAGCAAGGTTTTACCCGTACCCGGTGGACCCACCATTAATACGCCCTTTGGAATGGTCGCACCAAGACGTTTGAATTTTGCAGGGTCTTTTAAGAAATCTACGATTTCAACGACTTCTTGTTTTGCTTCATCACAACCTGCGACATCTTGGAAGGTCACTTTAATTTGGTCTTCTGAAAGCATTTTTGCTTTAGACTTACCAAAGCTCATTGGGCCATTTTTGCCACCTGCACCGCCACCCATGTTGCGCATAAAGAACATGAATAACAAAATGATTAAAAGTACAGGGAAACTTGCAATGAGAAGTTGCATCAATAAACCTTGACGTTGTGGTGCAGTACCTTCAACAACGACATTGTTTTTGATGAGATTTGGCATTAGTTCAGGATCTTGAACTGCCGGGCGAATACTTTCAAAAGCAGTGCCATTGACTTTTTCACCGCTAATTCGCTCGCCATCAATTGTAACTTGCTTAATCTGGCCAGCATCTACCGCTGCAACAAACTCTGAATAGTTCATCGCTGCAGGCTTCTCGCTGCTACTGATGTTACTGAAAATGAAAATCAGTACACCAAGTATCACCAGCCACAATATGGCATTCTTGAAGAGATCGCTCAAAGCTTTATTCCCATATCAATCTAATTTGATCATGCCCCACAAGGGAGTGATCCTAAAGGTTTAGCTGAAGATCAGCTGTCAAAGTTAAAAAAGTACAAAATGCACAATTTTTAACGGCTTGGCAAGTAAACTTTGTTTATTTCAATGCTTTCTTACGGCCAATACCCACCAAGAAAACTTCTTTCGAGCGGGCACGTGACGCTGCAGGTTTTGCCGTTTTTAAAACATCAAAGCTGTCAACAACTTGCTTACGGAATTCGTCAAAGCCTGTGCCCTGGAATACCTTCACGACAAATTGCCCATTTGGCCCGAGCACTTTATTGGCAAAATCTAAAGCAAGTTCACATAAGTAAATTTGACGTGGCTGATCGACTGCCTTGTTCCCTGATGTATTGGGGGCCATATCGGAAATTACAACGTCTACCTTACGACCGTCTAAAATATTTAACAATTCGTCAAACACTTCTTGCTCACGGAAGTCACCTTGTAAGAAGGTTACATCTGGCAATGCATCCATCTCTAAAATATCAGATGCAATCACTAAGCCCTTATCACCCACAAGCTTGCCGGCAATTTGTGACCAACTTCCGGGTGCAGCACCCAAGTCCACAACGGTCATACCAGGCTTAATGATTTTATGTTTTTCTTGAATTTCCAGTAACTTATAAGCAGCACGCGCACGATAACCTTCTTTTTGTGCTTTCTTCACATAGAAGTCATCTAAGTGCTCTCTCATCCACGCACGACTACTTTTAGATAACTTTTGGTTGGTAATGCGTGTTGCCATAACTCTCTAAATCATCAATAAATATTCAATCTTTTATTGTACGTGAAAAACTGTAACGTTGCAGTATCCATCTGTATCTAAATCATAGAGCAATGTAGATTTTTCCAATGCGCAATATTGATAATTTCAACAGTTTTTACAGCGTTTAAGCGCGGGCTTTGTTATACTAAAGCGTTTTTAAAATTAGGTTATATTTATGGCGGCTTTATCTATTCAGGAACGCAAGCGTTTACGTCAAATCGGGCATGCGCTTAACCCAGTGGTGATGCTTGGCGGTCAAGGTTTAACTGAGAACGTGGTTGAAGAAACGAATCGTGCATTAAATGATCACGAACTCATTAAAGTGAAAATTGTGGCTGAAGATCGTGAAGCACGTGCTGCGTTAATTGAAGAAATTGCGCAAGCGACTGATGCTCAAATCGTACAAACCATTGGTAAAATTGTGTTGCTTTACAAAAAAGCACCCAAACAAAATCCAAAACTTTCAAACCTCGTTCGCCACGCACATCTGTCGAACTAAGTTTGCATTATGGCAAGTTATGAACTGAGTGCTTTTGACCGTCGTTTTCAAGCCATCTCCTTGGTGGGCGCAATTGAAACGGTCGGCCTGCATACTTTAAACGTCGGGTATTGGCTACGTGATCCCAATCAATGGGTGCAATGGCCAAATCCTGTCGCCTCTCAACCGCGTCAAGACTTCTTATGGGAGCAGACCTGTTTTGAGATCTTTGTCGGTATTCGCGGCGAAGATGAATATCGCGAGATTAATCTGTCTCCAAGTGAGGCTTGGCAAGCATATCAATTTGAAGAGTATCGTTACCCTGAAGATATGCCGCCAAAAGTCGCTTACGATATTGAGCTGAATCAGCTTAAACGTACTCATTATGGCTTGAATGTAAGTGTTGATCTTTCTGAGTTTATGCTGACGCATAAACTTACTTGGGCAGATCTTTTTGTGGGTCTGAGTGCAGTACTGATCACCTCTCAAGGCGAGCAGTTTTATGCCATGCAGCATAGCAGCCCCAATGCAGACTTTCACAATAAACGTGACTGGTTGCATGTGTTCTAATACACAGCAAAAAAAAGTGAGCAAAGCGCTCACTTTTTTTTGCTCTGCTTTTGGCTCAGGTTTAATTCACTAAACCTCTTCGGATGAGATAGCTAAGCGACGATCAAATCTATACTTTAAAAAGTATCAACATCACGCGATCCTCGGCCTCGGTATCATCCTCCGATGAAGCATTTAAACGATGCTCTAGAAGCGAGTTCGCCTTCATTCAGACATACTGCTACAGCCTACGCACAAGCGCTTTTGGTACCGAGTATTTACCCTTATTTTGTGTGAAAAATAAACTTTATTTAATTGGCTTTATAATGCAAAAATCACTCAAAATTTTAAGCATTCAAGCTCTGCCCGCACCATCCCCAAAGCCTGCCCAAACCGCGTTAAAAAGCAGTGCTCAAGCGCTCAATTTTGGCTAATTTAAAAGCAGCTATTGGAAATTTGATAAAATTTAAGTTTTGATTTGTTAGACAATTCTAAAATGCAGCCATTTTTGCTGCTTTGCGCGTAAAACAGACTTTTAAGCAAAAATCAAGGCATTTATCTTACATATTCTTCATAAACTAAATGGACTTTGGTCTCAGGTATGCGTATAATGCGCTGTTAAGTTCAAGCGAGCAGACAGAGGGAGGATAGGTTAAAAAAACAACCTTCCTTTTTTTTCGTCTTCTCGCTTTTTTACAGCCTAAATTTCAGGAGCTTTG
>CAVBYE010000201.1:0-3857 GCA_963599285.1 Bacteroidaceae bacterium | reverse complement strand
CCTTTGGCTCTGGGGGGATTTTTGAGGCGGATGATACAGCAGTGTGGGAAGGCATCGCGAAGGGGGCACAAAGTCCATGGCTACGTAAAGCTCAAATGAACTTGCATTATAGTCAAAAACAAACAGGGAAAGATCCAAATTGGACAGGGCCTGGGGAGTTCCATCCATCGATTTATGGTGAATATTGTCAAATTGGTTTTTGGCGTCGTTGGCTCAAAGAAATGCGTGAAGGTAAAAAAGCCAAAATCACGTGCTTATCAGATCAAGAGCAGCAACAAAAAGGAGTCGCATAATGGATTATTCAACTCGAGAAACGGTACACAATTTCTTAGCTCAGGAAGCCTTATTGCTTGATGAGCGGCGCTTTGATGAGTGGTTTGCACTACTTGATGACGATATTCATTATGAAATCCCTTTAAGAATTAGTGCTTATCATTACAAGGATGAGTTTCCTGGAGATGCCTACCGAGTGCTTGATCGAAAAGCACATATTAAAGTCCGTATTGATCGTATGGCTTCAGGCCAAGCATGGGCTGAAGTTCCACCCTCGCGTACATTACGTGTGATTGGTAGTGTCATGATTGAACCGACTGAACAGCAGGATGTGGTGCATGTGCATAGTGCCACGATTATGTACCGACAACGTGGTCATGATGAACAAGGCGATATTATCCCTTACCGCCGTGTCGACACCTTAAAACTCACTCAAGAGGGTGCACGCTTATTAAAACGTAAGGCAATTCTGACAGAAGCCGTTTTGCGTACCCCAAATTTAGGTGTCTTTCTCTAAATTAAGTCACGAAGACGAATTTTACATTTTTAAGGATAAATCAAATGAATAATCAAAAAATTGAAATAGTTTTAGATACCCATCAATGCCAAGGTTATGGCATGTGTTTAATGTCTGAAGATATCTTTGAAATTCCTCAAGGCAGCCAAGTGGCACAGCTAAAAATACATCTTGTGGATCTTGATCGTGAGGATGAAATTAAAGAACTTGCAGATTCGTGTCCGGCACAAGCCATTAGCTTTCGTATTTTAGAAACGACCTAAGAGGGATAACACATGCAAATTGTGCAAAATATGTTGGGCAACCGCTTCGATCAAATTTGTTTTGTAGTTGAAGATCTACAGCAAGCAATGGATTTTTTTAGTAAAACCAATGGTGTACAAGTGTGGAATGTTGCTGAAGGACTTTCACAGACTCAAAAAGAAAAAGAGTATTATGGGCAGCCGGGCAATTTTCAGTTTAGTTGTGCTTATGGTTTTGCTGGCGAAACATTAATTGAATTAGCACGTCATGATGACGGTCAGAGTGTCTATAAAGACTGGCTAGATGATAAAGGCAAAGGACCGCATCATATTGGTTTTCGTCAAAAAGATGCGGCTGAATATGCGTTGGCCGAGCAACATTATTTAGATTTAGGCATTGCAAAAGCCATGGCAGGTTTTTTTGAAGGGCCGTTTGGAAATTGTCGCTGGGCTTATTTTGATACGCGTGATCAAATTGGCTGTTTTACAGAGCTTTATTATGTTGATGGTGAGCTTGATCACCGTATGGCTGAATTGAAAAGTGGTAAGAATGTGAGTATCACTGACTAAAGCCAATCACAATTTTCATTTAGTATCATTTTTAGAATTCATACATTGATTCAGATATTTATAGAGATTATGAGGTGCGCGCCGAATAGTCTCTAGGAGAACTTTGCCTGAAATTCTTTCATATCAGCATCTAGAGGATGAGGCGTGCAGAATAGAATTGAACAGTGTGCACAAGCACTATTTATGGCTGAACAGAGTCGACAACCCATTCAACCCATCCGCCAAAGTCTCAATGAAAGTGCAACTTTAGAGCAGGCCTATCACATTCAGGATATCAATACCCAAAGGGCTCTTAGTGAGGGGCGTCGTTTGGTGGGTAAAAAAATTGGACTAACCTCCTTTGCCGTGCAACAGCAATTGGGTGTGGATTCTCCTGATTTTGGTATGTTGTTTGATGACATGGCCTATGCCGATGGAGAGTTGATTCCATTTCAGAAATTAATCCAACCCAAAGTAGAGGCCGAAATTGCATTGGTGCTCAAGGCAGATCTTAATCAAACCGTGCAGCGTATAGAAGAAATGATGGCTGCGATTGACTATGTTGTGGCTGCAATCGAGGTGGTGGATAGTCGAATCGAAAATTGGAATATTTCACTGCTCGATACTGTGGCGGATAACGCATCTTCAGCTGCGTTTGTTTTAGGTGGGGAACATGTGCCAGCAACAAAGATTGACTGGATCAATTGTCGTATGCAGATGCGCTGTGCGGAGCAGATTGTATCTGAAGGGCAAGGTAAAGCTTGCTTAGATCATCCGCTCAATGCGGCGATTTGGCTGGCCAATGAAATGCTCAGACGAGGTCGCCCATTACAAGCGGGGGATATCGTGTTGACCGGCGCTTTAGGACCGATGGTCAAAGTTGAAGCGGGGCAAAGCTACACCGCCGAGATCGAAGGATTAGGGACAGTCACTGCACGATTCAGTGACGAACTGTAGAATAATAAGGATAAACACGATGGAAAAAATAAAATGCGCCATCATTGGCTCAGGTAATATTGGCACTGATTTAATGATTAAACTGATGCGCAATGCCGAATATGTTGAATTGGCTGCAATGGTGGGCGCTGATCCACATTCAGATGGACTTGCACGTGCTGCACGCTTTGGTTTTGAAATTACGGCAGATAGTATCGAAGGATTACTTAAACTCCCAAGTTTTAAAGACATTAAAATTGTATTTGATGCGACCTCAGCAGGTGCACATGCACATCATAATGCTGTGTTACAACAGTATGGTATTCAAGTGATTGATTTGACACCTGCTGCAATTGGTCCTTATGTGGTGCCTGTGGTCAATCTGGATCAACATTTAAATGCACAAAACATCAATATGGTGACCTGTGGTGGTCAAGCCACCATTCCAATGGTACGTGCAGTCTCGCAAGTGGCGCAGGTACATTATGCGGAAATTATTGCGTCAATTGCCAGTAAATCCGCAGGACCTGGTACGCGTGCCAATATTGACGAGTTTACTGAAACGACTGCTCAGGCCATTGAGCAAGTGGGTGGTGCAGAAAAAGGCAAAGCCATTATCATTATGAATCCTGCTGAACCCCCACTGATGATGCGAGATACGGTGTATTGCTTGGCAGAATTGGGGGCAGATCAGGCCGCAATTCGTCAATCGGTTCAAGAGATGGCAGCAGCAGTACAAGCTTATGTGCCGGGCTATCGCTTAAAACAAGACGTGCAGTTTGAAGAGTTCGATCAGCGACGTCCGCTGAATATTCCAGGCTTAGGTCAGATGAGTGGTTTAAAAGTCTCCATCTTCCTTGAAGTTGAAGGCGCAGGCCATTATTTACCCGCGTATGCCGGCAATTTAGACATTATGACCAGTGCTGCATTGGCTGCTGCTGAACGTTTAGCACAGCATGCTTTGCAAGCAAAAAACAGCATCACGGAAGGGGCTTAACATGATGGATCCACAACGTAAAATCTATGTCTCTGATGTGACCCTACGTGATGGGATGCATGCTATTCGACATCAATATTCTTTAGATCAAGTCCGCCAAATTGCCAAAGCACTTGACGAAGCAGGGGTGGACAGCATTGAAGTCGCACATGGTGATGGGTTACAAGGTTCAAGCTTTAACTATGGCTTTGGTGCCCATACTGATTTGGAATGGATTGAAGCTGTTGCTAGTGAGGTCAAACAGGCCAAAGTTGCGACTTTACTGTTGCCCGGTATTGGGACCATTCATGACTTAAAAGCGGCCTATGATGCCGGTGCACGTGTGGTCCGTGTGGCCACACAC
>CAVBYE010000200.1:0-3861 GCA_963599285.1 Bacteroidaceae bacterium | reverse complement strand
GAAACGATTGCCTATGTTAAACAGCATACCCGTCCTTGGATTGACTCGGGTTTAGACAAAGCAACGGATGATCCTTATACCTTGGCCGCTATTGGCGAACTTAAAATTAAGCAACGTGCTGCAGAGGCAGTATTAGATTTAGCCGGTCTTGCTATTGATCAAGCCATTAACAACACGACAGAACAACAGGTGACAGAAGCAACACTGCTCACCGCAGAAGCCAAAGTCCTAACCACAGAACTGGCACTGCTTGCCACCAATAAATTATTTGAACTGGCAGGCACACGTTCGACCTTAACGGAACTGAATTTAGATCGCCATTGGCGCAATGCACGTACCCATACCTTACATGATCCCGTGCGTTGGAAATTTAATTTAATTGGTAATTACTATTTAAATGATGTGCCACCACCACGTCATGCTTGGAGCTAAATTATGACGACTATTACTACAGCCCATTTAGCCCTAGGTGCGGATGAGCAAAAACTACAACAAAAATATCGCCCAATTTTTGAAAAAATTGCTGCGGGTGCAGTAGATCGGGAAACGGCGCGTCAACTGCCTTTTGAACAAATCCAATGGCTGAAACAGGCAGGATTTGGCGCCGTGCGTGTCCCGACTGAGTTTGGCGGTGACGGTGCCTCTCAAGCGCAATTATTTGCCTTACTGATTGAACTCGCTGCTGCAGATTCCAATGTGGTCCAAGCACTACGCGGACACTTTGCTTTTGTAGAAGATCGTTTAGTTGCACATCGCGATCAAGATCAAAGTGTTTGGTTTGCGCGCTTTGTACAGGGAGATTTGGTGGGCAATGCTTGGACTGAAATTGGCAAAGTTGAAATTGGCGATGTGATCACACGTGTGCGACAAGATGAAGCGGGCAAGTTTTGGGTCAATGGGGAAAAATTCTATTCTACCGGCACCATTTACGCAGATTGGATCGATTTATTCGCCTATGATGAAGCACGAGAGCAGCATGTGATTGCGGCTGTGTCTACCCATACCCAAGGCATAGATATTCAAGATGATTGGGATGGTTTTGGGCAAAAGACCACCGGTAGTGGTACTTTAACCCTGCAACAAGTCCCTGTGGCAGAAGAACATATTTTACCTTTTGCACAGCGCTTTAAATATCAAACGGCATTTTATCAAGTGGTACATCTGGCCACACTTGCAGGGATTGCACAGGCGGCTGTGGAGACGTTTAGTACTGAAGTGAGAAAACGTGATCGCATCTATAGTCATGGCAATGCTGATCTGGTGCGGCATGATCCACAAATTTTACAGGTGATTGGACACGCTGCTGCACAGAGCTATGCGGCGAAAACGCTGGCTTTACAGGCCGCGGCTGCCTTAGATCAGGCCTACATCAGTCATTTTGCACACAACCCTGAGCAAGACATTGCCGCTAACGATCAAGCCGAGCTAGAATCAGCACAAGGGCAAGTGGTCATTAGTGCCTTGGTACTTGATCTCACTACACAGCTGTTTAATAGCCTCGGCGCATCTGCTGCGAGTCGTACAAAACAGCTCGACCGTTTTTGGCGTAATGCTCGGGTGATCTCATCGCATAATCCCATTATCTATAAACAAAAAGTTATTGGGGATTGGCTGATTAATCAAACCCCGCTGCCTTACGTCTGGCAAATTGGGAATAGCACCAAAGCACAACAATAACAAAAGGGCGAATTCGCCCTTTTTTATTTCACTGTTGACGCTTTATCTTGAATTATGCTGTCTGAGGTATTGTCTCTAGCAGCATGGCATAACACGTTTAAGTTAAAAAGCTGATTGTGCTTGGCTGAAAATGCATCATTATTAATAAATAATAAACAAACTCGACATGTTTGGCGTGATTTTCAGCAAAAGAATCTCAATCGATTAAAATAATTATGTACTATTCCTGCCCGGACTAGCGTCATGCATTTGACCGATTAAACAAATGCATGACGCTAGTTTTTTTGTTTTTCAAGACTCAATGATTGGGTGACGAAAAATGCAGCCATCGTTGTTATTTATGCTGTCAGGAATTTTTTATTTATGAGTAAAGGTAAACACACAGATCCTCTACAGGAGGGCTCACTCGTGGGTTACCCTAGTGAATTGGATCAAGAGGAGAAATTAGAGCGATCTTTATCAAATCGCCATATCCAACTGATTGCCATTGGTGGTGCAATTGGTACGGGCCTATTTATGGGTTCAGGGAAAACACTGAGTGTCTCAGGGACGTCAGTGATCTTGACCTATATGATTATTGGCTTTTTCTTCTTCTTTGTGATGCGCGCAATGGGGGAGTTATTACTTTCAAATCTTAAATACAAATCCTTCGCTGATTTTTGTAGTGCATATTTAGGCCCATGGGCAGGCTTCTTCTTAGGTTGGTCCTACTGGCTCAGTTGGGTGGTGGCAGCCATTGCCGATATGATCGTGATTGGCGGCTATATGCAGTATTGGGATCCCACCTTGCCGGCATGGATTCCTGCATTCTCAACGATTATTGTGTTAACTGCGCTGAATCTCTTAACGGTTAAACTATTTGGCGAAATGGAATTTTGGTTTGCATTGCTGAAAATTTTGGCCATTTTGACCTTCTTATTGGTGAGCTTGTATTTAATCTTTACTAACTTCGTTTCACCCAATGGCACCATGGCATCCTTTAGTCATTTAATGGATGAAAAAGCCATGTTCCCATTTGGCTTGTCTGGTTTCTTTGCCGGCTTCCAAATTGCGATTTTCTCATTCATTGGTATTGAGTTGGTGGGTACGACGGCTGCAGAAACCAAAGATCCACATAAATCGTTACCTAAAGCAATTAACTCTATTCCACTGCGAATTATGCTGTTCTATGTTGCCGCATTGATTTGTGTAGTATCGGTAACGTCTTGGAGTCAAATCAGTACCGAACAAAGTCCTTTTGTACAGTTCTTTACCCTCATTGGTATTCCTGCCGCGGCAAGCTTAATGAACTTTGTGGTGGCAACATCTGCAATGTCCTCTGCCAATAGTGGTATTTTTGCCACTAGCCGTATGCTGTATGGTTTATCAGTTGAAAAAGACGCAGCGCCACAGTTTGGAAAATTAACGAAGCGTAAGGTGCCAAGAAACAGCTTGTTATTCTCAATGTTGTTGGTGGTCATTGGTACATCGATTCTATTTATTGTCCCTAACGTGATGACGGCATTTACCATTGTTTCAACGTTTGGTTCAATTTTGGTCATTTTCACCTTTGCGCTTATTTTAATGGCCTATTTAAGCTATCGCCGTAAAGCCCCTGAATTGCACCAACAATCGACTTATAAAATGCCAATGGGTATTTTTATGTCATGGGCCACACTAGCATTCTTATGTTTTAGCTTGGTGATCTTAGCATTGAACCATCAAACCCTGATTGCCCTTGCGATTGCGCCATTCTGGTTCTTAGGATTATATTATTTCTATAACAAGCGTCGTAAAATCGCACAGCAAACGCTTTAAGTCGATCTGACGCAGCGTATGTTTAAAAGAGTGTATTGAATTCAATACACTCTTTTTTTATTTCCAAAAGCCACTTTAATTGACTTGAGCATCTATCAATGCAGTCTAGTTGTTTAATATCACTTGTATTTTTATTTTGAATAAAAACTAATGAATATTTAGGCTTTTTATGTTTTTGATTGATATATTCCCGAGGATCAACTGCATTTGGTCGACAAATTTTGTATTTAAATTAAAGAATTAAAATTCATTTCCTCCATTTGGATTTAGCTTGTAGCACTATTCTTATAAAAAATGGACGTTTTTTAGGGGGAGTGACTCATATGCTCAGATTATTACCGTGACTGATCACTTAAGCTCACCTTTGTCACGAGCGATCAGGTGAGT
>CAVBYE010000199.1:0-3925 GCA_963599285.1 Bacteroidaceae bacterium | reverse complement strand
AAAATAATAGCCTGTCAATACTTGAAAAGGCATGTTTTACTTTTTACCTAGATCTAATGATTAAATATTAATCTTTTTGTGGAAATAGGGTATAGTGACTGCAGAAGTACAGCAAAAAAGGAGAATAAAATGAGTACACGGACTTTAGATGGTCTAAACTTTGACGTCCCTCCAAGCGCCAGTCAAATTATTGCCTTAGCACGCCAACATCGTGCCAATTTAGATGACGCTATTTTTCATCAAGACATCCATTTAGGTAATTTTTGTTTAGCCCAGCGTAAACGCGTCTACGATTTTACCCGTGACATGACCCGCGAGCAGCGCATTGAATTTTATCGCACCTATAATGGTGAGTTAAAGCGTATAGCCGATGAGGATCAATTACATCCTGCACATGCAGAGGGCGGGGTAAGTGTGTTTGCGTTGGTGGTGGTTTTGGCCATTATTGCGGTGATTTTATATTTTAGTTTTGTACGTACCTTAATGTCATAAATGGCAACAAATAGCAGAATTTTCACATATTTTTACTTGTACTTCCTAGAGTGCAACCCTAAACTACCTCGACTCGAGGTAGTTTATGCATTTAGCAAAATATATACAATTGATTAAAGTCTTTGCAAAAAAAATATCATTTGATCGTGTGCTTCTCACCATGTTGATGGTGATGATTTTCATGATTGTGATTCAAGCTTATCAGAGCTTGTATCAGCCTATTGGACAGCAGCAGCTCAAACAACTCGATGACATGGCAATCCAATATATCTATCCAAAGACTCGAATGCTTGCACGTCATACCTTAACATCTCCCGATATTTCCTATGCGCAGTATTTAAAAGTGGTGCACGTTTATCAAAAAGAGCAGCGCCAAGCTCAACATTTACCTGCATTAGGTTCACATGATTAGCATTACATTTTTTATTTAAATAGCCTAAGTAAAATTAACTAGATCAATCAGGAAAACCAACCTAAATGAAGCCCGTTTCAAAGCCAGCAAACTATGCTAAACTTGCCCTTTTTAACGCGATGCTTTTCAAGGATTCGGCATGCAACAGCAAAATGTGCAGAATAAATTTTTGATTGATGCGGATATCGGGGATGACGATGTCACATTACCGAGTTTACCTGCGGTCGATGTGCCTATTGTAGATGAAGCACCTAAAGCACCAGCAGTCTCAGCTGTGGTCAACACAGATCATACTGAATCAGAAGATACCCCCAAAGGTGGTTTCTTTAGCCGTATGAAAGAAGGGTTGACCAAAACCCGTAAAAACTTTGCCGATGGTATGGTCAATATTTTGATCGGTGGTAAAGAGATTGATGACGAATTATTAGAAGAAGTTGAAGAACAACTTTTAGTGGCAGACATTGGTGTTGATGCCACCAAAACTATTATTGCAAATTTAACTGAACGTACGGCACGTGGCGATTTAATTTACTCACACTCGTTGTATAAAGCGTTACAGGAAGAGCTCGTTGCGCTGCTTGCACCGCGAGTGAAGCCATTGCATATTGATCCGCAAAAAGCACCTTATGTGATTCTGGTTGTGGGTGTAAACGGTGTGGGTAAAACCACCACCATTGGCAAGCTAGCCAAACGTTTGCAGGGTGAAGGTAAGAGTGTGATGTTGGCTGCCGGAGATACTTTCCGTGCTGCAGCAACGGAGCAACTACAAATCTGGGGTGAGCGCAACAATATTCCTGTCGTAGCGCAAGGCCATGGTGCAGATTCTGCTTCAGTAATTTTTGATGCATTTGAAAGTGCACGAGCGAAGGGTGTAGATGTCCTCATCGCGGATACAGCCGGGCGTTTACACAACAAAGGTCATTTAATGCAAGAGTTGACCAAAGTTAAACGTGTGATGCAAAAGATTGATGCGACTGCGCCGCATGAAATCATGTTGGTGGTGGATGCAGGTACTGGTCAAAATGCCATTAATCAAGTTGAAATGTTTGATGAAGCAGTTGGTTTAACAGGCATTACCATTACCAAACTAGATGGCACAGCCAAAGGTGGTGTACTGTTTAATATTGCGAGTCGTACTCATGTACCAATTCGCTTTATTGGCGTAGGTGAGAAAATTGATGACTTGCGTCCATTCTCAGCGAAATCTTTTGTTGCTGCCTTATTTGAAACAGATAAAAAATAAAATTTGTCTCACATCACATAAACTCCGCTAAGTGCGGAGTTTATGCTTTTTGATTGAGATAATTGTTTTAAAAATCATCAGTTAAAGCTTTAAAAAAATACCTCATTGTCTTCACAAAGTTTAACATAGGATAAAACGATAAATTAGACTTGATGATAGATTGGGGAGTGTCAACATGGCATTATTAAATAAAATTGGGCATGTGCTGACTGCAGATTTGAGTAAAGAATTTAGCTTAAAGAAAAAAGATGTAGGGCCAAAAACCTTTATTGAGCGTTTAAAGAAACGGCGTCAAGTACAAAACTTAGGTCAAAAAGTCCATTTGAGTCAAAACTATGTCAGCCATCTGATTACCGAGGCAATTAATAGCTGCCCATCTTATTACAGCTTACAACCGCTAAGAATCGTCATACTGTATAACCAATCGCATCATCGTTTTTGGCAATCTGTATCAGCGACTGAGCGTAAGATTATCCCTGCGCAGGTATTTGCAGCGAGTGAGTTAAAACTGCAACAACTCCAAGCGGGTTTTGGCACCATTTTATTTTTCCATGATTTAAACGTGATTGAAAAATTAAAAAAGCGATTCCCCTTAGAAGCTGATGCGATTACAGAGCGATTCACTCAAGTGTTGGGGATGGCACAATTTGCGGCTTGGACTGCCTTAGCGGATGCACGATTAGGCGCAAGATTAGAGCATTATCCGCTTGCGCAAAAGACACATCTTGAGTTTGGATTTAATGAACAATGGCTGCTTCAAGGTGAGCTGGTATTTGGGTCTATTCAAGAAAATTTGCCACAAGATAAACCGTTACTGGCTACGCAAGAGATACAGATTCAGCAGTAATTCACAGAATGTCCTAAAAATGCAACAGAGTGTCATAGCAATTCAACTGTGCAGATCTAGAAAAAATCATTAGCATGACTTCATCAAATTAAATTTCTTAGAGAACAACACATGTCATTCTTGCAAAATATTGAAAAGCGTCGTTCTATTTATGCGATTGGTCAGGATCTTCATGAGTCTCAATCAAGTATTGAAGAAACGATTCGTGCGGCAGTGCGTTTAAGCCCATCAGCTTTTAACTCACAAACCTCACGTATTGTGACTTTATATGGTGAGTCACATCGCCAGTTTTGGAATATTGTGCGTGAAACTCTACGTAAAATTGTACCTGAAGCGGCGTTTGCAGGTACCAATGCTAAAATTGAGAGTTTTGCTGCGGGTTATGGCACGGTTTTATTCTATGAAGATCAGAATGTGGTGAAAGGCTTGCAAGAACAGTTTGCCTTATATGCAGATAATTTCCCGGTATGGTCTGAACATTCTTCAGCGATTGCACAATTTGCAGTGTGGACAGCGTTAGCAGAAAAAAATATTGGTGCTTCATTACAGCACTATAATCCAATTATTGATGATGAGGTTGCTTCGACGTTTGATGTACCTGCACATTGGAAATTACGTGCGCAGTTAGTTTTTGGTTCAATTGAACAAGCTGCAGGCGAAAAGACCTTTATGGATGATGCTGAGCGATTTAAGACGTTTAACTAAACATCACATGAGAGTAAAGGAAAAAGAGCACTGTGGTGCTCTTTTTAGTTCAACTAGAGAATTCTAGGTATGAGTAGCCAAAAAAACACTTTATTTTGCAAAAAAAAAGATATAAATATCACTTTTTGTTTATTAATTGGGCGCTTGATTCATATTTTTTGAAATACTTGAAAATAGGGCTTGCGTGGGGAAGAAATTGCTCTATAATGCCAATCCATCAGCGGTG
>CAVBYE010000198.1:0-3951 GCA_963599285.1 Bacteroidaceae bacterium | reverse complement strand
GTACTTAAATTGATTGACGCTTCGGTAACACCGGGGACTTTTTTGAGGGCTTTTTCGACACGTGCTACACATGAAGCGCAGGTCATTCCTACGATTTTTAAGTCAAACTCATTCAATGCAAGCTCAAAACCTGCCTTTTGTACGGCCTGTTGTAGCGCAGCATAATCGAGCTGTTCTGCTTGGACGTCGGCACGCTCGGTGGCAAGATTAACACTTGCCGTCACCCCTGCAACTTTATTTAAGGCTTTTTCCACCCGTGCCACACATGATGCGCAGCTCATCCCTAAAATCTGCAGTTGAACACTTTGCATGCCTCAATCCTTAAAATTCTTACAAGCATGCATAGCATAAACCTTCCCATGATGGGAAGGTCAAGCTGTTTTTATCGATCGGTATGCAACACAATGCCTAGATCTCTCTTGAAGATGCAATTTCCGGCGTATCTGCACTGCCACGAGGTTTTGAAAATTGTAGTATCGGATCTTTAAAATCTTGTGCTTTAAACATTTTTCGATCTTTCAGATAATTATGGGTCACAATCCACGGTGCAGATCGACCTTGACGTAACATCACATCGGCCGCACGGCGTACATACCCCGAATGGAGACTACCCATAATAGTATCATCTGACCATGTTGTGTTCGGGCTACTGGCCACCACTTCATCATAGCCTTGTTGCTGCATATAGTTGAGTAAACGGCAGAGGTAATCTGCAGCCAAATCGACCTTTAAAGTCCATGAGGCATTGGTATAGCCCATCAAGATGGCACAGTTGGGTAAGTGACTGGGTAATACCGCGTTATACAGCGCATGTTCAGCAGCAACAAAAGGCTGTTGATCGCATTGCACCTGCATACCGCCAAACATTTGTAAATTGAGCCCCGTTGCCGAGACAATAATATCAGCTGGCAAAACTTTACCGGATTTAAGTCGAATACCCTGCTCAACGAAGGCCTCAATCTGATCGGTTTCGACACTTGCCTGTCCTGATTTTAACACTTTAAACAAATCGCCATCTGGCACAACACATAAACGCTGATCCCAAGGTTGGTAATGCGGGCTAAAGTGCTTGATATCGATCTGTTGCCCCAATTGCGCTTGTACTGATTTTAATAGGGCAAAACGCATCAATTTAGGAAAACGCTGAGACAACAGATAACTACCACGCTGAATAGCAATATTTTTGGCACGTGTGATCTGATAAGCGGTTTGTTCTGGTAACCAACGACGTAGATGTTGATTAATGCGGTCTACCGACGCAATTGAAGCCACATAGGTGGGTGAACGCTGCAACATGGTCACATGGGCTGCACCGCCTTGAATTAATGCCGGCACGAGTGTAATTGCGGTGGCACCACTGCCAATCACCACAATCCGCTGACCTTGGTAATCGAGGTCTTTAGGCCAATGTTGCGGGTGAATCAAGCGGCCCTTAAATTGCTCTTGCTCGGGGTAATTGGGCATAAAGCCCGCATCATAATTGTAGTAACCTGTACAATAGGCCAAAAATTCAGTTTCATAGTGCTGTTGGGTTTGACGATGGGTGTCCTCTACCGTTACCGTCCATAGACGCCGACTTGAGTCATAGTGGGCTTGCAGCACATTTTGCCCAAAGCTGATCAAGGGCTCTAGATCATATTCTGCCACCGTTTCCTGCAAATACTGCACAATGGAGGCACCATCTGCCAATACCTTCGCTTGTCGCCATGGCTTAAAGTTAAACCCAAAAGTCGACATATCTGAATCTGAACGGATCCCCGGATATTGGAACAAATCCCATGTTCCACCAATGTGCTCACGGCGTTCTAGAATTTTGATCTGTCGATCAGGACATTTTTGACGTAAATGAGCCGCTAAGCCAATCCCAGAAATGCCTGCACCAATAATCAGTACATCTGTATGTATAGATGTCGTTGTGTTCATGCGCTCTTCCTTATTGATCTATGCCTTACTGTGCATTCCTTACACAGCGGTGGGAGGCGTGAGCCCACCAATTAAATAATCACGGATGTGTAGACGAATGACATCATGCTCTTGAATATGTGTGGGCCAAAATTTTTCGAAGCCTGCATCAGCGCTCAAATGAATGAGTGAGCTCAGACTAAATAAGACTTTCAGACTCAGTACATCGGCTGAGATATCGATAAAAAGTAGCTGCAATACAGCCACTGCTTGCGCAGAAATGGGCGCCAATACATCTGCAATCAACTGACGACCTTGATCGTCCGTGAGTAAACGAGACACAAACCTTAAACTAGCAGCACCATGCGGTTGTAAAAACAAGCTGACCATGGGTTGCATTAAGGCATCAACCACAGCAGGCACGGATGCACCTTCATGCTGCAGCTGGCTCAATTGATAACTAACAGCTTCAACATAAGGTGTCATTGCCGCACGCAATGCAGCTTCGACTAAACCCCATTTCGAACCAAAGTGATAATACAGCGCAGATTTATTTAAGACTTCTGCCTGTTCGTTAAGGGTGCTAATACTGACGCTGGCAAAGTCATGCTGAGCAAATAATGTAATCGCAGCATCAATAAGTCTCAGTTGAGTTGCTTGCATATGGTTTCCAATTAATCCATTTGGATTAAATTTAGATTAATCCATATGGATTAATTTTCAAGGTCATTCATCGGCAAATTTAAATAAAAAAATTGGCATTTATTTTGCTTATTAGTATTACGTTTTATAAAAAAAGTATTACTAAGGCGGAATTATGGGCTATGTCGCAAAAGAACTGAGCCAGCAAAACAAGCTATTACTGGGGATTTGCTCCTTTTTAATGCCGATTTTAGTCTGGTGTGCAGTCAGTTATGTGCCAATATTTTGGCATCCGCAGGTACACATTACTGATGCCGGCAGTGTGGCCTTGTTGCAAGTGGACAGCCGTGTAGATCAAGAGGTGTTCTATCGCGAGGCACAACATGCAGTCGATGAAGGTCGTGCACCACCGCAGGGCTTAATGGTCAATCCCATTTATTTACCTGCACCGCATGAAGTGGGCATGGCCTTGGTGACCGCTTTTACGACTCCACCTGCACAAGAAAATACGCCGTGGTTTCACCAAAGCTTGTGGCACAGTATTCAATTGGTCTTCAGTGCCTTCTTCATTTCATCCATTGTGGGCATTCCGCTTGGTATTTTATGTGGCTTCTCTAAGACCATCACGCAACTGACCGAACCTTTTGTAGAGTTTTTCCGTTACTTACCTGCACCGGCCTTTGGTGCTTTGGCCGTGGCGATTTTAGGCATTAATGATGCACCTAAAATTGCCATTATTGTGATTGGTACGCTGTTCCAACAGATTCTTATTATTGCCAATACGACGCGTGCAGTGGATCGCAGTTTAATTGAAGCAGGATTCACCTTAGGCACCAATAAAATCAAAAGTTTATTCCATGTGGTGATTCCGGCAGCGCTGCCTGATATTTATCGTGATTTACGTGTGCTGCTTGGCTGGGCATGGACTTACTTGATTGTGGCAGAGCTGATTGGCAGTACCTCAGGGATTACTTGGTTTATTACCCAACAAGCACGCTATCAAAATTTTGACAACGTATTTGCCGCAATTTTAATTATTGGAGTGATTGGTTTGGTCTGTGATGTGGTGTTGATGAAATTGGGACAAAACATGTTTAAATGGAAAGTGGGAGTCAAATAAATGAACGTAGAAGTCAAAGCACATCAGGATTGGGACAGTCGACACTATTTCGAACAGATTTATCAACGCCCAGTAATTTTGGAGGCCAAGCAACTTAGTCAGGTCTTTCAACAAGGTAACACCCAGCGCACCATTTTAAATCAACTTAATCTGAAAATTCATAAGCGTGAATTTATTTGTGTCATCGGTCCATCGGGCTGTGGTAAATCGACCTTTAGTCGCGTAGTTGCAGGTTTAGATCCTTATACATCGGGCGAGATTTTGGTAGATGGTCAACCCATTACAGG
>CAVBYE010000197.1:0-3993 GCA_963599285.1 Bacteroidaceae bacterium | reverse complement strand
AGTACGGTCATTGCTTTAAGCCTCAATATATTTTTTATGTGCAATATGGCGGGGTGAAAGTTTGTCGCCTTGTTGGAAAAGACGGTCACGGAAAGAGGTATCTTGGTAACTTGTTCGATATCTTCCGCGTTTTTGTAATTCAGGAATCACCAATTCCACTACATCTTCTAGGGTGCCAGGGGTAATAGCTTGGTAGACATTAAACCCATCGAGATCAATATAGTCGACCAACTCCTCAATCTGATCAGCAACTTCTTCAGGCGTCCCTAACACCAACAAAGTACGTGCACCAAAGCGTGAGAGTTCTTCTTTGATATTTTTTACGGTATATGCGGTTTTGTGACTATAGAGCTGCGCAGTCGATTGATTCCCTTCAGAGTGGCGCTGTCCGAATAACTCATCATCGGCTAAATTGGCCAAATCAATTCCGGTGCTGCCTGAAAACTGAATAAAAGAAGCTTCAGGGAGGAAATATTCTTGGTAGTCTTTTAATTTGTTTTGAACTTCTTCATGTGTATGGCCCACCACAATGGTCAGTGATGCAAACACTTTAATATCTTCAGTCTTACGACCTTGTTCTAGTGCCGATTGGCGGATACTTTGCACCGTTTGACGTAATTTGTCCGGCTCTTGACCTGCAATAAAGACGCCTTCTGCATGTTTGGCGGCAAACTTTTTCCCTGTTGTGGATGAGCCTGCTTGGAAAATGACCGGTGTTCTTTGGGTAGAAGGTTCGCAAGCGTGTGGACCACGGACTTTAAAATATTGCCCGACATGATCGATGGTATGTACTTTGTCTGGATCAGCATAAACATGTTGTGCACGATCTGCCTTTACAGCATCATCTTCCCAACTTTGTTCCCAAAGCTTGTAGCACACGTCTAAAAATTCATCAGCAATTTCATAGCGTTGATCATGCGGAATAATGGCATCATGACCATGATTGAGTGCAGCCGCCTCAAGTGCAGACGTGACCACATTCCATGCCACACGACCATTGGAGAGATGATCTAAGGTTGAAAATCGACGGGCCAAATTAAATGGATCTTCATAACTAGTAGATGCACTCACGGCGAAACCTAAATGCTGCGTTGCCCCGAGCATCAGTCCAACGTTAATAAAAGGATCATTAATCGGCGATTGCATACCACGTTTGACTGCGGCTTTATAAGAGCCAGCATAAGGTTCATAAACGCCACCAATATCTGCTAAAAACAGGGCATCAAAGCAACCTTTTTCGAGTAATTGCGCCAGCTTAATCCAGTAATTGGCGGTCTTATAGTGGATGCGCTGATCTTCAGGATGTGCCCATAAACCGTGTGCCATATGGTTGACGGTGTTCATCTCGAAGGCATTTAAATGGATCTGTTTTTTTGACATTACTGTGCTCCTTGAGGCTTATCCCAAATCACAAATTCACCATAATTACTTTGGATAAATTGATGAGCTTCGGCTGAATCAAAGAAATTTTTGACTTTTATTACGGCAGGTTTTTGCTGTGAGGCTGAATTGGCCACTAAAACGGCCGCCCATTTTTTTGCAGCTTTATCTTTAATTAATGCATCACGGTTTGGTACTAAGCCGGTACGATCGGCATAGATGCCAGTAATCACAGTCAGGTCCGAATCTTGATACGCCTTTGGCAGCATGGGCTGTTCAACTTCAATAAATTTAAAGTTTTTAGGGTTGGCAACAATATCGCGTTGACTGATTTGATCACCCAATTGCTCACCCTTGAGCTGAATGAGTTTGGCATCATGCAAAAGCTGCAAAGCCCGTGCATTATTGGCAGGATCTGACGGAATCGTAATGGTCGCACCGACGGGTAACGCATCAATGGATGTGTATTTCTTCGAATAAGCACCAAATACAGTATTAAAAGTATAAGAGATTGGATGCAGATCCCAATTGTTCTTATAGCGTACAGAATCTAAGTACGCTTCATGTTGGTAATAATTAATATCGTATTCTTGATCCGAAACGGCTTGATTGGCGGTATAGGAATCGGTGAGATAGGTAATGTCTAACGTGATATTCTGTTTTTTAAGCTCATCACGAGCATATTCAAGTAAGCTCGAATACGGTTTAGTGTCCCAAGCAACGGCTTTGACCACGTCTTGCTGAGTGGATACATCCTTGGATGATTGAGCTGTGTTGTCTGAGCAGCCTGTCAGTGCGAGGCTTGTCGAGAGCAGCACAGCCCCAAGCGTAGAAAGATTAAGGTAGTGCATGATATTTATTTATTCCAAATCACAAATTGGTTGTAGTTGTTTTGAATAAAGTCATAAGCAGTTTTTGAGTCGAAATAGTCTTTGACCTTGATCACCGCTGATTTTTTGGCAGATTCGGAGTTGGCCACCAAGACCGCCGTCCATTGTTTAGCTGCTTTGTCTTGAATAAGCGCATCACGATTAGGCACCAAACCTGCGCGATCTGCATAAACGCCAGTAATCACCGTTAAATCTGAATCTTGATAAGCCTTTGGCAGCATCGGCTGCTCAACTTCAACAATTTTGAGCTGTTTGGGGTTGCTACTGATGTCACGTTGGCTGACTTGGTAATCGGCTGCATGCGGTTTGAGTGTAATTAAGTTAGCATCAGCCAATAACTCCAAAGCACGTGCATTATTGGCTGGATCACCGGGGATACTTACAACAGCCCCCGTTGGTAAATCATCTAAGGCTTTATACTTGCTTGAATAGCCGCCAAAGATGGTGTTGAAGGTGTATGAGATTGGCTCGAGATCCCATTGGTTCTTAAAACGGACCGAATCTAAATAGGCTTCGTGTTGGTAGTAATTCAAATCATATTGTTTTTCAGCCACCACGCGATTAATACTCAATGGATCACTCATATAGGTGATCTGCAAATCAATATTTTGCGCTTTGAGATCTTTTTTGGCTTGTTCCATCAAACTTGAATACGGTTTAGTATCAGTCGCGACGATGGTCACGACTTCAGTTGCGCTGTGCGTTTGTGCATCGTCTGTATTTTTTGAACAAGCGGTTAGGCCAAGCACTGTTGAAATGGCCAAGGTGTTGAGTAAGTGCGGATAAGAAATTTTCATATTATTAAAATTCTGTTGGTTATAGATAAAGAAATAGGCTTAACGCTGTGGCCACGTCACGGTGTCAGCATAATGTTTTAAGGTAAATTCACGTGTATCTGCAGCAATAAATGCCGCTTTTACTGCTTGGACTGCAGGGCGCGCAGCAGACTGGCTATTGGCCACCAATACGCTGTCGTACTCACTGTTGTCTTGTTCTAAATAAATTGCGTCACGTTTAGGCAATA
Source organism: Bacteroidaceae bacterium (assembly GCA_963599285.1). Lineage (GTDB taxonomy): Bacteria > Pseudomonadota > Gammaproteobacteria > Pseudomonadales > Moraxellaceae > Acinetobacter. The sequence continues at coordinate 699 of CAVBYE010000197.1, read as the reverse complement.
AATCCGCATGGATGGTATATGCCCCGGCCATAATGGCTAAATCTGCATCTTTATAACTGACAGGTACCAGTGCATGTTCGACTTCAATAAATTGCAGTTGCTTCGGGTTGGCGGTGATGTCTTTAAGACTTGTCTTCGCGCCAGTATGTGGTTTGAGCTGAATGAGCTCAGCACGGGCTAACAGATTTAAGGCACGTCCACCATTGGATGGATCTGATGGAATCACCACTTTGGCTTGATTAGGTAAATCGTGTAGATCTTTATATCGCGGTGAATATGCGCCAAACATGCCATTAAAGGTGGTCGTGATCGGGACGAGATCCCAGCCATTTAGCGCTTTAGCGGATTGCATATAGTATTGATGTTGAAAATAATTTAAGTCACTTTCATTTTCAGCCACGGATTTATTGGGAATTAAGCCATCGTTGGCATATTTAATTTTGAGTTCAATGTTTTGTGCCTTCACTTTGTCACGTACGTATTCAGCCACTTGTGGGTAGGGCGGATTATCACGTGTGAGTAAGGTAACCACTTGCGTTGCTGTTTGCACTGTTGCTTCTGGTTCTGATTTTGAGCAAGCGCTTAAAGCTAAAGCAAGTGTGGTGAAGAGTAAGCCGAATCCGAGTGAGCGCGTGTACATATCTTTGCCTATTTGTTATTTGAATGATGGTTTTAATCGTGGCTTTAAAAGTAGCCAAT
>CAVBYE010000196.1:0-4040 GCA_963599285.1 Bacteroidaceae bacterium | reverse complement strand
ATATAACGTGCAGTTTTAGCCACACTCACCAACATCAAAAAACGCCAAAAGGGTTCTTTTAATAGTCCTGCAATGAGCGTGATTGGATCACCAACAATCGGAATCCAACTCAACAACAATGACCAAAAGCCATACTTCTGGTAAATCTGCTGTGCTCGCTGTAATTGCTGACTCGACATGGGAAACCATTTTTTGTGCTGGTGGTGCTCCAGTTGGTTACCCAAATACCAATTCACACAACTGCCCAAAATATTGCCCAGACTGGCAACCACAATCACCCAAAGCACCGCATAATGGTTCTGACTGAGTACAGCGATTAACATTGCCTCAGACTGCAACGGCAATAAAGTCGCGGCACCAAAGGCACTGATAAACAGCAGAACCAAGCTCACCTTATAAACCTAGGCGTTTTTTTGCAGCACTGTATTCAATACTTGACCATAAGCACATGAGAACTAATACAGCAAGACGTACCCATGTATAAATTTGTGCAATCGGTTCAATGGCTGCACGCAATACCGCTTGGTCATGGGTGGCCAATGTTTCTGCCACTTTCTGAATGTGCACCGCTTCTGCCACGAACAGCAACAGACACAACGCAATACCAAAAATAATACTTAAATAAATCCGTGCGTTACTTTCTATAATGCGGGTTAGATTTAAGAAAAACTGTTGCATGTGCCATGACCATTAAAAAACGATTGAGCTGCATGGTAGCAGATTTAAACATCAAGCTGAATTGCCAAGGCACGTTGTACGGCAGGTCGTGCCATCAAACGTTCCATATAAGCATGTACATATGGATAGTCTGCTAAATCAATTTGCTGCCACTCGTATCGTAGCACCCACGGCAAAATGGCCATATCTGCAATCGAATACTCGCCTGCAACATAGTCACGATGTGCAAGCTGTGTATCTAACACTTTGTATAGACGCTTGGTTTCTGCCACATAACGATCGGTTGCATAGGCAATGCGTTCAGGTGCAAAACGACTAAAGTGATGATTTTGACCGAGCATTGGCCCAAAACCACCCATTTGCCACATCAGCCATTGTTCAACTTCAATGCGTTTGCGTTCATCTGTTGGATAAAACAAACCCGTTTTACGGCCTAAATACTGCAAGATTGCACCGGATTCAAACACTGCAATTGATTCATCATTTGGGCCAGCTTGATCAACGATTGCAGGAATTTTATTGTTGGGTGAAATCTTTAAAAATTCAGGCTGGAACTGATCATCTTTTAAAATATTGATCGGGAAAATTTGGTATGCCAAACCCATTTCTTCTAGCGCAATACTAATTTTATGCCCGTTGGGTGTACCCCAATAATATAAATCAATCATGGTTTTATTCATCTCCTTTCATCAAAATTGCTTTTGTTATCTGCATAACGCTAATGCATTTTAAGCGCAACCACAATATAAAATTTATATTCATTTTCAATCATTTATTCTATTTTTAGAAAATTTTTTGTGATTTTATATTGAAAATTTAAACATCGCTCCTATATTTATTTTGTCGCCAGAAGGCAGTGGCCTTTGCGACTTCTGTTGATGCTTGGCATAACAGAGATTCTTATTTTTATCACTTTGCTTTATGAAAGAGAGTTTTAATCATGAGTCATTTAAATCTACATCCGCTTTTCCGTCGCAGCATTGGTTTTGACCGTCTCAATGACTTTATTGACTATGCTATGCAAAGCGATGCACCTAACTATCCGCCTTACAACATCGAAAAACACGGTGACAACGACTATCGCATTGTGGTCGCAACTGCAGGTTTTTTAGAACATGAACTTGAAATCAACCTTGAAAATCGCGTACTGACCATTCAAGGTAAACCTGAAACACAAAAAACGGATGATGTGGCTTATCTCCATAAAGGCATTGCCCGTCGTGCGTTTAAAGTCTCGCTCCGCCTCGATGAGCATATTGAAGTGCAGCATGCAGACTACACCAACGGCTTACTGACTATCGATTTACAGCGCATTATTCCTGAAGAAAAATTACCGCGCCAAATTCCCATTGGTCGTAAGGTCGAAAAAATTGAGCATCTCAATGCTGAAGTGATTTCAGACTAATATAAAAAAAGCGCTGCAACTGCAGCGCTTTTTTCATCAATGGATGCTTACTTTTTCTTTTTCGGTCCAAGTAGCATACCCATTTGACGACCTTCCATTTTTGGTGCTTGTTCAACAACACCATATTCAACTACGTCAGCTTCAACTTTTTGCAGTTGCGCAAGACCCAATTGTTGGTGTGCCATTTCACGACCACGGAAACGAAGGGTGATTTTCACCTTGTTGCCTTCTTCAAGGAACTTGATGATTGCACGTAATTTTACGTTGTAATCACCAACATCAGTACCAGGGCGGAGTTTGATTTCTTTCACCTGTACTTGATGTTGTTTTTTCTTCGCTTCTTTCTGCTTTTGTTTTAAGTCAAACAAATGCTTGTTAAAGTCCATGATTTTACAAACTGGTGGCTCAGCGTTTGCCACAATCTCAACAAGGTCAAGATCGACAGCTTCTGCAGCACGTAAAGCATCAGTTAAGCTTACGATACCTTTTTGCTCACCATTTTCGTCGACAAGACGAACTTCTTTAGCACGAATTTCATCATTCAAAGCAGGACGGTTTGATTTACCGCCCTGTTGATTACGGTCAGGCTGTTTAATCGCTTTTACTCCACAATGTACCGGCCGCGTTCGGCAACGGCTACTTTCACTAAGTCAACGAAAGCATCGATTGACATAGTACCCAAATTTTTCCCTGAGCGGGTACGCACGTTCACTGTACCTTCCTCAACTTCACGGTCACCTAGAACTAGAAGATAAGGAATACGCTCTAAAGTACGTTCACGAATCTTAAAGCCGATTTTCTCATTTCTCAAGTCGGAAATCGCGCGGATACCGCTTTCTTTAAGTTTTGCGACGACTGACTCACACGCCTCAGCTTGAGAGTCGGTGATGTTCATCACACATGCTTGCACTGGTGCTAACCATGGTGGCATAAAGCCTGCATAGTGTTCAATCAGGATTCCGATGAAACGCTCGAAACTACCCAAAATCGCACGGTGTAACATTACCGGTTGATCACGGTCGTTGTCTTCTGTGACATACGACGCATCAAGACGTTCTGGTAAGTTAAAGTCACACTGAATAGTACCACATTGCCATACACGGCCTAAGCAGTCTTTGAGTGAGAATTCAATTTTCGGACCATAGAATGCGCCTTCACCTGGTTGTAATTCCCAAGCCAGACCTGCAGCATCCAAAGCATCGGCTAACGATTTTTCTGCCACGTCCCAAAGTGCTTCTTCACCTACACGTTTTTCTGGACGTGTAGAGAGTTTCATTTGTACTTCTTCGAAGCCAAAGTCTTTATACACATCAAGGGTTAACTTAATGAAGTCTGCAACTTCTTGACCAATTTGTTCTGTGGTACAGAAGATATGCGCATCATCTTGCGTAAAGCCACGTACACGCATAATGCCGTGCAATGAACCCGATGGCTCGTTACGGTGACATGAACCAAATTCTGCTAAACGAATTGGTAAATCACGGTAAGATTTTAAACCTTGGTTAAACACTTGCACGTGACATGGGCAGTTCATTGGCTTCACTGCATAGTTACGGCTTTCTGAATGGGTGGTAAACATGTTATCTGCATAGTTTGCAGCGTGACCTGATTTTTCCCACAGCGTGAAGTCGACAATTTGTGGCGTTTTAATTTCTAAATAGCCATTGTCTTGTTGTACTTTACGCATGTACTGCTCAAGTACTTGGTAAATCGTCCAACCGTTTGGATGCCAGAACACCATACCCGGTGCTTCTTCTTGCATATGGAACAAATCAAGCGCTTTACCAATTTTACGGTGATCGCGTTTTTCAGCTTCTTCAATACGTTTGATATAAGCAGCAAGCTGTTTTTTGTCTGCCCAAGCTGTACCGTAAATACGTTGTAATTGTTCGTTTTTCGCATCACCACGCCAGTAAGCGCCTGACATTTTAGTCAGTTTGAATGCTTTTAAGAATTT
>CAVBYE010000195.1:0-4070 GCA_963599285.1 Bacteroidaceae bacterium | reverse complement strand
TTAATGGGGAAATACGTTCTTCACTAAAAGCATGGCTTCGACCATAATATATCCTTAATGCCGTTCCATGTGAGATATATTCTGTTATCAAATATCTTAGTTTTTCTAATTCATCTGTCTTATGTATAATTTTTAATTCTTGAATTTTCAAATTATTTTGAGCTTCTATTAATTCTTTATTAGTTTGAATATTCTGCTGAGTAGATTTTCTCACAACATAGACTGTTACTAGAAATCCAAACAAACTAATTAGCCCCGATACCATAATTGAAGTAGCGACTACCCAATCTGTTGAATGCGCCAAATCCACATGGATTTTTTGCTGCTGAGGATTTTCTAAAGTCACCGCTTGGGTTTGTGGCTGTGACTCCACTGTCCACGGTAAAAAGACAATATTTTCTTCACTTTTTTGTTCTGCCATTTTCCCCTCTTAAAATCGCAAAAATCTAAAGCGCTCATCTTATAAATAAATCATTTCAACTCAAACTCATTTTAAGCCCCTATTTATAAAACCATCACTTTACAAAACGACGACTTTTCACATAATAATGAGAATTATTTTCTTTAACTATTTATTCAGCTTGCTTATGATTTAGATACACTGAATAAGGAAATACACATGCGAATGAAAGCATTGGGACTGAGCATATTGTTACTGTCTCCACTTACCAACCTACAGGCAGCAACACTCAAAACTGCCACCGTCGCACAGCCACAATGGCAGACCCCTCCTGTCTTCAATTACAGCAACAGTGAATTAGACAATCAACATCGTGAGGTACAGGTTCAAATTTTTGCAGATCCAAACGGTAAGGTCTTAAGCGCAAATATTGTAACAAGCTCAGGTATCGCCGATCTTGATCAAAAAATACGTACCGCAGTCATGCAAGCTAAATTTTTACCTTCTCCACAACCATTTCAAGTGACTCAAAACTTTGAGCTTAAGCTAAAACAAGTGCAAAAATGGCTGGTTGCACCCTCTCTAAATTATCAAAAAATTGATCTACAAGGACAAAATCGTCGCTTGGCTTTAGAACTGACACCTGACTCAAAAGGCTTTATTAAAAGTGTTCAGATTTTGGAAAGCACAGGTTTAAAACATTTAGATGAAAAAATAATTGGACAAGTCAAAAATGCACGTTTAGCTCCTCAAGCTGCACCTGCAAGCATTCAGCAAAATTTTCTGCTCACTTCATTACATGCCAACCGTGATGCTCAAAAGGTGAACTTGAATGACCACACTACAGCCTCAGATCAAAGCAAGATTTGGCAGTTTTTCCCTCAATTACGTTACACTGCAGCAGACCTCGAGCAACAAAATCGTCAGCTTGCTGTCGAGCTTGTATTTAATGAAACAGGCCATGTAAAAACGTTACATATCACCCAAAGTAGTGGCCTTGTAAAGTTGGATCAAAAGCTATTATCTCAACTCAAAGCTGCCATGATTTATCCTCAACATGCCCCAATCACACTGGCATTACCGCTGATCCTACAACTTCCTGCGAAGCAAAAGCCGTAGCAGTCAGGGCCTAAAAGCGCGCATCCTGTCTCGATCAACGCTTTCATTTAAGTAAGATCCTAAATGTGGTCGTCATAAGATGACCGCTGTACAAAATCCACACAAGCCTTTATAAAATAAACGTTTGTTTTATCAACAACTGATCAATTCAGGCCTGTAAAAAATTAACTCAAATGAAAATATATGCCAAGCCTGAACAGCTTCAAATGTTAATTAATTATCATTTTTAATTAAAAATGATAATTTAATCATGTGTGTCAGCTTTGATTTTTTGTTTTGTCTTTTTCGCATGTAATCTCCGGTTTTAAAATTTAATTACCCAAGTAAATACCGTAAGTTAATGGTTTTTTTTAATTTATATTTATGTGCAATTTCACATAAAAAACCGACTATTTCATCGCTAAATTCAAACATTGAATGCATTTATTTTGATCAGAAAAAAACTATAGTTTTTGCCAATTGGCATTTTTACGTTTTGGTTTGTTCAGCCATAGGAGCAAAAAATCATTCTGTTAAACTGAAAATAAAGTGTTGAACAGGCTTAAAAATCATCTATCCGAACCACAGATGAGCGCTGCTTCATAACACGCCAGCTTCTCCACACCTATTTCTCGGAACGTACTTATGGCGAACACCTTTCAATTTCCAATTCGTATTTATATTGAAGATACCGATGCCGGCGGTATTGTTTATCATGCGAATCACATTCGCTTTATGGAACGCACCCGTACAGAATGGCTTCGCGCCTGTGGCATTAGTCACTACTGGCATCAAAAAGAATATAACTTTGTGGTGCACAAAATTAACGTCAAATATATGCGTCCCATTTTAATGGATGATTTAATTACCGTGACTGCAACTGTAGTTTCTTGTAAATCCACGTCTTTTGTCTTGCAACAAAATATTTATCGTGGTGAAATCATGCTAGCTTCGGGAGAGGTCGAATTGGCATGTATTAGTGCTGAGATGAAACCGCTCCGACTTCCAGATGAAATGCGGAATTTAATCCGTAAAGAAATGGAAGCTGATTAAAAAAAATGAACCGGCACATGTAATTATGGCAACACAAATCGAAACTTCTTTAAACGTATCTGACCTTATTTTACAAGCAAGCCCAGTGGTGCAATTGATCATGCTGATCTTGCTGCTGTCATCGATATATAGTTGGTATTTGATTGCCAAATTGCATTTGACCTATAAAAAAGCAGCCCGCGACGATGAACATTTTCAAAAAATGTTCTGGTCAGGTGCTGAACTCGACACCCTATATAACAATGCTCAACTCAACTCTAAACGCAGTGGCCTTGAAGACATTTTCTATCATGGCCTAACCGAGTTTCTTAAACTGAAAAAACGTGCCGCGAGTACTGCACAGCGCCTTGATGGAACTGAACGTATTTTACGCGTGGGCTTAAGTCGTGACCAAGGTCTGCTTGAACAAGGTTTAGGGGTATTGGCAAGTATTGGCTCTGTGGCACCGTATATTGGTTTATTTGGTACCGTTTGGGGCATTATGAATGCCTTTATTGGTTTAGCCGACGTTGATCAAGTGTCACTTGCAACTGTAGCACCGGGGATTGCAGAAGCTTTAATTGCAACTGCTATTGGTTTATTTGCAGCAATTCCTGCAGTTTTGGCATTTAACCATTTTACAGCCAAAGGTGAAGCTATCTATTCAGACCGTGCCTTATTTGCTGAAGAGATGGTGGCGTTATTGCAACGCGAATCTGTGGGTTCTGCACGGGATCAACACTAATGCGACACTCAGGGCGTTTTAATCGCATTAAAAAACCACTCAAAAGCGACATGAACGTCGTGCCCTATATTGATGTGATGTTGGTGCTGTTGGTGATCTTTATGGTGACAGCGCCCATGATCACCAGTGGGATTAAAGTGGACTTACCACAAGCTGATGCAGCCTCTGCACTTGAAGCCAAAGAACCACCTGCCATTGTGACATTAGATCAAGATGGACGTTACGTTTTAACCTATAAAGATTATGGCAGCGACCAGAGCCTAGACCTACCGCAATTACAGCAAATTTTGCAGCAAGCTCAAACGGATGCACAGCAAAGCCAATACGAATTAAACGTGGTCATTAACGGCGCTAAAACTCGTCCTTATGGCGAAGTAATTGCCTTAATGGATCATTTACAAAATGCGGGGCTGACGAAAGTGGCCTTATTGACTGAGCCATCAAGCTAAGCCATGAAGAGTATTCAAAAACCCGCCTTTAAACACAATGCCATTGCTATTGGCTTTACGGTTGGCATCCATGCTGTGGCTTTGGTTGGCTTATTGTACTTGGGCATGAGTAGCCCGCCTAAACCGCCCAAAAAAATTGAAACGGTTTTGATTCGTCCTGAAGATTTACCACCTGAACTGCTACAAAAAGTCACTGATCAGACGTCATCCACTCAGGCTGATGTTGCTAACCTTGAAACCGCACACACTCAGGTCACTGAAGATATTCAACAAACTGCTGAACCTGTCGATGATGCACCTATAATTCCTGCTCCTGCTCCTGCTCCTGCTCCTGTACCTGTTGTAC
>CAVBYE010000194.1:0-4076 GCA_963599285.1 Bacteroidaceae bacterium | reverse complement strand
GAGGAAGCCATGCAAGTAACTTCTGAAGCGGTTTCGGGCGTTGCCCGTCGTTTAAACGTATCTGTACCGACGAGCCGTATTAACGAGCAGTTTGAAGCTCGCTTGAAACGCACTGCCAAAACTGTAAAGATCAACGGCTTCCGTGCAGGTAAAGTACCTGTAAACGTGGTTCGTCGTGAATACGGTGCAGGCATCTACCAAGAAGTGATCAACGACATCATTCGTGACACTGTGTTTGAAGCAATCCAACAAGAAAAAATCAATGCTGTGGGCATGCCAAACATTGAAAAAACTGAAATGAAGGACGACGCGCTTGTTTATGAAGCGACTGTTGAAGTTTATCCAGAAGTTGAAGTGAAATTCGAAGGCTTAGAAGTTGAACGTAATGCCGCTGAAGTGAGCGACAAAGACGTTGAGAAGATGATCGAAAATCTTCAAAAACAACGCGCAACTTGGGCTGACACCAAAGGCATGGCGAAAAAAGACATGCAAGTGACTTTCGATTTCGAAGGTTCAGTTGATGGCGAAAAATTCGAAGGCGGTTCTGCTGAAGACTTCAAGCTTGTATTAGGTTCAGGTCGTATGATCCCTGGCTTCGAAGACGGCATCGTTGGTATGAAGAAAGGCGAAGAGAAAGTTATTGATGTAACTTTCCCTGAAGACTACCAAGCTGCAAACCTTGCAGGTAAAGCTGCACAGTTCAAAATCACTGTGAAGCAAGTTGAAAAACAAAAACTTCCAGAAGTTGATGCTGAATTCCTACAAGTGTTTGGTTTAACTGAAGAAGACGGTATCGAAAAATTAAAAGCTGACGTTCGTAAAAACATGGAACGTGAAGTGAAAAATGGTCTTCGTAACCAAGTGAAAGGCGCGACATTCGACGCACTTGTTGCTGCAAACGAAGTTGCACTTCCTGAAGCAATGTTGAAACAAGAAATTGACCGTCAACGTCAACAAATGATCCAACAGTTCACACAACAGTTTGGTGCGCAAGGCGCGAAAGCATTTGACGCAAGCATGCTTCCAGATGACTTGTTCAAAGAACAAGCTGAAAAATCAGTAAAACTTGGCGTACTTGTAAGCAAAGTATTGGCTGATGCGAAAATTGAAGTTGACGCTGCACGCGTTGAAGCATACATCGCTGAAATGGCATCTTCTTACGAAGATCCAACTGAAGTGATCGAATACTTCAAAAATGATGCACAGCAACGTCAACAAATCGAAGCTGTTGTACTTGAAGACCAAGTGGTTGATTACATCTTAGCTGCGGCTAAAGTAACTGACAAAACTGTAAGCTATGAAGACTTATTGAAAGAGCAACAAGCTCGTCAACAAGGCTAATCGCTCAGGTTGAAAAAAAGGCGCTTTGGGCGCCTTTTTTTTTATCCATAAAATTTGTTGCTTATGTGTATAAATTCACAAAACTTATGCAAAAAATAGCATGGAATTGTGGGGGAATCTTTTGCAATTTTAAGCATTATCCCTCATATTGTGACTTATGAGTGGAGTAACAAAAAATTTTAGGAATCAATAAACCTATGTACGTTCCAACTATTGATAATGCTTTAGTTCCAATGGTCATAGAACAATCATCACGTGGTGAACGTTCTTTTGATATTTATTCACGTTTATTACGTGAGCGTGTGATTTTTTTAACGGGTGAAGTAGAAGACAACATGGCCAACTTAATTGTGGCGCAAATGTTGTTTTTAGAGGCAGAAAACCCAGATAAAGATATTCATCTTTACATTAACTCACCGGGTGGTTCGGTAACAGCAGGTATGGCAATTTACGATACTATGCAGTTTATTAAACCAGACGTGGTGACCTACTGTATGGGTCAGGCTGCATCAATGGGTGCATTCTTACTGAATGCAGGAACCAAAGGTAAACGTTACTGCTTAGAAAACGCGCGTGTCATGATTCACCAACCGCTTGGTGGTTTCCGTGGTCAGGCATCGGATATTGAAATCCATGCACGTGAGATTTTATTCATTAAAGAACGTCTAAACCGTTTAATGGCTGAACACAGTGGTCAAGATTTTGACAAAGTGGCACGTGATACTGATCGTGATAACTTTATGACTGCTCAGCAAGCAAAAGAATACGGCTTAGTGGACGAAGTGTTATCTAAACGTCCGTAAGTTCTTCATACTTTTATATTGGAGTAAATATGTCCGACAATCCTCAAGGACAAAAGCATTGTTCATTTTGCGGTAAAACGCAGTCTGAAGTCGGGAAACTGATTGCAGGCGAGGACGCGTACATCTGTAATGAATGTGTGGACGTATGCTTAGACTTAGTACAAACCAGCCAGCAAGTTGATGCCGGGGACTGGGCGGCTAAGCCTTTACCAAAGCCGCATGAAATTCGTGCTGCCTTAGACCAATATGTCATTGGCCAAGATGTTGCGAAAAAAACTTTATCTGTTGCGGTGTATAACCATTACAAACGCTTAAAAGTGGCCAATACAGGTCACAAAAAAGATGACGTTGAAATTTCAAAAAGCAACATCATGTTGGTGGGCCCAACAGGTTCGGGTAAAACCTTACTCGCGCAAACCCTTGCTCGTCTGTTAGATGTTCCTTTTGCCATGGCAGATGCCACCACCTTAACTGAAGCCGGTTATGTGGGTGAAGATGTTGAAAACATTGTACAAAAGCTATTGCAAAAAGCCGACTACGATGTAGAAAAAGCGCAAAAGGGCATTATTTACATCGACGAAATCGACAAGATTACTCGTAAGTCAGAAAATCCATCGATTACGCGTGATGTGTCGGGTGAAGGTGTACAACAAGCCTTATTGAAAATGATTGAAGGCACTGTGGCATCGATTCCACCGCAAGGCGGGCGTAAGCATCCACAGCAAGAGTTCATTCAAGTGGATACCTCAAATATTCTATTTATTTGTGGTGGTGCATTCTCAGGTTTAGAGAAGATTGTACAGCAGCGTCAAGAAAAAGGTGGCATTGGCTTTACCGCAGAAGTGCGTAAAAAAGATGAAAGCAAAAAACTTTCTGATTTATTCCGCCAAGTTGAAGCGACTGACTTAGTCAAATTTGGTTTAATTCCAGAATTCATTGGTCGTTTGCCTGTGATTGCAACACTTGATGAACTTGATGAAGATGCATTGTTGCAAATTCTGACTGAACCTAAAAATGCCTTAACCCGTCAATATCAACATCTGTTTGATATGGAAGATGTGGACTTAGTCTTTGAAGAGTCAGCATTACGTGCTGTGGCCAAAAAAGCCTTAGACCGTAACACAGGCGCACGTGGTCTACGTTCGATTTTAGAAAATGCGTTGCTTGAAACGATGTATGATCTACCAAGTCAAAGCAATGTGGGCACTGTCGTGGTGAATGCAGCGGTGATTAATGAAGGTGCACAACCTGAATTTCAGCCTGAACGTCAACCACAACAGCCACTTGAAGAAGAAACCAAAGCAGATTTAAAGTTGGTGAATAAAACCGCTTAATCAAAGCCTGCGAAAAAACGTGCCCATGGGCACGTTTTTTTTACCCTTTTTTAAACCATTTTAACTGCTTTTCAACGCTGGCAAAATTTTGGCAGGCTTGCTGTTTGCATAGAGATTCAAGCTATAGCTTAGTTCGGATGTTGAATTAGGGCGTGGTAAGTCGTTCTTGAATCTATGACGAGCTTATAGCTTGAATCAAAGTGAGTGCTGTGCCCATCAAGAGGCAAAACGCGAAGATTATTTTTTTCATATACAATGCATAGAGATAAAAAAAGCACCCCATAGGGTGCTTTTTTTTCAGCAGCAAAATTATTTTGCAGCAGCGTCCACTACTGGAATTTTACCAATTTTTGCTTGCCAAATTTTCGGTGCAGTTGCATGTACAGATGTACCATTTACGTCAACCGCTACAGATACAGGCATATCTTTCACTACAAACTTGTAGATCGCTTCCATACCCAAGTCAGCAAAGGCAACAACTTCAGCTTCACGGATTGCTTTAGATACTAAGTATGCAGCACCACCCACAGCCATCAAGTAAGTTGCTTTGTTGTCTTTGATTGCTTCAACGGCAGCAGGACCACGGTCCGCTTTACCG
>CAVBYE010000193.1:0-4089 GCA_963599285.1 Bacteroidaceae bacterium | reverse complement strand
TTGATACCCCCATGCCAATAAGCTGCGGGTTTGTGCAGTACGTGCTTGCATACTAGGCGCACCAAAAATAACCGAAATCAGGCGCAAGTTGTCACGTTTGGCTGATGTGGTCAGACAATAACCTGCTTGTTGGGTGTGGCCGGTTTTTAAACCATCTACGCTTGGGTCACTAAATAATAAGGCATTGCGATTGTTTTGCTGAATATTATTAAATGTAAATGATTTTTCTGCATAAATGGGGTAGTACTTGGCACTGTCTTGAATAATATGCTGTGCAAGAATGGCCATGTCTTGTGCCGAAGAATAATGACCTTCAGCAGGCATACCGGTTGAGTTCATAAAGCGGGTGTTATGCATGCCTAGGCGCTTGGCTTCTTCATTCATACGCTGCACAAAAGCAGCTTCATCACCAGCAATATATTCTGCTAAGGCTTGCGAGGCATCATTGCCTGATTGCACAATAATGCCACGCAACAGATCAATCACGCTGGCGCGACTGTCGGCCGCTAAGAACATGCAGGATTCAGTGCGATTGACACAGGCAGCCGCTTGACTCACACGAACCTGTTCCTGTTCAGTCAACTCACCCTTGAGTAATTGCTGCTCAACAATAAAACTGGTCATCATTTTGGTCATGGAGGCGGGTGCAAGTGCTTGATGCTCATTTTTTGCCGCGAGGATTTGCCCAGTGGCATAGTCCATCAGCACATAGGATTTATTATTGAGCTCAGGTACAGGTGTGGTGGCAAAGCTTAACGTCGGCAGGCTCAGCAAGACCGCCCCTAATAGTGGTTTCATACAACAACATTCCATAAACGCGTCAAGACGACAGCAAGATCCAAATGACAATTCAGGGCAGTATTAACGGTACGCCATGATTTCTTCACAAATGATGCGGTTTTGCTGCTCGCCTGCTTGACGTGCCGTGACTTCAGCCTCGCGTAAAATGGTGGCGAAGCGTGGCTGCTGACTGAGCTGTTGCAAAGCTTTGGCTGGCTGCTTTAGCTGAGGAATATAGTCGCGTAGAATATTTTCGTAGCCTTGTTGTAGTTGTTGCTGATCATCGACCAAGGCTGGACAAATTTGTGATAAGACATATAAGGCTGCCATTTCTTCTTCACTGATGGCTGCTGTTGCTTGCTCTTCGGGTAGTGCTTGGGCAGCGAACAGTTGAGTTGAACTAAAACATAAGACAGTGATTAGAAGTTTTTTAACATGCATAGTGTTCACACCACAGTGAGGGTCAAGGATTGAGCCTAATTTTTGTTGTAAAGTGAAAGATTTGGCAGTTTAAGAATGCCCAACGGTCGCTTAAATAAGCAAATTGTGTATATTCTATAGAAAAATAACACGGCTGTTGGCAATAGAGTAGTCAGGATAAAAAAAAATGGGCTAGACTAAGGATAAATGAAGACAAATTGACTTACGAAGATGCAATAAGGATCACAACATGAATATTTTAATTGCCAATGATGATGGGGTTTTTGCACCGGGTATTCAGGCATTGGCGCAGGCCTTGCGTCCACTTGGTCGTGTTGTCATTGTTGCTCCTGAAGCTGAACGTAGCGGTTTTTCTTCTGCACTCACCTTAGATCGCCCTTTACGCCCTGTTGAAATTTCTCCTGATGTTTGGGCGGTGAATGGTACGCCTGCTGACTGTGTCTATTTAGCCATGAATGGACTGTTTGAAATGCAGTTTGACTTAGTGGTGAGCGGTATTAATAGCGGTGCTAATTTAGGCGATGATGTGCTGTATTCAGGCACTGTGGGTGCGGCTTTTGAAGGTCGTTTGATGCAACAACCCGCATTGGCAGTGTCCCTTGCAGGCCCTCAAGTGCGTGCTTATCAACATGCTGATGACTATGCTGTAGCAGCGCAGTGGGTACATGATTTTATTGCTGCCGGACTACCTGAGCTGCCACCACGTCATATTTTAAATATTAACATTCCCGACGTTGCTGTGCTGCAAGGTGCAAAAGTGACTTATCAAGGCCGTCGTCATTTGTCTAAACCGCTCACCAGTCAGGTTGACCCACGTGGACGTCATGTCTATTGGATTGGTTTAGCTGGTGAAGCCGTGACTGAAGTGAAAACTGATTTAGGTGAAATCGGTACAGACTTTGCAGCCATCCAAAACGGTTTTGTAAGTATTACCCCAATTCAAATGGATGCCACCAACTATAACGTGTTACAGCGCCTACAACAGCACGTGCAACGTGTATAAATAAGGCACATATCCTACGATTTTAAGCAGTTTTTGCTAGGCTGAGTCCAAACTTAATAACGAAATTTCAAGTTTTTTGGAGAACTTCTATATGTTGGTTACAGCATTAAATTTATTTAAACGCCCAACGACGGCGTTACAGAGTGTATTACTTTCAACGGCTGTTGTTTCTATGCTGGTCATGACCGGATGTGCATCGCGCCCACAGGTGAATGTAACCAATAATGTCCGCTACGCCACTGCACCTGATGTTTATACCGTGCGTTCAGGCGACACCTTGAGCGGAATTTCAGCACGTTATGGCTTAAGTTATGACAGTGTGGCAGCAATGAATGACATTGCACCACCATACCGTATTTACGTTGGCCAAGCGATTTATCTACGTGATCCGAGTCGTCAACGTCATGTCAGCACCCAAGCGGTGACCGATCAAAATTCAGGAATTCAACGCGAAAGTATCGCTTTACCTGCGTCAAAAACCCAAATCAGTGCAGCTGCTGCAGAGCAGGCGAGTAGTGAAGCTGTGACACAAGTCACACAAACTCCAGTGGCCATTCAAAATGCACGTTGGGTGCGTCCAGCACAAGGAAAAGTTTTACAACACTTTGATTTAGATAAAGATATTAAAGGTGTTCGTTTTGATGGTAAAAAAGGTGACCCGATTGTTGCCGCTGCTGACGGACAAGTGGTGTATGCCTCTGACGGTCTAAAAGAGTACGGAAATTTGGTCTTAATTAAGCATGTTGAAGGTTATATTACTGCTTATGCGCATAACAATAAGATGTTGGTGAAGAGTGGCGATAATGTGAAGGCGGGTCAAAAAATTGCCGAAATGGGTGCAACAGGTACCACCCAAACCATGCTCGAATTCCAAGTTCGTTTAGATGGTAAGGCCGTGAACCCAACGACAGTTTTACCAATTAATTAAATTTATCAGATGCAAAAAGCCAATTTCACCGTATAATACAATGAGTTGCCTTTACCAGTTTTTGAAAGTGAAGGAACTCATAAGTTCAGAGGGAAATTTATGTTAGATCAACTTCGAGCAATGGGAGTATTTGCTTGTGTAGTTGAAAAAAGCTCGTTTAGCGGTGCGGCACGTGAACTTGGAATCACGACCAGTGCTGTGAGTCAGCAAATTCGTTCATTAGAACAAGAGATGGAAGTAACATTACTGCATCGTTCTACTCGAAAGTTGAGCTTGACTGAAGTTGGACAAGCCTTTTTCTATAGCTGCCAAGAAATGCTTGCTGCTGCTGAACGCGGTAAAGTCCGCATTAATGAATTGCGCGATGATTTAGTGGGTGATTTACGAATTGCCAGTACACCTGAATTAGGTGCAGACTATGTTGTGCCTGCTTTGTCACATTGGATGTCAGCGCATCGTGGTTTAGCCGTACATTTTGAGGCAGACAATCAACTCACGGATTTGATTGACGGTCGCATTGATATTGCCTTACGCATGGCGCAGAAATTAGATGATGCGCAGTTGCAGAGTGTACCGCTCGCGCAGGTGGATCAGGTTTTAGTGGCTGCACCGAGCTACTTAAATCAAAATGCACCCGTGACACGTCCTGAAGATTTGGTGAATCATGATTTGTTGCCAACGCATCAAATGAAAAATGCACATGAATTTGCATTTGTACACAATGCGACCCATGAAAACGTGCAATTGAACATGCATTCACGTTTAAGCACCAATAATGTATTGGTGGCCAAGTCATTGTGTTTACAAGGACATGGCATTGCACGTGTGTTGTACCTTGATGTACAAAAAGACTTAATGAACGGTACTTTAGTTGAAGTTCTACCCGAATGGAAACTGCCTGCATTCACGCTCTATGCTGTGATGCTCAAGCGTGAAC
>CAVBYE010000192.1:0-4121 GCA_963599285.1 Bacteroidaceae bacterium | reverse complement strand
ATCATGCACGATTCATCTCTTTCCATAAACAACAATATATTTATTTATAATATATAATTGTATAGATATTAACAACTCATTGGTTATTGCTCATGAAGTTAAAACCACCTCTGTACAAGTTTAGCTCAAATGAAATATCAGATTGATCTTTAGCTAGAGCAGCTTATCTTTTCTCAAACCATATCTTTTCTTGCTGACGTCGATTCACCAAACCTTGTACAACTTGAGTACCAACCTTATTCCAGCGCAAAAATTGTTCGGCTGCAGCAACGTAATCGCCTGCATTCAGCTTTTTGACGAGGGTAGAGGTTTTAAATGCGTGCGGGCCAATATTATAGGCAAGAGAAACTAAAGCCTCGAATTGAGATTGTGTGAGCGGCACATGAATAGCCTCTTGAACAACTCGCTCAAACTTTTTCAGCATATGCATTTTATAGCTTAAGGCTTGTTCCCAAGAACACTGATCCCCCTGTTGTACTCGTCGTCCATCAGGATACACAGTTGTACCAAAACCAATAGTCCATACCTGTGCGGGACATCGATAAGCTTGATGATGAAAGCCTTCAAAATTAACCAGCATTTGAATACCAGCGCGACTCATCTGCATCGATGTTGTCGCTGTGGTGTCCACTGCTGTTGCAGTGGCTGATGATGGATACTGGGGCTGGAATTTTTTTTCAAATTTCTGTTGGAGCTGCTGAACTAACCACTGAATAGCATTATATTTCACGGATTCCACCTAAATCGAGTAATAGAGCACAACAATATCGCATGCAAAGCGAACCTTTCAAAAAATGCATAAAATTATGCATATCCATCCTTTAATTTTTTTTAACAATTAGATACAAATAACTATCTCATGATCGTGAAATTTCTTTGCCAAAATTACAAAGATGGGATAAAACACAGTACTAAGCGCTTAGTGTTAAATAAACGATAAAAATTTATAGCGTTTATAGCTGAGATGTTCATAACCAAGACAACAACTACAAACTCAACAACGCTACAAATAATTGAACGCTTGAAGAGAAAAAATTAGGATATTAAAATGACAAACACCCCTTCATATTTATTAAACCTCGGTCAAGGCTATACCCTAGGTCATGCATATACGACGAATACTGGAGCAGTAATTTCAGCAACGGGAAAACTCAATGTTGCTGATAAAGATGGATTCGCGCAAACTGAAGATGGTGCCGTAGATTATAAATTTAGCGTTATTGGTAACAATAATGGTGCCACTGTTTCTATCGCTGCAGATGGGACGTGGACCTATACCCCAGATCCAACTTTCTCAGGCCGCGATGATATTTTAGTTCGTGTCGTTGATGCTGAAGGCTTTGTAAGCTCACATTATTTCCATGTCACGGTTACACCTAATATTGCCCCATCTGCACCAGTACCAGGGACAGATAAAATCACAGGCAAATCGGGTGATCTATGGACAGGTGATTTAGATGTGACCGATATCAATGGTATTGATCACCCTAATTTCACCAACGTGACCAATCAAGCTCATTACTCGGGTGATTTTAGTATTGACCCAATCACAGGCGAATTTACCTACACGGGTCGCCAAGATTCAGGTACAGATCCAGAATATGCCATTGTGCGCGTTACAGATAACCTGGGCATGACCAGCACAATCAATGTACATTTGGATCCTCTTGTAGATGCGACAAGCTATGTAGCTTAAACGCTATCTACCTAAACACAAAAAAACCGGTTTTATAACCGGTTTTTTTGTGTTTATCTGCGTTCAAATACCGTATGTTTCACTAATCGCAAAGATCCAGCTCTTTTCAATCAATACCCATTTCAATTAGTTTGATCACCGAACATCTTTCATCCAGACTTATCTTGACGTGCATAAACAAAGCTAGGCAGCTTGAACAAAGTTGTGCCTTAAGTCGTGTGATCAATCCAATGCTTCTAATCTGTTGAGTAACTGCCCTGCACTAAATGTCCCTGTTAAGCGTAAGTGGCGCTGTTCTTGATGCTGTGGATCTAAAAAAATAAAGGTTGGTGGGCCTAAAATTTGCCATTGTTGTAGAATTAGCTCCTGACTTTGATGATGCTCAGTTAAATCTAATTTAATCCGTATCATATCCTGTAAAGCTGTCTGCACGTCACTTCGAGGAATCACCTCTTTTTCAATCGGCTGACAAGCTACACACCAATCAGCATAAACATCAATGAGTACAGGTTGGTTCGGATGTTGCGCCAAAAGTTGTTCGAGTTGTACTGCCGTATGCACCTTATACCACTGCAAATGCGTTGTTGCTTGGCTGACTTGGCTCTGTTGCCAAGCTTGAGTTATATGTGTGATACCACTATAACCCAATGCGATACTGATCAACATCAATACCCCTTTAAGCACGCTATGCTGTGTGTGAGGCAATAATCTCCACAGTATATAAACTGCCAAGCCCAATAAGACCATAGCAAATAAGGCCAAATAGAGCGTAGTGGGCATTAATGGTCGAGCGAAATATACCGCTAAAGCCAACATCACAACACCAAAGCTGGACTTTAACCGATCCATCCATAGACCTGGTTGAGGCAAATAATGCGAACCAAACACGGCGGCAATAAATAATGGCACGCCAATGCCTAAACCCAATACAAATAAATAACCTGCACCCATGAGAGGCTGATCTAATTGCGAAACAAACAGCAAAGCACCTGCTAAGGGCGCACTCATACATGGACCAACAATTAACGCAGCAAGCATCCCCATCAATCCGGCCCCAAGCAAGGTTCCACCTTTTTGTTTTTGTTGCCAGCGATCTAAACGTTGTAACAGCCCTTGAGGTAAAGACAGTTGGAATAGACCAAATAAATTCAGTGCAAAACCAATAAACAAGAGACTAAATAGTGTAATAAAGACGGGACCTTGGAACCAGCGTTGAAAACTATAACCTAACTGTGCAACAGCCAAACCAATGCATGCATATACAGTGGCCATACCCAGTACAAATGCTAAGGCAATCAATGCCGATTTATATCCGCGATGCTGTTGGACCAAAATACTGGATAGAATCGGAATGAGCGGCAGCGAACAAGGTAAACATGCCAGTAGTATGCCTAAACCAAGAAAAACCAATAAATTGGTTAAGAGGTGTTGCTCAGAGAGTAGTTTTAAAAAAAATTGATCATTGTTCCACTGAGCACTGAGCTGAGACGCAGACTTTGTTTGCTCAAACGAAGAAGTACCATTTCCTTCTAGAATAGAGACTTGCTCATGCTGTGGTGAAGCATCCTGAAGCCCCACCTCTTGGCCTTGCTTAAGTACATTGCGTAATTGAGATTGAGATGTGCTAGGGCGTGTTGCAATAAGCCCAGATGCATCTGTTTCAACCGTCGTTTTTTGTAATGGATAACATAATCCACTTTCAGCACACCCTTGCCATTGCACAGAGTACGTTCGATTTGGCTGCACCTCAACGGGTATACTTACGCGCTGATAATACACTTGGGTCAAACCAAAATTAGGATCATTTTTCTCTCGTGCAGCAGGGAGTTCAAGTGCTAATGGGATATTTTGATCAGTGATCTGAAATTTATCCTGATATAGATAATAGCCTTCTGCGATGTTCCATTGGAATTGAGCTCCTGATTTGGTCATCGAAACAGCTTGAAATTGAAAGGCCTGCTCTGGGGGTAAAAAATCAGCATAAGCCGTACCTCCCCATAATCCAATACCCATGACTAGAGATTGCAGCCACTTCGACATATTGATTCCCTATTTAGTTATACACTGCACTAATTTCACGCTCACAGTATAAAATCAAAATGGGTTTAGGGTAAAACATTGATCAAATTCAGAAATAATCACATAAATAGTCTGTAAAAAATTATATCAATTCTGTATAAGAATTATTACAAAAATGCCTATATCTAATTTTCCCGATGATGTGAAAGTCTCAAACCATTACGATTAAACCCATAATTTATTTAAAAAAATAAATGTAGATCACGCACATATTAAATCTAAGTTAATTATTTATATTTATTCAAAAAAAATCCTACCACTATTCAAATTTGGATATTTTTCATACTCTATTTGAGTGAAAGTGAAATATTACTTAACAATGCAGCTAAAGATAACAAAGCATACC
>CAVBYE010000191.1:0-4123 GCA_963599285.1 Bacteroidaceae bacterium | reverse complement strand
TGGTTTATTTAAATCTTGATTAACTCTCAAGATTTAATCAAAAAGACCTCCGAGGAGGTCTTTTTTATTTGATCATAGATACGTAAATTAACAACGACAATATGAGAATATTAGAATAAAATTTGATGGTTTTCGAGCAACTGTTGCAGGGTAAGTGCTGTACTTTGGTTGGTCAACACTAACAGGTCAGTGGGTTGATACAGATTGGCATTTTCTAACCCACCATCACGATCCACTTTCACAGTCACCGTCTGTGCAGCTGCATCATGTTCAAGCTGAATATACTGCTCTAAAGTCCATGCAGAAAGAGGTTGGCTAAATAATGCTGAAACATCAATACGGTCACCTGCGCTCAAATTAAAGTCTGTCCATGTGTCCACGCCATTGCCACCTGTTGCATCATGAGCATCTAATAACTCAAATACTACGGTGTCAGCACCTAGACCTGCAGTAATGGTATCGTTGCCTAGACCACCCACGATATAGTCATCCCCTGCACCTGCGTCAATCACATCATTGCCTGCGCCGCCACGTAGAATATCGTCGTAGCCACTACCAATCAGTGTATCCGCCGTCTGATCACCGTATAAACGTACACTATTTGCTGCCAATGTTTGATCATAGACCTGTGCATGATCAAGCACTTGAGGGGCTACACCTAAAAGTCCAAGATCAAGCAGTGAATCGAGAGCTGCTGTTTTGCTATTGCCTAGGCGATCTTTAGCGGTCAGTTGAATAGAACCTGCGACGCTCAGCAGATTAGGCTGATACACCGTCGCTAAGAACTCTAAAATTTTTAGGTTATCAATGTTGCCGCCGTCTGCTGCTGTAATGGTTAATGTTGACGAGGTGCCTACCAGACCAAGTAAACCCGATGTTGAACTTGGCGTCACTTGAAGCCCTAACGCATCTGCCACGACTGTCGAATAGTCCCATTCACCACTCAAACCAAGCAAAGATTTTGAAGTTAAAATCACTTCTGTTAAATCATTATCTTGGTCAAATACCGCAAGTGGGCGATTTTCTAAGGTGATAATGCCCAAGAGATCAGCTTCAACTAAACCGAGTAATGCACCTGACTTAAGATACACATCTGGGCTATGCGCGTTCGATTCTACAATTTTGAAGCCAAATGAATCTTGAGCCGTATTCCCCGCGACATCGGTTAATTCGACTTTAAAGACATGATCGCCTTGAGGCTGAGCTTGGTTCAGTGTGTAGACCCAATGCCCATCTGCAGCCACTGTAGCCTCACCCATCAATACCTCATTGAGGTAGATCTTGATTTGTGACCCTGGCTCTGCTTCACCGTAAAGGGTTGGGGTGGTGTCATCGCTGATTTGACCTTCATGCACATGCCCTTGACGACTACCTTCATCGGCATAAACACCTAAGATATTCAGTTGAGTGCTTTGATCCACTGTAATTGGACCGATGTTGAGTACTTCTTGTAAACCTGCAGCATCGACTTGTCGTACCAATACCACTTCATGCAGACCTGGTGCTAAGGTAAAGCGTACCCCTTCACCTTGAATCCACGTTACACCTTCGTCAAGACTGTATGACCAACTTGCACCTGCTTCAATGCCGGTCACTTTCACTTCACCCACTTGAGTAATCTGATCATCGCCGTCCACACCAGTATCATGGATTAATGCAGCATTTAAGCCTTGCGGTGCAGATGCATCAATTAAAATGGTCAGTTTGGCGTGCTGAGTTGCACCAATTGGATTTTCTGCAACCACGACAACGCTATAATACAGTGTATCGGCTAATTCAACCGGAACATCAAAATGCCATGTATTGCCATTGACTGTTGCAAGACCGCCGGTTACCAATTCCCCTTCTTCAGTGCGTACTTCAACCGTCACACGATTGCCAGCATCTGTTGTACCACTGAGTTGCGGCGTACTGTTGGTCGCTGCACCCATCGAATGAATGCTGACGTTCACCGGTGTAGTGTCCACAGTCACAGTACCTAAGTCTTCAACTTGTACATTACCTGCTGTATCAATTTGTTTGACCTGAACAGGGTAAGTCCCTTCAGGCACAATGAAGCTGCTGCCTAGACCTTGAGTCCACGTTTGAGCATTGTCGAGGCTATACCACCATGTTGCACCCTCTTCAATACCTGTCACTTTAACTTTGCCATCAATGGTCATCTGATCTTTAGCATCTAGCCCAGTGTCATTGCTTAGCTCAGCCACTAAACTGGTCGGTGCAGTGACATCAACAACAAAATCAACACGACTGACTTCACTCAGCAGACCACTGGCGTTTGAAGCAATTGCAGACACCTGATAAGCACCATCTGCTAACATGACACTTGGGTCAGCAAAGGTCCAGCTGCCGTCTTGGTTGACTACCGCATTGCCTTCGATCACCACCTCACCGAGGTGATTGGTGACACGTACTGCAACATCAGTCCCAACTTGGGTGGTGCCTGAGAGTAGTGGGTACACGCTATTCAATTGACCTAAGCCGTCAATCTGTACGGCTGGAAGTTCTTGATTCGGATCTGTGACGACAATTGACACTGTTGCTGTACTTGGTAAGCGTGTATCTGATTGTGCAGTATATTTAAAGCTAGCTTGACCGGTATAGCCTTCAAGTGGGGCAAATTCAATTTGGCCATCTTCCAGCAAAGTTGCATAACCATTGGCCACGGCAATCGCTTCACCTACTGTTGCGATTTGACCATTAATATGGGTGACGATTTTATTGGCACCTGTAATTTGATCATTGGCCAAAACGTCAATACGAATTGCTGTGGTGTTCTCAGTTTGGGTTTGATCGTGATTGGCTGTGGTTGGCAGTACAAACACGTGCATATAGTGGGTACTGATATTGCCTAAATCATCTTTTACCAAAACCAAGAACTTGTCCCAACCAATCCAGTCTTGTTTCGGAATATAGACCCATTCGCCGTCTTTATTCATGCTCACTTGGCCATAGGTGGCATCGGTATAAATTTCATAGCTGCCATTGTCCATACCATCCTCATCGGCAACGACCATTGTACCTGTGACATAGGATGTATTTTCTTCTACGGTAACACGACCACTACTGACAAGTTTAGAACGGTTATTTACAGCCATCAGTTTATCCTCGACTTGACTCAAGCTACTGTCCTTTGGACCGCTTTGTATTAAATTTGATTGTACTTGGCGATTTTCACCAAGCGTTTCATTCTTCACATCCCTGTGACAACAGGCTATTGGGGGGTGTACAAAACACTTCCAAGGACAAAACTTCGCATCATTTTCAAACATGATGAGCACTTCATCGACAGATAGCCGTGTCACGTATGGCGCTAACATTAGCCCAATCGAATCGACATCTCAATAAAATTTTCATGTGAAAATTACTGCATTTAAGTGTCTTTTTTTGATACAACGCACAGTTCATTTATTTAGCGCCAACTACGTAGATCAACTAAAATAAAATATGCTTATTTTTTTACAAAAAAAAACATTAATCGTTAGGATTTTAGTCAAGTGATTTAAAATCAAATAAAAAAGATAGAAAAAAATATTCTACCAACAATTGAGTTTGGGATATTTTTTACCTCAACTTAAATGTGGTGAGCGAGCGACAGCTGATGTATATAGGCCGATAAAGTGATAAATACTGGATTATAGTTAGAACAGTTGAATAAAAAAAAGGCCTCCGAAGAGACCTTTTAAAGCGATCAATGGGGCCCTCAATTAAGGGCATACCGCATAGATCTTAGAACAGTAATTGTTGGTTTTGCAGCAAGTCGTCTAAAGTGATTGCTGACTGTTGATTGGTGAGCAATAGAATATTGGCTGAACCAAATACGCCACCCGAACCATCACGGTCAATTGCCACGGCAACCGTTTTAGTTGTTGCGTCATAGTTCAATTGAACATATTCTTGCAGATTCTCTGCACGTACTGGGAACAGTAATGCAGAAATGTCAATCACGTCACCTTGTAATAGGCTGAAGTCATTCCACGTATCGACACCGTTGCCTCCGGTTGCATCTGCATTGTTCAACACATCAAATACCACCAGATCAGCACCTAGACCGCCATTAATGAAGTCGTTACCAGCACCACCATTAATGTAGTCATCACCTTCGCCGCCTGAAATGTTGTCA
>CAVBYE010000190.1:0-4144 GCA_963599285.1 Bacteroidaceae bacterium | reverse complement strand
GATTGTTCTACACTCATTATTCACGCATTCCTGAACCACGAGAAAGTAAATAGTAGGCTACGCCATAGAGCACAGCACAAAACGCGCTAATCACCGCCAATGAAATACTAACATTGACATCGCTATGGCCCAAAATACCAAAGCGGAACGCATTCACCATATACACAACTGGGTTAATTAACGATAAATTTTGCCAAAATGGGCTAAGGGCACTAATGGCATAAAACACACCACCTAAATACGTCAGTGGCGTTAGCACAAAAGTGGGGATAATCGAAATATCATCGAAGGATTTAGCATATACTGCATTAATAAAGCCACCCAATGCAAATAGCAATGAGGTAATCAGCACGGTATAGATGGTGACAAACCAATTGGTGATATACAGGTCAGTAAAGAATAAGCTCATGCTGGTCACAATCACAGCCACCAACAGACCACGGCATACTCCACCAAGCACATAGCCCCATAAAATTAAATGCAGTGGAATCGGGCTCATGATCAGCTCTTCAATACTTTTTTGGAATTTTGCACTAAAGAAGCTAGATGAAACGTTGGCATAGCTATTGGTGATCACCGCCATCATAATCAAACCAGGCACAATAAACTGCATATAGCTAAAGCCGCCCATGTCCCCAATACGAGAACCGACCAAGTTACCAAAAATCACAAAGTACAAACTCATGGTAATGGCAGGCGGCAGCAAGGTTTGTGGCCAAATGCGCATAAAGCGGCGAATTTCTTTACGCAGTAAAGTGAAAAAGGCCACGCTCAGTTGATGTGCATTCATTTTGCTTCTCCTTCAGCTAAATTTTTTTCCACCATTTTTACAAACAGCTCCTCAAGACGATTCGATTTGTTGCGCATACTGCGCACTTGAATCTGTTGTGATTCGAGCAATTGGAAGAGATGGTTTAAGCTGTAGGCTTTGTCCATGGTCACTTCTAAAGTGAGTGGATCAAGTAAATTAAACGTCACCCCAAGCAAGTCGAGGGTAATCGGCTCAATCGGTTCTGCCA
The DNA here is from genome assembly GCA_963599285.1 of Bacteroidaceae bacterium. GTDB lineage: Bacteria > Pseudomonadota > Gammaproteobacteria > Pseudomonadales > Moraxellaceae > Acinetobacter. The sequence goes on along the minus strand of CAVBYE010000190.1, from coordinate 3,125 downwards.
AGTCAAAGACAAATGACTCTTCGTTGAGCTGGTTGAGGAAGCTTTTCATGCTGGTGTCTTCTTTAATCACGCCACGATCAATAATCGCAATGCGACGACAGAGCATTTCAGCTTCTTCTAAATAGTGGGTGGTTAGAATAATTGAGGTGCCTTGGGCATTGGCTTCATTTAAGAAATCCCACATTGAACGGCGCAGCTCAATATCTACCCCCGCCGTGGGTTCATCTAAAATCAGCAGCTTTGGCTCATGCATCATGGCACGGGCAATCATTAAACGGCGTTTCATGCCGCCAGAGAGCATACGGGCTTGGGTATTGCGCTTATCCCACAGGCCTAATTTTTCTAAATAGCCCTCAGCACGCTGTTCAGCAATTTTTTTAGCAATGCCGTAGTAACCTGCTTGTGTAACCAAAATATCAAAGGTTTTTTCAAAATGACCGAAGTTAAACTCCTGCGGTACAATCCCTAAGCACTGTTTGGCGTGGGATGGATGGGTCTCAAGATTATGCCCAAAGATTTCGACGCTACCGGCCGTTTTTTTGGTCAGAGAACTAATGATACTGATCGTTGTAGATTTGCCGGCACCATTTGGGCCCAATAAGGCATAAAATTCACCTTCGGGTACGGTTAAATTAATCCCCTTGAGTGCTTGAAAACCATTTCGATAAGTTTTGGACAAGTTCCTTAACGTCAGCGCATCAGTCATGTGATTCTCGTATGATGAATAATGTGCGTATTGTGAGCGATTCAGTTGTATAAACCAAGTCAATAACTCGGAATTTTGGCTGTGGCGGGGTAACTTTGCTTAAAGCATAAACATAAAAAGTAAGAAGTTTGAGATAGTTGCTTTACCTTCGGCATTTTTTTGGTATGATGTCCACCGCGCGTCCGTAGCTCAGTTGGATAGAGTGCAGGTTTCCGAAGCCTGAGGCCGTGGGTTCGATCCCCGCCGGGCGCACCATATTTAAAGCAGAACACCAAAAACTTCAGCTGTCCTCGCAAGTCAATGACAGCTCTTTAAGCTTACAATTCTTATTTTTCTAAATTATTGTTTTACAAAATATATTTTTATCCGAATTTCTCTTTTATTGATTGCTCATTCATCTCAAATATTTTCAATATTCCGTGTGTATGGCGATGGTAGCGTCAATGTTACCTGTGCTTGTCAAATCAGATACGCTCACCTATATTAAAACCACAGTAGGTCGTGAAGATTCTACTTCTCAGTTGGACGGATCAATGACAGCTCATTGCGTTTTTAGTACATACTTTAGGTATGTCACTAGACAAGATATCAGCACTAGCCTTCCAACACAGAGCCCGCGTTTAGCGGGCTTTTTTATGCTGATCTGAACGCTTTATAGAGATGTGTACACAGCGATTAAATTAAGCTAACTTCTACATCATAGCGCTGAAATTCTTGCACAATGTCACGCAGCGCAGTTTGAGCAAATGCATCCTCTGCACTTAACACGACTTCACGGCTTTGATTGCTGTCATAGCATTCAATCGACTGAATACGCCAGCGCTGTTGATCTGAGGTTTGAGTAATCAAGACACGACGCGGCTGTAGCTGGTCACTCAGATGACGAGGCATGACATGGGTAATGGCCAACTCAATGTCTTCAAGCACATCGGGTGGGCTGACAAAGGTAATCACCCAATTGCCGACTTTACTTAAATGCATGGGATTATCAAAAGTATCAAACTCTAAATAATGGGGCATACGCACCTAATCTTGATCAATAGCAGAAAGATACTGAGTATAGCGGTCTGGTCAGAAAAAAGTGCCGGTGTCTCAGGCAGCATGCAAAACGCTGAAGATTTATTTTAGATTGATTTTTTAAAATATATTTATTTATCAATTATTTATAATTTATTAGTTATTGTTAAAATCACTAAGTTGAAATAAAAAGACTCTAAATGTGCCTCATTTAGAGTCTGATGTGGTTATAAAAATAGGGCTAAATTGAGTTTTAATCTTGCGCTAGAACCAATTTATAAGGTTTGAATGTGGGTGTTTTCGAGCGCTTTGCGTAAATACGAGTCTAAATCAGTTTGGCGTAGTAACCATTGCACATAGTCTTTAGGTAACTCTGCAATTAAAGTCCCTTTATGTTTACCAAAATTGAGTGTGCGCGGAATGCGCGCGTCTTCAGACAGGGTATAAAGTTGCTCTAAGTTTTGAACGTTTAAATGTTGAATAATTTGATTCAAGATATTGGCGGTTAAAATAATGTCCATATCGGCACGATGGGCTTTTTTAATCATTTCACGGGCTTTGCTGCTGCCTTTACTGATCATATAAATTAAGGCCGAAATATTGTGTGCTTCAGCATCAGGCCAAACACGACGTGCAAGTGCTAAGGTGCAAATTGCTTTGATGTGCGAGGTATCTACCCCACATTTTTCAATGGCGCGTAGGTCATAATCAATGTTATGCCCAATCATGTAGACGGTATCTTGCGGCAGTTGAAAACTTGAATAATGCGGTTGACCGACAAGATCTTCTTCTAAAATATGATGCACCGCCATTGCGGCATAAGAGATAGGTTCATCAACGGTATAGAGTTGATCGAAAATCTGACTTTTATCTAAGCTTAGCTGACCTTGATTGACTTCGATCGGTGCATAGGCAATCTCAATCGGTTGTCCATTTAAGGTATGGGTTTCTGTATCGAGAATAATCGCGTGCATGTCCGATCCTAGGGCAAAAGGCTAAAAGGGCAATCTACCCGATAAGCCTGGCACAATAAAGACTTTTTAGCCGCGAAATCTTAAATTTAACGCTTTGGCATTGCTGGATAAAATACCTTTATATAGCTGCAATGGAATACATCTTCTTGATCAACAAGTTTCATAGGGTGGATACCATCTCGATATTCAAAAATGGCCAAAGGCAAATTCTTGATCGAATAGTAAAAAGCATTGTTGTTTAAGGGCAATCTCATCGTCAGAACACGTTGGTTTCTTTAGAGCTAAAACACGCTTTAATTGGCTGAAAGTAGGCTGAACTCACGGAGACAGTTGCGACCACGTTGATGCATCGCTTGGATATAGAGGCCTTGTTGCTGTGCTATCGATTGTGGAATCACCATGCTTGGTGCTTGAGCTTTGACTTTTGG
>CAVBYE010000189.1:0-4163 GCA_963599285.1 Bacteroidaceae bacterium | reverse complement strand
CCTGCAGACCGTGACTACAAAGTTGATCCAATTCTTGCAAAAGCAATGGACCGTATCTTCACGCTTCATGCTGACCACGAACAAAATGCGTCTACGTCTACAGTACGTTTAGCTGGTTCTACTGGTGCGAACCCATATGCATGTATCGCTGCGGGTATCTCTGCACTTTGGGGCCCTGCGCACGGTGGTGCAAACGAAGCAGTTCTTAAGATGCTTGATGAAATCGGCACTGTAGAGAACGTTGCTGAGTTCATGGAAAAAGTGAAAACTAAAGAAGTTAAACTCATGGGCTTCGGTCACCGTGTGTACAAAAACTTCGATCCACGTGCAAAAGTAATGAAAGAGACTTGTGACGAAGTTCTTGGTGCGCTTGGCATCAACGATCCACAACTTGCACTTGCAATGGAACTTGAACGTATTGCGTTGTCTGACGAATACTTCATCAAACGTAACCTTTACCCGAACGTAGACTTCTACTCAGGTATCATCCTTAAAGCGATTGGTATCCCAACAGAAATGTTCACGGTAATCTTCGCGCTTGCACGTACAGTAGGTTGGATCAGCCACTGGTTAGAAATGCACAGCGGTCCTTACAAGATCGGTCGTCCTCGTCAGCTTTACACTGGCGAAACTCAACGCGATATCGTTCGTTAATTCGAATCGCTTTGATAGACCCAAAAAACCGCCCTCTCGGGCGGTTTTTTTTAGTGCTTTAGATCAGGTAAAAATGGCAGACATGCCTCATAGGCTTGACAGTCTTGACCACGTGCCCGTTTAAGAAAATAGTCTTGTACCATTTGTGCTTGTTGTTCAACCCCATAATTTAAAAATTGTTTGCCTTGCTCAAGCACATAGCTGTATTGACGATCGAACAAAGCCCGACGCAACACCGCAATACCTTGCTGAAGTTGCCAAACATGGGTTAACTCATGGATCAACCAACTTTGCTGTGACAAGGAGCGCGCTGTAAAATCCTCACACCAATTGTCTAAATGAAAGTAGACATGCCCATTTGGACTCATCGCATAGTCTTTTAAAATCAAACGATGTGCCACAATCTTGACCTGTGAGGTATCTAAGCTTTGGCCAAAGACTGAAGCTGCCAATTGCTTTTCTGCTGTAGTTAAGCTTCGAGAACGTAACACCAAAAATGCACGTATCTTACGCATACAACGCGTCCACCACATAAACGTTCCTACTTGTGATATCAATAAATCAGGACTTGCTTATTGTGACAGCAAACGTGCCTGCTTTTGGCTTCAATCAAGATATTTTTTCGATTTCATTACGCACATTCTCGCAATTCGTATATAGTAGAGACCGCAAATTATTTATTTTAAAACTTTATTTTGCGGCTTAACATTTACAGCAACTTGAAATTATAGCGATAACAAACTTAAGTGATGTAAATATCCTGATCGTTATAGGATTTGATTGGAATGAAAAATTTTAAAATTGCCCTTGCACAATTCTCTCCGCAGATCGGCAATGTCGAAGCTAATACTCAAAAAATGTTGGAACAAATTAACGATGCTAAACAACAACAGGCAGATTTAATTGTATTTCCAGAGTTAGCCACCATTGGCTATTCAGCTGAAGACTTATTCTTGCGTCCAAGTTTAAACAAACGTACCGAGCAAGCATTTGCTGCATTAAGCGAAGTCAAAGATATTGTGCTGGTCTTTGGTTTTGTCCATCAAACTGACGATGGTCAACGCTACAATGCTGCTGCTGTAATGAAAGATGGACAAGTTTTAGGTGTCTATAACAAACAAAACTTGCCAAATTACAGCGTATTTGATGAGAAGCGCTATTTCAATGAAGGCCATCAGCACTTAGTGTTTGAGTACTTAGGTCATAAATTTGGTCTGCTTATTTGTGAAGACGTATGGGCGCTTCCAACTGTGCAACAGTTGGCACAGCTAAACGTTGAAACCATTTTAGTACTCAATGCCTCACCCTATGAAGTAGGCAAACCGCAGCACCGCATTATCACCATGAAAGAGTTGGCTAAACAGTTCAACTTAAACTTGGTGTATGTGAACCAAGTGGGTGGTCAAGATGACCTGATCTTTGATGGCACCAGTTTTGTGATTAATAAAACAGGTGAAGTGGCGCTACAAGGGGCGAGCTATCAAGAACAGCTCTACCTTGTAGAATACAACGCAGAACAGCAGTCGTATAACACAGCTCAGATTGTGCCTGCTTTAGACACCATGGCAGAAATTTACCAAGGTTTGGTCTTAGCAACCCGTGACTATGTACAACGCTCAGGTTTCCCGGGTGTGATTTTAGGCTTATCTGGTGGGATCGACTCAGCCCTGACCTTGGCCATTGCTGTAGATGCCATTGGTGCTGATAAAGTTCAAGCCGTGATGATGCCTTACACCTATACGGCTCAAATGAGCGTAGAGGATGCTGCAGCACAAGCCAAAACCATGGGCGTAACCTTTGGTATTGCGGAAATCAATCCAATTGTGAACAGCTTTATGCAAACGCTCTACCCATTCTTTGGCGACAGTAAAGCAGATACCACAGAAGAAAACTTACAAGCACGTTCACGTGGCACCCTGTTAATGGCACTGTCGAATAAGTTTGGTAACTTGGTACTTTCAACGGGTAACAAATCTGAATTGTCTGTTGGCTACTGTACGCTCTATGGCGACATGGTCGGTGGTTATGCAGTCCTCAAAGACGTGTATAAAACCATTGTGTTTGAATTGGCTAAATACCGTAATACCGTAGGTGAGACGCCCGTGATTCCTGAGCGTGTGATTACCCGTCCACCTTCAGCAGAACTAAGTCCTGATCAAAAAGACCAAGACTCGCTACCACCATATGATGTGCTAGATGCGATTCTTTATGCGTATATTGAAGAAGATCTGAGTCAAGAAGACATCATCGCGAAAGGCTTTGAGCGTGAAGTGGTGGAGAAAGTCATTCGCCTCACAGACCGTAGTGAATATAAACGTCGTCAAGGTGCCATTGGGCCACGTATTTCTTCACGTGCCTATACGCGCGAACGTCGTTATCCACTCATGAATGGTTGGAAGCCAGGCATTTAAGCCCTTAGATCAACTAAAAAACCCCAAACTAAAGTTTGGGGTTTTTTTATGTTTGAGCGAATCATTCATGTAGACATGACATTTTAAACGCACAAAAAAAGAGACCAAGCTGAGAGCTTGGTCTTTTAAAATGGTGGCTATGACGAGACTTGAACTTGTGACCCCCGCATTATGAGTGCGGTGCTCTAACCAACTGAGCTACATAGCCGTAAACTGTGTGCGCATTATGTAAATATTTCGCCATTACGTCAAGCGTATTTGCTTACAAGTGTTCACAGTTTAAACAAATGCTGCACTATTGCTATTTTTTTAAACACATTCAGCATAAAAGTGTTAATTTCATTTAAATAATCCACTAAAACCTAGTCTTTATTATGCTCAAAACATTCCTTAGTATCATTGCGCTGAGCTTCAGCGTCAGTGCTTGCCAACTGATTTCTCCTCTGATTACCAATTACAATGGTGTGCGTATGGACGTGGCACAGTACATTAATCACAACAGATCGTTTAGCCTCAAGGAGCGAGCGATTTTGGTCGAGTATGCCAAAGCGCAGCAACAGATTACTGCATGGCAACGTTTAAGCCCTGAGCAACAAGTAACACTTGCCGAGCAACGTTGGATAGGACGTTGGTGCAGCGAGCAGAAAATAGCGGCAAAAAAATTAGATTTGGTCGATGCACAGATTTTTGCCGATGTAAGCGCTCAGCAAAAATGGCGACTCTTACAGGCACAACAAGCCGATTTAAAGCTCGATGTGAAAGAAATAAACTGTGTTGGCAAATTTTAGGCAAAAAAAATCACGTTTGTGAACGTGATTTTAAAAATGGTGGCTATGACGAGACTTGAACTTGTGACCCCCGCATTATGAGTGCGGTGCTCTAACCAACTGAGCTACATAGCCGTAAACTGTGCGCGTATTATGTACCTAATCTAAATATCCGTCAAGTACTTTTTTCACAATTTTGTAAAAAATTTTTGAAGTGAGCCGATAAGCCGGGTTCTGTCGTGAACGATCATTCCTCTAGGCGCACAATCACTCATGCGCTCAAGCGACCTACCCGAATCCAGCATGGGCCATGCCTAATGGATTCCTATTT
>CAVBYE010000188.1:0-4195 GCA_963599285.1 Bacteroidaceae bacterium | reverse complement strand
AAACGTGAATGGCAAAGCCTGATCCAAGCACAGCAGATGGATGAATTTATGCTGAACTGTTCTATGATTATCATGGAACATTGTGGCGGTGCATCAGGTCCAATTTGGGGTTCTGCATTCCGTGCAGCAAGCAAAGCCATTAAAGGCAAGACCACTTTAACCGTCAGCGACTTTGCAGATATGCTTCAAGCAGCAGTCAAAGGCATTCAAGTGACAGGTGAGCGTTCATTTGGTCGTGGTGCAGTTGTGGGTGATAAGACCTTAATTGATGCTTTAGTACCATGTGCCGATGCATGGTCTGCAAATACCGACAAATCATTTAAAGAAAACTTTGTTTTAGGTGCAGCAGCTGCCGTTGCCGGTGCTGAATCGACCAAAGAGATTGTGGCACGTATGGGCCGTGCAGGTACTGTGGGTGATCGTAGTTTGGGTTACCCAGATGCCGGTGCGCATGGTTTAGGTGTGATCTTTAGCGAGATCGCAGCACAGATCAACAGCCATTAAGCGCAGCCTGTCTAAAAAATAGGATGCACAGCATCCTATTTTTTATGTACTTTTAACCTGTATACAGCCTCTGATTTATCTATATTGCATTCACTATAAAGCACTACCTTCTCTAGGCTTGAATGCTATGATGAAATAATCACCATATCGAGCATAGCGCTGCAATGCCTGCTTCATCCTTCGATTTTTACAGCTTATTAATTCCGTTTATCATCTGTAGTCTAGGATGTGCGACGCTTGGGATCGCGTGGGTTAAACATCCGGTCACCTATTTATACCATTATGGCTGGGCATTGCTCTTGATGGGGCTCAACGTGCTGGCCACGAGCCTGTTGTCGCCTGAACAGCTGCTGCATTTTTTTGGCCCCTTAAGCCTGCTGTACTTTGTAGCCTGTGCCTTACACAGCCATGCGATTTACTTAAGATTACAACTACAGCCCAATGCTTTTATGCTCAGTAGCCTGATTTTATTGGGCAGTGGCAGCATGTTGTATTACTCCGTCATCGACAATCATCAGCCGCTACGAATTATTTGGGTGGCACTTATTACCAGTGCGCTGTACTTACATCATCCACAACAACTGTTGCAACAGCGTATGCTGTCACGCGTTGATCGTTATATTAAAGGCTTTACCTATGCCTTAGTCGCAGTCTGCATCATGCGAGCAGTGCTGTTAATTTGGTGGCTTGAACCTAGTGATGTGGTGTCCAGTCAAAGTTTGATTTGGGCCATGACCCAATTTATGTTCTTACTCATCAACATTGCCTTTTTAACCTTATTTGGGATTGCCGTCAGTCAAGATATTTTGCAGCAGTTGAGTCAAGAACGTGATTTGGATAGTTTAACCGGTCTCCCCAATCGCCGAGCACTCGATGACTATATACAGCACCTGAGTTATTCCCAACAGCACCTACATGCGTTATTGCTGTTAGATTTAGATCATTTCAAAGCAATTAATGATCAATATGGGCATAGCATTGGCGATGGCGTGTTACAGCAAAGTGGTCAGGTTTTTCAAAAGTATCTTCAGCATCATGATCATATTTCACGCATAGGCGGTGAAGAGTTTATGATTATTTTAAGTCATACCGACCCAAGCACGGCTTTAGCCACAGCAACACAGTTATGCCAGCAGCTGCAAAACACGCCCTTTATTACACCTTGCTGTCATATTTCGCTCACCACCAGCATTGGGGTCAGTTTTTTTAGCCAATTGGCGGAATTTCCCTTTGCCCATCAGCAGGCCGATCGCTACTTATATGAAGCCAAAAACATGGGCCGTAACCGCGTACGTTCAGCCTATTATTAAGCCATATGGGTCAACTCGAGCAGTTTTGTGTGAATATTCAGCATAAATGAACGCTGCGTTCGATTTTTTATCGATAAAAAAATAGACCAATCACACTAGAAAATAATGATCACTTCACAGAAAAATCATCAATTTAAGTCGTTTTTTATTTTAAAAAATTTTAAACATCAGCTGACTAGATCATAATTATTTAGAAAAATTAAGTAAATATTCACATAAAACCCCATATATATAGGCTATGATGAAGGGTTTGTGTATTTTTTTAGAAAATATTAGACTAATTGATGAAAATAAAGCTTTTCTACCTTAGGTGATTTTCTTTAAACTCTGCGGCTTATTTTTTTCCCTTTCTCCACCATATTTAGTTTGTTTTAAGCTAGAGGGCCTACGATGGATCTAAACTCTACCGAGCATGCTCATCCTCCCAAAAAACAAAAGTTTTACCAAGTACTCTATGTACAAGTTATTTTCGCGATTATTGCCGGTATTTTACTGGGCCACTTTATGCCCGACTTGGGGGCGAGCTTAAAGCCCTTAGGTGATGCCTTCATTAAAATCGTGAAAATGATTATTGCGCCGGTGATTTTCTTAACCGTCGCAACAGGCATTGCCGGTATGAGCAACATGGGCTCAGTCGGTCGTGTGACAGGCAAAGCCATGATTTACTTCCTCACTTTCTCAAGCTTAGCCTTGGTGGTGGGTATGGTTGTTGCCAACTTCATTCAACCAGGTAAAGGTCTGAATATTGACCCTGCTGCGCTTGAAGGTGACAAAGTCGCAACTTATGTTGAAAAAGCACAAGATGCGTCCATGGTCGACTTCTTCATGAATATTATTCCAAAGACATTGGTGAGCCCATTGTCTGGTGGTGATATTCTACAAGTCTTATTCGTTGCGGTATTGTTTGGTTTGGCGCTAGCAGCATGTGGCGAAAAAGCAAAACCAGTCAAAGACTTACTTGAAAGCTTAACTGCGCCAGTCTTCTACCTTGTAGGTATGTTGATGAAGCTTGCGCCAATTGGTGCCTTTGGTGCAATGGCCTATACAATTGGTGCCTTTGGTATTTCAAGTATTGGTAACTTACTGATGCTGATTCTGACCTTCTACATCACTTCATTATTGTTTGTGTTGGTGATTTTAGGCGCAGTTGCACGTTACAACGGTTTCTCGATTATTGCTTTAATTCGTTATATCAAAGATGAATTATGGTTAGTATTGGGTACGAGCTCATCAGAAGCGGCTCTGCCAACCTTAATGGAGAAAATGGAAAAAGCAGGCTGTGAAAAGTCAGTTGTCGGCTTAGTGATTCCAACAGGTTATTCATTTAACCTCGATGGTACTAACATTTATATGACGATGGCGGCGCTATTCATTGCACAAGCATGTAACATTGATTTGACCATTTGGGAACAGTTAACCATTTTATTGGTGGCTATGGTGAGCTCAAAAGGTGCTGCAGGTGTTACAGGTGCAGGTTTCATTACCTTAGCTGCAACGCTTTCTGTTGTTCCTGCATTGCCAGTGGCAGGTATGGCCTTGATTTTAGGTATTGACCGTTTCATGTCTGAATGCCGTGCATTAACCAATTTAGTGGGTAACGCATGTGCTGCAATTGTTATTGCTCGTTGGGACAACGCGCTTGACAAAGAACAGCTTGATGCAACCTTAAATAAAAAATCAGACGCGTAAGTGTTTAAAAAGCCCATCTTAAGATGGGCTTTTTAATGTCTGTAAATAATGTTCTAGCGCAGCATAGACCTTCAGCGGCGTACCTTGATGGGTATTTTTGGCTGTTAAAATCTGTTCAGCATCAATAATAATCACCTCATGACCATCTTGGATCAAACGGTCAATCGCTTCAAGCAGCATGTTACTGCCCACCGCATGAATCAAGGAGATATCATTGAGATCAAAGACAATGGGCTCATGATTTACCGTTTCTGCTTCAAGGGCACGCAGTAAACGTTCCGCTTCTGCAAACTGAAGTGCACCGCGCAGCTCATATACCACCATGGGCACAGGATCTTGTAGATGATAATGGCGCTGAATAATCGTTTGCGCTGTGGCCGACCCTTCCATTAAATGTAAGCCCATATCTGCCGACAAACGCTCAAAAATATCAATACCACGTACGCTGTTGCCATGTTCATCTAAGGGCGGTGAAAATACTGCAATTCCCACTTGTGCAGGTAAAACTCCAATAATGCCTCCTGCAACCCCACTTTTGGCTGGAATACCCACCGTTGTCAACCAATCGCCTGCCGCATCATACATACCGCAACTCATCATCACACTCAGGACTTGGCGCACCACCTGCCGACTAAGGATCTGTTCGCCTGTATGTGGATGTACGCCCCCATTGGCGAGTACACTACTCATGC
>CAVBYE010000187.1:0-4196 GCA_963599285.1 Bacteroidaceae bacterium | reverse complement strand
TCATTCGCCTAAGTTCATTTTAAGAGCCTAATGGAGCACTAAGGTGCATGTTTTGTAGGTATAAAGATATCTCACCACTTGCTAAAAACTGTTGGACGCGATGAGAAAGTCTATATTTTAACGATAGCTAGCTTCTGATTTTTTCACCTTAACATTTTTACAATCTAGTGAACTCATGGCAAGAGAAACATCAGTTTCTCTAGCATTGTTTTTAGGACCTAAAATCACTTCTTTTATTGGATTTATATCATGATTGAAGTCTAGATCTATAAAGGGAGTAGGGTTTGATCCATTCATACGAAAATTGATTTTATATTCTTTGCATTTTTCTCCATTCTCAATCCCACCACAAAATTTATATTGAGGATTGTTTATATCTGATCTATCTATTTGAATGACATGAACCATTCTTATTTCTAATTCTTCTTGAAATGCAGGATTTTTAAAGCTAGATAATCTAACAGCAAAATCCATACAGCAATTGATGAAAGATTCATCATTTTTACTTCCATTGGGATTCGCAACTCTTCTCTTTTGCATATACTTGATGAATTCTTCGATGATCTGTTTTTGTTCTTCTTTGTTGTAACAAACCTCAATGACTCTAGTCGGAAGTTGGCTCAAGTGTTTGGCAGAAAATCCTATACTGTATCCTGAAGCATCTTGAGCATAAGCTCGCCATTGACTTAAAACATCTCCATGCTTAGAAAAACAGCAAGCCAGACTTAAAGTAAAATAACTTTCTTGGAAAATAATGTCTGTGATTTCTTCAAAAACTGTAAGATTAATACTTTTTTCATGTTTTAATTTACGTGTAACTTCGACCCAAATCTCATATCCCCAGCGTTTTTCCATGTGGTCATTCATTTGATATAAGCTTGAAAATCTCAACTTTTTAGCACTACATATTGCCAAAAATGTATCAGGTGAGCAGTAGTGATACAGAATAGTATCATCAAGAGATCTATCGTTAATTCGCATAATTTCTTTGTATTTATCGTCCACTAAGCATTACTCTTTTTTAAGATGATCTGTAATTAATATAAATTATAAAAAATTAATTTTAATTTTATTTCAAATCATTGCTTTAGTTGAAGTGTAAAAAGATATTCAGCGCCCTCATGTCTTTTTCAATCAATGCACAGATGAGTACATAAAAAAACCACCCAAAGCGGGTGGTTTTTTAGACTGAAAAATAAAACTTATTTTTCAACGCCAGCTTCAAGGCCTGCATATTTCGCGTTTGCGTAATCCCAGTTTACAAGGCTTTCTAGGAAAGTTTTGATGTAAGCAGGACGCGCGTTACGGAAATCGATGTAGTAAGCGTGTTCCCAAACGTCAATTGTTAACACTGCAACTTTACCGTGTGCAAGTGGAGTGTCAGCATTTGAAGTTTTAAGGATAGACAAGTTGCCGTTTACTTCGTCAGCAACTAACCAAGCCCAACCTGAACCGAACTGAGTCGTTGCAGCAGCAGCGAACTCTTCAGCGAATTTTTCGTAAGAACCGAAAGCTTCGTCAATTTTAGCAGCCAAAGCGCCAGTTGCAGCACCGCCACCATTTTTCGCCATACAGTTCCAGTAGAACGTGTGGTTCCAAACTTGTGCAGCATTGTTGAAGATACCTGCTTTAGATGCATCACCAGCAGATGCTTTGATGATTTCTTCTAAAGATTGACCTTCAAGCTCAGTACCTTTAATTAAGTTGTTTAAGTTAACAACATAAGTATTGTGGTGCTTGTCGTGGTGGAATTCTAAAGTTTCTTTGCTGATGTGTGGAGCAAGATCTTCGTAACCGTACGGAAGCGCTGGTAAAGTAATCGTTGTCATGTGTTCAATTCCTTGCGATTGCTGGGTTTTGAGGTTAATAAGTGTGGGTATTGTAATCGAATTTGGGTCAAAATGGCGCATTGATCCTTAATAACAATACACAATAAAGCCTGAATTTATACAGATAAATAAAAATAAAAGTTTAGATTGGATTATTCAATTCAAAATAAATACTTTCGATTCCAAATTCATCACTTATGGCTTTGGCTAAGCGTTGTACACCATAGCGTTCAGTGGCATGATGGCCACAGGCATAATAATGTACATTCAATTCTTTGGCTTCGTAATAGGTTCGTTCAGAGACTTCACCTGAAATAAAAGCGTCACAGTCTTGTTCAGCTGCGCGAGTGATAAAGTCTTGTGCCGCACCCGTACAAAAACCAACTTTTTGAATCTTTTCGCGTGCCGCCGCTAAATGTATGGTATTAAAACCTAATTTTTCGGTTAAATAATCTTTAAACGCTTCAGCTGACATCGGTTCTGCTAAATAACCAATGTTGCCAATCGGGTGGCGCTCGCTCGGATCTAGGGCTTCAAGATGCTGTAAACCCAAAATCTCGGCAATCGCTGCATTGTTACCTAAGCTTGGATGACTATCTAAGGGCAGGTGATAGCCAACCAAAGAAATGTCATGTTGAATTAGGCTTTTAATACGTCGACCGCGCATACCCGTAATCGGGTAGGGTTCGCCTTTCCAAAAATAACCATGATGCACCAACAATAGGTCAGCACCGTGTTCAATCGCAGCGTCAATGGCTTCTTGAGAAGCCGTCACTGCACAGAGGACTTTGTTGACGACAGCTTTGCCTTCAATTTGTAAGCCATTTGGTGCATAGTCTTTAAATTCGTGGCTTTTTAAGGTCTGGTTACACCAGCGAATAATGTCATTTAATTGTGCCATGGTGCTCTCACAATAAGGGGGATAATCATATACAGCCTAGGGGAAATTGTACCCAAAGCCAACAAACAATTGTCTGATTTTAGACAGGTTTCAGATTACAATAGCGGTTATATGACCCAGTCATCATAACTTTAGAAAACTAGATCGAGAAATAGAGGAAAAAAATCGTGCGCCGGACCTTTGTATGGTTACCTTGGGTATTGCTTGTGCTTGTCACGCTGGGCTTTTTGGCTTGGCAGCAATGGCAGCAACCTAAAGCGCCTGTAGCAGTAGATGGTGTAAAAATGCCTGCTGAAAAAGTAGAGCCTTTGGTCAATACCACGCGTACAGGTGGGGTGGCTTCTTATAGTGCTGCAGTTGAAGTTGCAGCCCCTGCGGTGGTGAATATTTTTACCACCCAAACGGTAAAAAAAGTGGATCATCCACTGATGAATGATCCTGTATTTCGTGAATTTTTTGGCGATCAGTTGCCTGAACAATTTAACCAAAACAACAATGAAAATAGTCTAGGTTCAGGTGTAATTGTCCGTCAGGATGGTTATGTACTGACCAATAATCACGTCATTGAACAAGCAGATCAAATTGTGGTGGCTTTGCATGATGGCCGTCGTGCGGTTGCTAAAGTGGTGGGTACAGATCCAGAAACGGATTTAGCCGTGATTAAAATCGAACTTGATCAATTGCCGGTATTGCCATTTAAACTCAGCGGTAACAAAGTCGGTGATGTGGTATTGGCCATTGGCAACCCCTTTGGTGTAGGCCAAACGGTGACTCAAGGGATTATTTCAGCCACAGGCCGCTCAGGTTTAGGCATTAACAACTACGAAGATTTTATTCAAACTGATGCTGCAATTAACCCTGGGAACTCAGGTGGTGCATTGATTGATGTTGCGGGTAATCTGATTGGGGTAAACACCGCAATCTTCTCGCAATCAGGTGGCTCCCTAGGCATTGGCTTTGCAATTTCTGCACCGGTGTGTCAACACGTCCTCAACTCAATTTTACAGCATGGTCGTGTGATTCGTGGTTATTTGGGCATTCGTTTATCCTCAATGCCAAGAGATGACATGATGGCGACCCGAACAGCTGGGGTTGTGGTTGAAGAGGTTGAAGCCAACGGTCCAGCTGCACAAGCCGGCTTACAAAAAGGCGACACCTTACTGAAAGTCAATGGTAAAGAGATTAGCTCAGCGAGTTACTTGGTCAACTATGTGGGCTTACAGACGCCAAACTCAACGGTCAAACTTGAGATTGAGCGTAATAACACGCCAATGCAGTTAGATGTTCAAGTTGCAGAACGACCTGCACAAGGGCAACAAAACCCAACCAATCAATATATTCCGTTACCACGGGGTCGTTAATAGGGATCAAAAGCCCCAGCAGGGCTTTTGATTCCACCCATAAAAAAAGCCAGTGTAAACCTGGCTTTTTTCTATTTAGAACAACTTAGTTTTCTTGTTGAATTC
>CAVBYE010000186.1:0-4271 GCA_963599285.1 Bacteroidaceae bacterium | reverse complement strand
TTGGTGTACCACGTAAAGACGCGATTTGCTCGATTGGTTGGTGTGTAGGACCATCTTCACCTAAACCGATTGAATCGTGTGTATATACATGGATCACACGTTGTTTCATGAGTGCAGACATACGTACTGCATTACGTGCATATTCCATGAACATGAGGAATGTTGCTACGTAAGGAATGAAACCACCGTGAAGTGCTACACCGTTCGCGATTGCAGTCATACCAAACTCACGTACGCCATAGTGTACGTAGTTACCTGCCGCATTGTCTTGAACGCCTTGCGCACCTTTCCAAAGTGTTAGGTTAGAACCTGCAAGGTCCGCAGAACCACCTAAGATTTCTGACAACATTGGTGCAAATGCTTGGATTGCATTTTGGCTTGCTTTACGTGTTGCGATGGTTTCTGCTTTTGCATTTACTTCAGCAATATACGCATCTGCTTTCGCAACGAAGTCTGCTGGTAATTCACCAGACATACGACGTTTAAGATCAGCCGCTTCAGTTGGGTATTTCGCTTCGTATTGCGCAAATGTTTCGTTCCACGCTGCTTCAGCAGATGCGCCTTTTTCTTTTGCATCCCATGCTGCATACACGTCAGCAGGAATTTCGAATGGACCTTCAGTCCAACCTAAAGCTTCACGTGTTAACGCGATTTCGTCATTACCCAGCGGTGCACCGTGGCAATCTTCTTTACCTTGTTTGTTTGGTGAACCTAAACCAATAATCGTTTTACAGATAATAATCGTTGGTTTTTGAGTTTCAGCTTTTGCTTCTAAAGTTGCTGCACGTAATGCATCTGCATCGTGACCATCAACTTTCAGTACTTGCCAGCCGTAAGCTTGGAAGCGTTGTTCTGTATCGTCAGAGAACCAACCTTCAACTTCACCGTCAATTGAAATGCCGTTGTCATCGTAGTAAGCAATCAGTTTACCCAGACCTAAAGTACCTGCAAGTGAACATGCTTCGTGAGAAACACCTTCCATTAAACAGCCATCGCCTAGGAAGCAGTAAGTGAAGTGATCAACAACGCTGATGTCTTCTTTGTTGAATTGCGCTGCTAAAGTTTTTTCTGCCAAAGCAAAACCAACCGCATTGGCAATACCTTGACCTAATGGACCAGTCGTGGTTTCGATGCCCGGTGCATAACCTAATTCTGGGTGACCCGGCGTTTTAGAGTGTAATTGGCGGAATGCTTTTAGATCTTCGATTGAAAGATCGTAGCCCGTTAAATGAAGTAATGCATATTGAAGCATTGAGCCATGACCATTTGACAGTACAAAACGGTCGCGGTTTGCCCAGCTCGGGTTCGTTGGGTTGTGGCTTAAAAATTCACGCCAAACCACGTCAGCGATATCTGCCATCCCCATTGGCGCACCTGGATGGCCTGAGTTTGCTTTTTGCACAGCATCCATTGCTAATACACGAATTGCGTTGGCAATACGACGTTCATTCAGTGGGGTCGTCATAGGTCAGAGTCCAAATTATCTGTTAAAAAGAACATGAATCAAAATTCAAAACTGCCGTATATTGTCTTAAAAAAATGCCGAGGGGTAAAGCCTTGGCTTCAATATTTCAACACTTATTGTTGCTGAGACACACAATCGTGCTGTGAATGGCTCTGATTTAGTACTAAATCCAAGTTTAAAGTGATTTTGCTGTCAAAAATCTACGCTCTCTTCAACACTTGGCCGGAGTTATGTTGTTGTATTTTTTAAATTTGCTTAGCAAAATATGGGCAATACATCTTCAAGATGAATTTTATTCATGTTTTAAAGCAGCATTTGAATACAGCGCTTAAGTATTTTGTTTATTCTCTAGGCTTTTATCTGCAACTCACCACAACTTTTGACCATCTGGTGAAATTAACAAGCTTGGTTAAAAAATCCTCTTCATTTTACTTAAGTTTTTTTATGTATTGTAAGATGCATGTATTAAGGGACTTATTTATTTGAATTTTTGTATCTTTTTCTCCTATCTCTACCCTGTAGCAACAAAAGGCTATTTTTCATACAAAGCTGTGCCTTTAAGTTGTGCTTATCAATTTTTTAGATACAAATATCAGTTAAAAGCGCATAAAATTGAAATAAATTCAGCCATTTTATCATTCTAGAACTAGTCCAAAAGTCTAAGTCGATGTAACATATCGCGTCTTTTAATTTAACTGTGATAGGACTATGCGCGAGTACGCTGTATTTACCTCGGAATCTGTAAGCGAAGGCCATCCAGATAAAATGGCTGACCAAATCAGTGATGCCATTTTGGATGCCATCTTAAAAGAAGATCCATACGCACGTGTTGCTTGTGAAACACTGGTAAAAACGGGTGCCGTTGTACTTGCCGGTGAAATCACAACCACGGCCAACGTCGACTTTGAAGCCATTGTACGTAATACCGTAAACGGTATTGGTTATCACCATTCTGACCTTGGTTTTGATGGTTCAACCTGTGCTGTATTAAACATGATTGGTAAACAATCACCAGAAATTGCACAAGGTGTAGACCGTCAAAAGCCTGAAGATCAAGGTGCCGGTGACCAAGGTTTAATGTTTGGTTATGCAAGCCGCGAAACTGACGTACTCATGCCTGCGCCAATTTCATACGCACACCGTTTAATGGAAAAACAAGCAGAACTACGTAAACAAGGTAAGTTGGCTTGGTTACGTCCAGATGCCAAAAGTCAGGTCACATTTGCCTATGAAAATGGCAAGCCTGTACGTTTAGATGCTGTGGTACTTTCAACTCAACACGATCCTTCTATTTCTCAATCGCAACTGAAAGAAGCGGTGATTGAAGAAATCGTGAAGAAAGTCATTCCTGCAGACATGTTCCATGCAGAAACTAAGTTCCATATTAACCCAACGGGTATGTTCGTGATTGGCGGCCCTGTAGGTGACTGTGGTTTAACCGGTCGTAAAATCATTGTAGATACCTACGGTGGTATGGCACGTCACGGTGGTGGTGCATTCTCAGGTAAAGATCCATCAAAAGTTGACCGTTCTGCAGCTTACGCAGGTCGTTATGTAGCGAAAAACATTGTTGCTGCTGGCCTTGCAGAAAAATGTGAAATTCAAGTGTCTTATGCCATTGGTGTTGCTGAGCCAACCTCAATTTCAATCAACACCTTCAATACTGCAAAAGTATCGGATGAATTGATTATTGCACTTGTACGTGAACACTTCGATTTACGTCCTTACGGTATTACCCGTATGTTGAACTTGATTCAACCGATGTATCAACAAACCGCATCGTATGGTCACTTCGGCCGCGAAGGTTCTGATACTGCATTTACATGGGAAAAAACTGACAAAGCAGCAGCATTACGCGCAGCAGCAGGTCTGTAAAATCCGCATCAAAAAAGCCCGCTGTCGCGGGCTTTTTTTCATGGGGCTTGATTAATTTTTGTTTTGATCTACCGTGGGTAACACTTCAAATAAGCGTTGTTGCTCCGGTAAACTATGCTGTTCTTGTTGTGAGTACATATGTACCGCTTGCAAACCGATGGCGAGTGCCAGGCAAATCCCGACACAAAATATCCAAAATCCAAATGGGCTTTTGATATGATGTGATCCACATTCTGGACAGGTTTGTACCTGTGCAGCAACGACACGATTACAGCAAGCACAATGATAACGCAGCATAGGTATACTCCTATTTGACTGTGTATACTGCTATTGTGACATGCTAAAAGAGCATTTGTGTGACAATTTGTCGGTTTTTTTAGCTAAAAAACAACCAATTTATAGGAATTCCCTATGGTCCAACTGATCAAAAAAGGTGGCTTACGTGAGCGTGCCAACCGCAGCCGTCACTACCATGGTTCTGAAAATACTGAAGCTGCGCTCGCGCCTAATCGTTATCAACAACGTAATGCAACTGACAGTACCAAAGTTAAAAGCAATTCTCAGCCTGTTTGCAAAGCTGATGAGTCATCTGCGAACTTAAAATAATTGAATCGCATCCCACCAGAGCCAACACGCAAACAGTAAGAATAACCCACCAGACAACAGATCAATATAGCTGCCTGCAGCTTGATACGCGGCTTTAATACGCGGCAATGACAAAATCAACATAAACAGTGCAAAGGTCACAAATGTCTGAATCGGTATAATCAAGGCCAATTGCGTTTTTATACTGCTGTCAGCAGAAGAGGCTAAAGCTAGTGAGAAGACGCTGCTGAAGTAAATTAAGGTTTTCGGGTTGGCTAAATTGGTAAATAAACCCAATAGAAAGTGATTTTGGCTGCTGTCTTCTGCTGCAGATGCTGGATCCAAT
>CAVBYE010000185.1:0-4284 GCA_963599285.1 Bacteroidaceae bacterium | reverse complement strand
CAGGGCATTGGTCGATTGAAGGTGCGGTATGTTCGCAGTTTGAAAATCATATTCGCGCTGTTGCAGGTTTGCCACTCGGTTCGACTGAGATCATTCGCCCAAGCATTTTGGTGAATATTATTGGTCAACATCCAAAAACTGCAGATGTTTTGGCTTTAGAGGGTGCACATTTGCATCTGTATAATAAGTCAGAGCGTGCAGGTCGTAAGATTGGCCACATTACCTTAATGCCAAATGATTCAGCAGAATTGGTGAATTTATGTCGTCAATTGGCAAAAATTTTACCTAATCCATTGGCATTAAGCGAAGATATGACCATCTAAACGCTTAATTGACCAATAAAAAAGCGATCACGATGTTGATCGCTTTTTTTATAGCTTCAGTTCAGGCAGAATGCGCGTCTTTCGCATTCGCATGCATATTGGTTTTGATCGTTCATCACAATATTCTCCCATCTTTGTGGTGTCATACGGTCTTAACCAATACTTAAATTTTGAGTTGAAATGCATGATTTGAATTCAAAAATAAAAACTCTAAAATTACGATATAAATCATAAATTTCTATAAGTTGATCCAGCATCGCCATTATTTTAGATAACTTATCCACGCAATAATCCATAGAGTTATCAACAGAATCATCCTCAGTTTTCCACCGTATCACTGCTTAAATGCTCATTTTGTGTTGATAATCGATTCAGCTGCACGCTGTTGCAGGAGTTTTGAATTTAAATGTAAATCTCACAGCACAAGGCAAATGCAATTTAAATTCAAATCTCAATTTTGATTTAACTTTACGCTTTTTCTGTTTAATTTTTTATAGATACTGCTAAGGTAATGACAAAATTTAAATTCAAACTATAAGGAATGTCATGTATCGCCTTGCTCTTCTTTTGGGTTCAATGACCCTTGCAGCAGCTACAGCACAAGCTGAACTGATTATTAATGGCAAGCTCAGCCCTGTGGTGAGTCCACAAGTGTTAACGCCAAGCTATGGCCAATACTCGCAAGCGGTATCTCATCCGCAATTTCGAACATGTTTAAATAGTTTACGTGGGCAGGCGATTGCAAGTGGTGTCTATGCGAGTACATATGACCGCTATACCCGAGATTTGACCCCCGATTATTCAGTGATTGAGAAACTGAATTATCAACCTGAATTTTCTACTCCAATTTGGGATTATTTATCGGGTTTAGTGGATGAAGAACGTGTTCAGCTAGGACAACAGAAGTTAGCTGAGCATCGCGCGGTGCTCAACCGTGTGGAAGCGGTATATGGTGTACCTGCCAATGTGGTGGTGGCTGTTTGGGGCGTGGAAAGTAATTTTGGTGATATTGCCGGTAAATACCCATTGTTACAGGCATTGGGCACCTTAAGTTGTGAAGGTCGTCGCCAAACGTATTTCCGTGGTGAGTTCTTTGCAGCCATGCGAATCTTACAACGCGGTGATTTAACAGAAGCACAGCTCAAAGGCTCATGGGCAGGGGCATTTGGTCATACGCAATTTATGCCAAGCACTTATGAAGAGCTTGCGGTTGACTTTGATGGCGATGGTCGTCGTGATTTAGTGTCAAGCACCAGCGATGCTTTAGCCTCAACTGCGAACTTCTTAAAAAAACGTGGTTGGCAAACTGGACAGCCTTGGGGCTTTGAAGTGCGTTTACCGGCAGATGTTTCACTCAGTGGCGAAGGTCGTCGCAATAAAAAGTCTTTACAAAGTTGGATTGAACGCGGTGTAGTGCGTGCGGATGGTTCGTCTTTAGTACAAGGAAATTTAAGTTTAAGTGCTCAAGCGGGCTTAATGGCACCTGCAGGACGTCATGGACCAGTATTCTTGGTATTTAAAAACTTTGATGCCATTTATGCCTACAATGCTGCGGAAAGTTATGCTTTAGCGATTGCTCATTTATCTGATCGCTTACGTGGGCAGGGGAATTTCCAAGCTACTTGGCCAACAGACGATGCTGGTACATCACGCGCCGAACGTCGAGAGATTCAAACGATGCTGTTAGCACGAGGCTATGATATTGGTGCTGCAGATGGACTGATTGGTGATAAAACCCGACAAGCCATTATGGCGGAGCAAGCTCGTTTAGGCCTGACCCAAAACGGTCGTGCAGGGCAGAAAATTCTGATGGCTTTGCGTCAAGATCAAGCACAACGCTTAATGCGCTAATAACGCAAGTCAAAAAGGTCTGCGCAAGCAGACCTTTTTAATTTATGCCTTATTCACACAATTTGATCGCATCTAAGAGATCAAAAATAATGGTGGTGACATCTTGGCTTAAATTACGGTTATTAAAAATTTCATAAGCGCTAATAGTCACGTCGGTGTCACTTGGCAATTGCCGTTGTTCTTCTTCAATTAAGTGTTTAATCGGCAACAGTGTCTGCTTCACTTGTAAATGTAAAACATCTTTGAAGTCTAGATTATCGTCCTCAAGTTCAAGGATTTGCTCGTTAAAGTAGGGGAGCAAAATAGCGTGTAGATAAGGGCCAATTTCAACAATATCAAAAATTTCAATATCGCGAGTTTCTTCAACAGTGCTGATATGGTCATTGGCTTCAATCAGAATATGGTAGTAACTCACACGATGCTCCAAAGATGTTCTTTCTGAGGTAGGCTCCACAATAACATGAAAAAATTAAATTGTTTGTAGATTAAATAAAATACGCATAAAAAAAATAAGGGATTTTTTTATTCAAGTCTATATTTCGTTTTAGCGCTGAGCTAAAAGCTGTAAATCAGCAGGGGTGAGCTGAAAATTTTGTAACTTTTGCTGTTGTAAGAGTGGATGCATGAGGCCTTCAGGATCGTGATGATGGCCAAGACCTAAGGCATGTCCAAATTCATGTGCTAAGGTGAGCCTCAAGTCATCTTTGGAACTAAATTCATAAATTACAATTTGTCGGCCATTAAACACGCCCTTATCAAAGGTTTTGCCTGTAAAACGCGAATTAAAACTCGAGATCTGTGCAGATAATTCCTGATTGAGAGCATTTAATTGAGCAACGTGTTGATTCAATCTATGGATATTCTGATTATGGCTTTGGATCTGTGCCTCTAATTGCTGTTGCTGCTGCTGTAATTGGCTACTTTGCTGCTCTAAACGAAAACGTTGTTCAGGTGAAGCACCTCCTTGAGCATTAATCTGTTGTACCTGCCGATTATAATGCTGTGTTGCTTGCTGCAAATCGTCTCGTTTTTGCTGCAAAGCTTGACGTAAATGCGCAATTTGCTGCTGCATCTGTTCGGCTTCATCATGACGTTGTTGCCATAATGCTTGTTTTTGTTCAATTTCACTTAGACTATGTTGTCTAGACTGCGTTTCGGATTGACGTTGGTCATAGATCAAATCAATACTCAGGCGTGCGTTGGGATCATAGACAAAATAATCAGGCTCACCGGTTTGCTGCCAAATTTGTGTGGCTTCAAATGCCAATTGTTGTAGTTGGTGTTGCGTTAGGCCAAAGCGTGGATCTATCTCACCAATGCGATAACGAATACGCTGATCAAAAGGTGCCAGTAGCCGTTCACTGAGTGGAATGTGTTTTAAATGGGGAAAGTGAATGTTTTGATAGAACAGCATCAATCCAAAGCCCATTAACAAGAGCAACAGTACTAAACGCAACATAGGCTTCATCTATACAGTGTTTTCACTAATGTAGCTGAAATGCATGCAAGAGAACATCTCAGCTATATACGGATGTCATGTTTTAAACATAAAAAAACCGCGCTTTCGCGCGGTCTTTTTGACTGTTCAAGTCAGTTCAAGGGACAAATTATTTTTTGTCGTCTTTCACTTCTTTGAACTCAGCATCTACAACGCCATCATCCGCTTGTTGAGCTTGACCTGCACCGCCTTGGAATGCGTTAGGGTCGAAACCTTCAGCACCGCCTTGACCTTGCGCAGCTTCATAAGCACGTTGAGTGATTGGCATAATGATGTTTTGAAGCGCTTCAGTTTTCGCTTTGATTTCTTCAACATCATTTTCTTTCGTCGCAGCTTCTAATTCAGAAACAGCAGTTTCAACCGCAGTTTTTTCGTCAGCTGTTACTTGTTCGCCAAGATCTTTCACCGCTTTTTGTGAAGATGAAACTAAAGCATCTGCTTCGTTACGTGCTTTTGCAAGCTCTTCAAATTTACGGTCTTCTTCAGCATTCGCTTCAGCATCTTTGATCATTGCTTCGATTTCAGCATCAGACAAACCTGAGTTTGCTTTAATCTGGATTGATTGCTCTTTACCAGTGCTCTTGTCTTTTGCAGATACTTTCAAGATACCAT
>CAVBYE010000184.1:0-4288 GCA_963599285.1 Bacteroidaceae bacterium | reverse complement strand
TTGATGATTCAGCGCTTCATCATGCTGTCTTAAGCTGCAAAGGTCTGCCATGCTTTTTTTTGGCGGGTGGTAAGACAAAATCTAGCGTTTAGGACTGATTCAAAGCGCATAAAAAAGCCCAACGCGGTGTTGGGCTTTTTCGTATGGCGGTTGCATGAGGTATAGCTGTTATACCGTGTCTTCCTTGTCACAAAACTGATGATTGTTGTTTTATGTTCGAGAACATCCTGTTCCTGATGATGTCAGCATAGGCAAAAGTTAGTGTAAGATATAGCGGCGATACACCCTTTGCACTGTAAGCGAAAGCTGACAAAGGCAAGCTGTGATTACTGTGCGACTGAGGCAATAGCACCAGTCTTTTTCGCCTCTAACGCACGTAACAGACGAATCGCAAAATAAACCACCAAGTTACTGAGCAAATAAAGTCCACCTACGACCATATAGCCCAATACGGTGAGCTGCATAAAGCCATTTGTAGCCATAAATAGAGCAAACAGGCTTAATACCACACTATTGATTATAAAAAATTTAGACATGTTTCTCGTTACCCCCTGAGTGTATAGAATAAGCATCATAAGCATTTAGACACGAGCCTGCAAAACTTAATCTTGTGCTGATGCAATCTGTCCCCTCATCTAGTTCATAGTACAATCTTATCTAATTTACATAGCCGTCCCATTACAGATGCTGGTCGCTATAATTTAGACACAAAAAAGCCAGCAGATGCTGGCTTGAATGGCAGAACAATTAAGATTTAAGCGGCTTAAGTTGAAGCTGCTGCTCTTGTTGTTTCAGTCGCTTAATCATAAATAAAGCAAAAGCGGCAAAGAACGCAGGAATGGCCAAGACTGACATAATTTCAAAACTTGATAAATTCAAAGACATGAGCCAGCCGCCAATCACAGACCCAATGACCGAACCTGAACGTCCCACAGCATTGGCCCAACTTACGCCTGTAGCACGGCAATGGGTTGGGTAGAAACCTGAGGTAAAGGCATTCACCCCAACTTGTGAGCCGCTAATGCCTACGCCTACACCAAACATGGCGAGCATCAGTAAGAGCATATTGCCTTGCTCAATACCCAAACCTAAGCAGACCAAGAAAATACCGCCTAATACATACACAACGCTGAGTACCTTGGCTGGTTCGACTTTATCCATACTAAAACCAATAGCAATCGCACCAATCGTACCACCAATTTGGAAGATTGACGTTAACCATGAGGCATTGACTAAGTTAAATCCTTCATTTGTTAAAAGAGTTGGCATCCAACTTGAAATCATATAAATGATCAGCAAGCTCATGAAGAAGGTACACCAAATTAAAATGGTGCCTAATGCATATTGACGGCTAAAGAGTTCTTTAATGCCCACATTTTTGACTTCATTACTGCCCGGCAATAATTGAGGTAATTGGGTCACATGCGGTGCAATGCGTTGTACTACACGTTCAATTTTGGCTTGCGCATGGCTTTTAAGCACCATAAAGCGTAAAGATTCAGGCAATAGCCAAATCAAGAACGGTACAGTGAGTAACGGTAAAATCCCGCCAATCATTAAAATACCATGCCAACCGATGTGTGGTAAAAGCTGTGCCGAAGCAATCCCGCCTAGGGCTGAGCCAATGGTAAAACCACAGAACATTAAGGTCACTAAACTGGCACGGCGCTTACTTGGACTGTATTCTGAAGTTAAGGTAATGGCATTGGGCATCGCACCCCCTAGCCCTAAGCCCGTAATAAAGCGCCAAATCACTAATGATTGTAAATCTGTGGTAAAAGCACTGATCAAACTTGCTAAGCCAAATAAAATTACCGAGCCAATTAAGATCGGCTTACGCCCCCATTTGTCTGCCAATGGGCCAAAGACCAAGGCCCCTGCCATCAGACCAAATAAGCCTGCACCAAACAATGGCGCAAGATCAGTTGCACTTAATGCCCATTCGGCTTTGAGTGCTGGGGCAATAAAGCCAACAGCAGCTGTATCAAAGCCATCAATCGCGACAATCAAAAAACACAGCCACATAATCATTTTCTGTGACATAGACAATGGATTGCGATCAATGAAGTCTTGTACTTCGACCTGTTGTTGATGAGACATGTCATCCTCCCTTGCGCTCGCATTTAGCGCTGCATCCCTTGCAAAAAACACCCCCAAGGTGACTTGAGGGTATTTCTATCCTATCGGTTTAGGCTACGTTCACCGTAATACCGGTTAAACCTGCAACCTCAGCACGCATTTGGTCACCACGAACCACTGCGCCTACACCTTCTGGTGTGCCGGTGAAGATTAAGTCACCTTGTTTGAGTTCAAATAAGGTTGAAAGATTGGCAATGGTTTCAGCCACGTTCCACAGTAAGTGAGTTAAGTCACTGCGTTGTTTGGTGTCACCGTTTACCGTTAAGTGAATATCGCCTGCGTTAATTTCACCTGCTTGTTCAATGGTATGAATTAAGCCCACTGGTGCTGAGTAATCAAATGCTTTGCCCACTTCCCAAGGACGACCTTTTTCACGGTGCGCCATTTGTAAGTCACGACGCGTCATATCTAGACCAACTGCATAACCAAACACATATTCCGCGGCTTCTTCAACTGAAATGTTTTTGCCGTCTTTACCAATGGCAACCACAAGCTCAATTTCATAATGATAATTTGAGGTTTGGGTTGGATATGGAATGGTAATCGCTTGATCCGCAGGCACTGGTACAATTGATTGCGCATCATTTGGCTTACAGAAGAAGAATGGCGGTTCACGATCTGGATCAAAACCCATTTCACGGGCATGCGCGGCATAGTTACGGCCCACGCAGTAAACGCGACGTACAGGGAAGAGTGCATCGGTGTCTTTGACAGGTAAACCGACGATTGGCATTGGATTAAATACGAAGCTCATGTTGCTTTCCTTAGTTCATGTATAAGAGGTGTGCTTTAGGCAGCATCGGGTTGATTCATGGGCGCTGCTGCTTGAAACGCAGGCAAAGCCATACATGCATCATAAATTCGTTGAATATGTGGATATTTGCTCATATCCACCTTAAAGCGCTTCGATGAATCCACTTGTGGAATCAAATAAGCATCGGCAAGCGTCGGTTGATGGCCATAACAAAAATCACCACGGTTTTGATCGGCTGCAAGTAGCGTTTCTAACGCGCTAAAGCCTTCATCAATCCAATGCTGGCACCAAGTTTGTACTTGCGCATCATCAAGCTTTAGAGTGTTGCGTAGATAGTCCAAAATACGTTTGTTATTAATCGGGTGAATATCACAGCCGACCACCGCCGCTAAGGCACGTACTTTTGCACGTGCAATCGCATCTTTGGGTAATAATGCATGTTCAGGATGGGTTTCTTCTAACCACTCAATAATGGCAGGACTTTGCAGCAGTAATTGATCGTTAATCGCCAATACCGGGACAAAACCTTGTGGGTTAATGGCCTGAAATGCAGCGTTTTTATGCTCATTTTTCATGAGTGAAACCGGCAGCAAGTCATAAGAAATCTGTTTAAGATTTAAAACAATACGCGTACGGTGTGAGGTACCGCTGCGGAAAAATCCGTACATTTTCATGCTGCTGTTCCTGTGTAGTTTTGCGCCGCATCTAAGCAGTTGTCCACGTTCCAGTCATACAACCATGCCATGGCATTATAGAAGTCTTGGCTTTGACGACCACGCCATAAATCGTTACGTACCATACGTTGTACGCCTTTGGCATGGTAAAGCTTACCCATTTCACGTGATGACAACACAATACGTGCTGTACGCGATACACGTGCACGTTGATAAATATCAAACGCTGCAGCAATGTTGTTGTTGGTAATACGCAGTGCTTCACCTAAAGTCACGGCATCTTCCATCGCCATACATGCACCTTGTGCCATATATTGCGTGGTTGGATGTGCAGCATCACCTAATAATGTGATTCGGCCATAGGTCCATTGATCAATCGGCTCACGATCAGCTGTGGCCCAGCGACGCCAAGATTTTGGCAATTCAATGAGCTGACGTGCTTTGGGACAAATGCCTTCGAAGTAAGACAAGACTTCTTCTTTAGAACCGTCTTTAACGCCCCACTCTTCTTGTTCACGGCTGTGGAAGGTGACGACCACGTTGTATTCTTCACCACCGCGTAGTGGATAATGCACTAAGTGACAGTTTGGACCGACCCAAATACTCGCTGCATTCCATTGTAGATCTTCAGGGAATTCGTCTTTTGGCACCACAGCACGATACACCACATGACCTGTAACCAACGCAGGATCACCGACATATTTTTCACGTACCACAGATT
>CAVBYE010000183.1:0-4316 GCA_963599285.1 Bacteroidaceae bacterium | reverse complement strand
TCATCTCGTCGGTATGGGTTGCATTATAGGGAATTATTTTCCTCACGCAAGTGCTTTTAAACACTTGTTTTACTGTGTGTTGCTTTTTTATGCATTATTATGGTGCGTAAATCACCAAAACAATGCATAAGCTACTAATTAACAATAAAAAAACTAATTTTTTTATTTTTGCTCGATATTGTGCTGAGTTTTCTTGGCTGTTGGTTTAATACTCATACTCAGGATTTTAATGCTATTTCGGGGCATATCATTGTGTATACCTACCCGATAAGTTGGTGTATTAACAATTTTGTCTACCACGTCCATGCCTTTAGTGACTTGTCCAAACACCGCATAGCCAGCTTGGCCAGGTTGCTGGTCTAAATCAGTATTATCGGCCACGTTAATGAAGAACTGACTCTTGGCTGAGTTTGGGTCTTGGGTACGTGCCATTGCCAAAGTGCCTCGTTTATTACTTAAACCATGATCTGCTTCATTACGAATCGCGGGCCTAGTTGTGGTTTTCTCTATAAGGTCTGAGTTAAAGCCCCCAGCTTGAATCATAAAACCTGGAATCACGCGATGAAAAATCGTGCCATTATAAAATTTAGTTTTCACATAATGTTCAAAGTTTTTTGTCGACACGGGTGCCTGAGTATTAAAGAGTTCGATTTCAATATTGCCAGCCGTTGTTTTCATTTCAACCACTGTATTATTAGCCAATGCCGCCATACTTAACATGGCTGCTGAACAAGCGAGTACCGTTTTTTTTAACATTTGTTTACCAATCCCTTTAAGTTGTACTTCAATTTTTTCAATCTTCGTCATTCACTATAAAGAAAATAATCAGATGAATAGAAGGAATAAAAAATGATCCCCCTCCAATATAGTTCTGCCTTCAACCAATATCCACCTTGGCAGTGTCATGGTGAAGCCTATATTTTAAATTATTGGGCTAGCCCCCATCTGCTAGAACACGCTCAAGCCTTTAACCTAACTGCATCACGCAGTGGCCATATGTTGCATGTTATTTTATTACGCTACCGTGATACGCCCATTGGCCCATATGATGCACTGTTTATTGTGGATCATCCTATTATCAATAAACAAAGACTTTCTCTTGTGCCAAAAATTTTTGTCTCTACACAAGAGTCGGCTATTTATGGCCAACAATTTTGGGGCTTACCTAAAGAAGTCGCGCAATTTACTTGGACCAATACTTCTAGCGGGATGTTTTGTGAAATCCAACATGCGCAGCAATGCATGATGATTCAACTCAATCATCATAGACATAGTCCTAGTTTTTATATTAATAGTCATCAATTACCTGACAGCATTTTAAATATTCGCCAACACTGGCAAGGCCAACACTATCATTTTATCCCACAGTTTCGTGGCCAACTGTGTAAGTTAAAATCTGTACAGTGGCACAATATCGACAATCTTTTCCCTGACTTTACACAAGCACGCTATATCCATAGCTTTTATATGCCCGAGTTCCAATTAATTCTGCCTGCAGCACAGATTCAGCAGGTTAAGCGTGTTTCACGTGAAACACTGTAAAACTTTAAGTTAACGACATTGACGCCAAAATTTTTTAAAGTTTAATGCCATTTCGATACTGCGCTTTTTGGCTTGTTTGGACACAGTAGTTAAGTTAATAAAGCCATGTGTTTGTTCTGTATAATTCAGATATTGCACACGGCAGCCTTGCGCTTTTAGCTTTTGTGCATACAGTTCTGCCTCATCATGTAAGATGTCGTGACCCACCGTGACAATACAGGCAGGTGGCAATTGAGCTGAAACATCAGCGTATATCGGTGAAATGAGTGGATCATCGAGTTCCATCTGGTGTCGCTGTGCATAGAGTGTTTTTACCTGTTGCACATCCTCAGCGGTGAGCACCAGACCATGTGCATAGGTATCCGCAGAAGGATAATGCTGTTTAAAATCGAGCGCAGGATAAATCAGCCACTGTGCTTGTGGAGCATAGGCTTGACCAATCGTCTGCTGTGCCAATACTGCACAAATATTGCCTCCAGCACTGTCTCCGGCTATCGCTATTCTGCCTTTATAAATATTCAGTTGGCGACGATTGTAATAGACCCATTGTAGTGCTTCATTACATGCTTGAATCAGTTGCTTTGGACTTGCCTCTGGTGCTAAGGGATATTGCACGCTGATAATTTGCATATTTAGACTTTTAGCAAATAAACGACAGGCTTCATCATGTGTGCTAATACTTCCCGAAATAAAGCCACCACCATGATAGAACACCAACATGGGTAACTTTTTCTTAGGTTGAGGATGATAGTGCCGTGCTGCAATAGTGCCACTTGGTAAGGGTAATCTTAAGTCTTGAACATGCGGAATAAATGTGGGTTTGCAGACCAAGAGCTGCATTTGTTGCTCAAATGCTTGACGTGACTGCTTCAGATCGCCGCTCAGGAATCCTCTTTGCCCTTGTGCATACTGTAGCGCCAACATACAGGACAAGGTTGGATCGAGACTTGGATATGCGTACGGATAAGGGAGTAGCTTGACTAAACCACGCTGTATCGGAGTGGGTAAATAATCAACCGCACGAGCCAAGGTGCCACGCCCCTGTGTCGCAAGTTGTTCTGCATATACATGAATATTCATAAAATCACCCTCATTCCAATACACGTGTTGTTGTTTTATTCAATCATTGGAATGGACTTATTTAACCAAGTGGCTTCGCAAAATACCTCAACGGGCATCAGAGAACTCTAGGCTTTAATATAAAGGGCTGTTTAGCACTCAGCAAGTGCAGCCTAGCGATTGATCTGTATGACTGCTCTGTTTGATATGACCCTAAACGTCTAGGCAAAAAAAAAGCTTATCCAGAGGTTGGATAAGCTTGAAAAACACATTTCAGAATAACAAGAAGAAACTACAGCGATAGAATCTGAACAAATAATACCCAGTTGTTCATTTTTTGAGAAATACTTATTTTGTTAAATATTGATCGTTTTTTTATCTAAGTATGTTTTTTAGTCATGTTACTTAAGGTGACTCTGTAGAAAAAAGCGCTTCGATCATGAAGATGATGCTCTACTCAACATGTCTACAACCACTCACTCATTAATCAGATCAGTCACTCGTTAACGTCAGGCTTACACAAACCGTTCTAATTAGCTCAATAAAAAAGATTTTTTATCATGACGCGCGTATTTTTTCCTGTTTAAGCCCAGATTTAGTCATATTTGAAGATGAAGAATTGAAGTTTACTTCTCAATAAAGATGCTATTTTTCCAATAATTTTTAGATTTAGTGCATTTCATTGCTTGAATTTTTTGCACGTGCCCCGACCTTTAGTGCTAATCATGAAATTTAACATCATGGCAGTTCAGCATTCACACAGTTAGAACTGATGCCAAAGGAACTGTACATGTTTAAGAACCCATTTAAACGGAGTAAAGCAATGGCGACTGAGCAAAATCAAGAAGCTCAAGACTTAGAGCAAGCGGAACAACAAACAGCTCAAGCTGAACCTGAGCAAGCTGAAGTTACCGTTGAATCTTTACAAGAGCAAATTGCCCAACTCGAAGGCGATCTTAAGTTAGAAAAAGCACGTACTGCCAATGCAGTCTACGAAGCACAAAAAAGCGTTGAACGTATTCAACGTGAATCAGACAAGCATAAAGATGCTGTTTTAGAAAAATTTGCCAAACAATTGCTTGATTCTGTCGACAACCTTGAGCGTGCGATTGCTGCTGCGGGCGAAGAAAAAACCCCTTTATCTGAAGGTGTAGAACTGACACTTAAATCACTGCTGACTACACTTGAAAAATTTGGTGTGGTAGCAGTGGATACAGCAAATGGCTTCAACGCAGATTTACACCAAGCTGTAGGTATTGCACCAGATGCCAAAGCCAATGAAATTGGTGTGGTATTACAAAAAGGCTATAGCTTAAACGGTCGTTTACTCCGCCCTGCTATGGTTATGGTTGGCGCGTAAGCCCTAGAAATTCGAGAGCTTTTGAAATTTTTTCTGAAAAATCACTTGAAAAATTTTGATTGGCTCTCATATCGAATAACAAGTGAAACATCACAACAGAATTTTTGAGGAATTCATCTAATGGCTAAAATCATTGGTATTGACTTAGGTACTACAAACTCTTGCGTATCAGTACTTGAAGGCGACAACGTTAAAGTTATCGAAAACGCTGAAGGCGCGCGTACAACTCCATCGATTATTGCGTATAAAGATGGCGAGATCCTTGTAGGTCAATCTGCGAAACGTCAAGCAGTAACAAACCCTAAAAACACATTATTCGCGATCAAACGTTTGATCGGTCGTAAGTACCAAGACC
>CAVBYE010000182.1:0-4370 GCA_963599285.1 Bacteroidaceae bacterium | reverse complement strand
GTCTTTATCGTAAAAAATTTGCATTGCTGTCTCCGCTTGAATGCTTTGTTTCCCTCATGGCTTAACCGATTTTTGTGTAGGTTAAGCCTTACCTAGTTGTATAGGTTTATACTGAGGTTGTCAAAAAATTATTTAGTAAAATTAAATTGTTAAAACTTTTTCGCCGCGCGCGATACCTGACACACCAGAACGAACCACTTCTAAAATGGTGTTCTCTGCTAGGGCATCAATAAAACCGTCAATCTTCTCGGTTGTACCTGCGATTTGAATGGTATAGGTCGTTGGGGTGACGTCTACCACCTGACCACGGAAGATGTCTGCCGTGCGCTTAATTTCGTCACGTGCTGAGCCAAGTGCTTTGACTTTAATCAGCATCAGTTCACGTTCAATGTGTGCACCTTCTGACAGATCCACCACTTTCACCACTTCAACCAATTTGTTCAGTTGCTTGGTGATTTGCTCAATCTTGTGATCATCACCATAAGTGGTCAACGTTAAACGTGACAGGGTTGAGTCTTCGGTTGGGGCAACGTTTAAGGTCTCAATGTTATAACCACGTTGAGAGAACAAGCCCACTAAACGAGACAGCGCACCTGATTCGTTTTCAACTAAAACAGAGATAATGTGTCTCATGCTGTGCGCTCCCCTTTACGTAACCACATGTCTTTCATGGATTGACCGGCAATTTGCATTGGATATACATGCTCACTACGGTCAACCGTCACGTTAATAAATACACATTTGTCGTTAATTGCCATCGCTTCAGCAAGCTTCGATTCAAGCTCATCGGCATGGTCAATTTGAATACCCACGTGACCGTAAGCTTCCATCAGCTTGCCAAAGTCAGGTAAAGACTCAACATAAGAGCTCGAATGACGACCTTCGTAGTTCATGTCTTGCCACTGTTTTACCATACCTAAAGCACGGTTGTTTAAGCACAAGATTTTTACGTTTAAGCCATATTGCTTACAGGTCGAAAGCTCTTGGATACACATCTGAATCGACGCTTCACCGGTAATACACACCACTTGCTGCTCAGGGAAGGCAAGTTTTGCCGCCATTGCATAAGGTAAGCCTACACCCATGGTGCCTAAACCACCTGAGTTTAACCATTGGCGTGGACGACGGTATTTGTAATACATCGCGCCAAACATTTGGTGCTGACCGACGTCAGAGGTAATGATCGCTTCACCATTGGTGATTCGGTCTAAGGCTTCAACCACTTGTTGTGGTTTCATCACGCCATTGCTACCCGCTTCGTACTGCAAGCCATGTACTTGACGCCATTCATTAATTTGCTTCCACCAATCCGCAAGTGCTTCAGGATTTGGTTTTGACACATTCAGCTGTTTCAACTGATTCAGCATTTCGTTCAATACAGGTTCAACTGCACCCACGATTGGAATGTGCGCCATGATGGTTTTTGAAATCGTCGCAGGGTCGATATCAATATGAATCACTTTGGCATTTGGACAGAATTTTGCTGGGTTGTTGGTTACACGGTCATCAAAACGCGCGCCAATACATAAAATCACGTCTGCATTGTGCATCGTCATGTTGGCTTCATAGGTACCATGCATACCCAACATACCAATGAACTGTTCGTCATTGCCTGGGAATGCACCTAAGCCCATTAAGGTATTGGTGACAGGGAAACCTAAGATATGTGCAAGCTCAGTCAATTGCGCTGATGCATTGCCTTGCACTACGCCACCGCCTGAATAAATTACAGGACGTTTAGCATTTAATAATTCTTCAATCGCTTTACGGATTTGACCTGAGTGACCACGATGCGGAGGCTGGTACGAACGCATCTTCACTTTTTCAGGATATTCGTAAGCGAATTTTTCAGCAGGATTAGTCGCATCTTTTGGAATATCAACCACAACAGGACCCGGACGGCCTGAAGCAGCAATATAGAATGCTTTTTTAATCACAGCAGGAATTTCACTGGCATGACGTACTTGGAAGCTGTGTTTCACGATTGGGCGCGAAATACCGACCATATCCGTTTCTTGGAACGCATCCTCACCGATTAAATGGCTTGCCACCTGACCTGACAAAATCACCATTGGGATTGAGTCCATATAGGCAGTTGCAATTGGCGTTACGGTATTGGTCGCACCTGGACCTGATGTCACGAGCACGACACCAGTTTTACCTGTTACGCGTGAATAGGCATCAGCCATATGACCGGCTGCTTGCTCATGGCGCACAAGGTAGTGGTTAATTTTTTCTTGTTGAAATAGCGCATCATAAATATGAAGTACTGCGCCGCCTGGATATCCAAAAACATGTTCAACGCCTTCGTCCGCTAATGCACGAACAAGCATTTCACCACCAGATAAAAGTTCCAACTTGATTCACCCTAATCTTCGTCATCTTCATAAAATATTGTTTATAAAGATGTTCATTCATTGATTTGTCTGCACTGTTATAGCACACATATTTCATAGTTTTTATAGCAATAGGAAAAAAATCTGACCTGTTCGCTGTTTGAGCAATATGGGGTCTAAAACATGTTGGGATAAACATATTTTGTTGGCTTTGTTCAACCTCTCGGCTAGAGAAGAAGTCCATTGCTAAAATGACATAAATCCAAAGGGTGATCGAATTTATGCCTATAAAACTAAGTGAGCATTTTTGTGGTTTCAACGCTTAAAGTCAAGTTGAAAAATTGGCTTTTTTTTGTTTCTTGTCGAAGCGTTTATTTTTTAAGCCCTGTGATCAATTTCACAGTTTACTTTTATTTGTGCAGGATCACGTGAAATGCTCAAAGAATTGGCAATTTTTATAATTTTTTTATATGAATCGTATAAATAAATTAAATCAATTACACTTCACTCACAGCATGAATGCTTTTAACACCCCTCAATTAGCACATTTTTTAAACAAAAACTTATTCATAAAAATGCGCATAAAATCGGCATTTTTAACCCTTACTTGGTCTCATTTTTGCCGCCATTTTATGCGACAATTAAGCCAGCTCAACAGGGCTAAAAACACAATTTTTAAAACATCAACTTTGCTTTTTATCTTGGGGAATTTAACATGCAAAAACGACTTTTTCGCTTTATTTTGGGTGGTCTCAGCTTAGCACTTGCGGGTCTAAGTCCATACAGTCACGCCCAGCAATTTTATAAGTGGGTCGATCAAAAAGGCTCCACCCATTACACCACTACCCCACCGCCAAAAAATGCCAAACGCCAAGGTAAAATTGAGACCTATAATCATCCCAACACCTCGCGTCCAGCTGCTGTGACTACGCCAAATTCAGAGGCGAATCCACCGCCACAGAGCAACAACTTTATGGACCAACAGCAACGTGAAGCCAATGCGGCCTTATTACAAGGTCGTCAGCGTGAATAGATTTGTGTTTTCCCATGCAAATCGGCGGTGCAAAATTCACTTTTAGGTGCATTTTGCGCTATGCTGTGTCACAAATTTTTCACTGTAATTCATGAATACCTTTATGACTACTCACATTGACCCTGAATATCAAGCGAGCGCGATTGAACCTCAAGTCCAACAGGACTGGGAATCGCAAAAAGCCTTTAAAGTTGCCGACACTGTAGAAGGTCCACGTCGTTATATCCTTTCGATGTTCCCATACCCAAGCGGCAAGCTGCATATGGGTCATGTGCGTAACTATACGATTGGTGACGTGATCAGCCGTTTCCACCGTTTAAAAGGTGAAACTGTACTTCAACCTATGGGTTGGGATGCTTTCGGTCTTCCTGCTGAAAACGCGGCGATTGCCCACCAAGTTGCCCCTGCAAAATGGACCTTTGAAAACATTGATTACATGCGTAATCAGCTTAAAAAATTAGGTCTTTCAATTGACTGGGATCGCGAATTCGCAACCTGTACACCAGAATACTATCGCTGGGAACAATGGTTATTCGTTCAGCTTTATAAAAAAGGTCTGATCTACCGTAAACTTTCAACTGTGAACTGGGACCCTGTAGACCAAACTGTTCTTGCAAACGAACAAGTTGAAAATGGTCGCGGCTGGCGTTCAGGTGCATTGGTTGAAAAACGTGATATTCCAATGTACTACTTCCGCATTACTGACTATGCGCAAGAATTACTTGACGATTTAGACACGTTAAAAGACGGTTGGCCACAACAAGTTCTGACTATGCAACGTAACTGGATTGGTCGCTCTCAAGGGATGGAAATTACCTTCCCTTCAGCGAATCCAGACATCTATGCAGATGGTTTAACCGTATTTACCACGCGTGCCGATACCTTAATGGGCGTGACTTATGTTGCAGTTGCAGCAGAACACCCAATGGCACTCAAAGCTGCGGAAAACAATCCTGAACTTGCTGCATTCATTGAAGAATGCCGCATGGGTTCAGTGGCAG
>CAVBYE010000181.1:0-4438 GCA_963599285.1 Bacteroidaceae bacterium | reverse complement strand
TCGATCAACTCAACTTAGCGTCTCGTTCATCTCGTCGGTATGGGTTGCATTATAGATATAAAAAATTATCATGCAACCCCAATCTTACCACCAATACATCGTATGGTTATTTTTTAATCCGAAAATTCAATTTAACCCCATTAACGATTATATATTGATCAATTTTTTGGATTTTTAGATACGTTGGCTCTTTAAAAACATCTTTATTGCTTAAAATAATCTGGTTTTTATCATTTTTAAGCCTTTTTATAATATGACTGGTGCACTCAGGCTAAATTAAATTCCATGCTGTGACATGCTTAACACACTTTCGATGCAGTCCTTTGTATTTTCCTTTGATCGGTTTATATGTTGCATGAACGAGCGAGTGGACCTCATTCAATAGGTGTTTGACTTGCTTTCAATGGTTTTTTCTTCAAAAATAACGTTTTTCTCGTTGTAGAAGCTTCAGTGTCTAAGCATTTTTTCTCCTTATGTACATCATTGCTCTGTTTGAGCAGTGCTATCAGTATCAGTTCGGCATATGCCGCAACCCAGGTTGAACAATACACTCTAAAGAACGGTTTACAGGTCATCATTCGCCCAGACCACCGTACACCGATGGTTATGAGCCAGATTTGGTACAAAGTTGGCAGTACCGATGAATCAGGAAATACTTTAGGCGTTGCCCATGTACTTGAGCATATGATGTTCAAAGGTACGTATAAAGTGCCTAATGATGAATTTACGCGCTTAAGCCGCCGTTATGGGGGGCGCATTAATGCCTCAACCTTTACCAACTACACAAATTACTATCAGCTCTATCCCAAAGCCTACTTCCCTTTAGCATTGGAATTAGAAGCAGATCGAATGACCAATTTACAATTACGTGAAGAAGATCTGCGAACCGAACTCAAAGTGGTGATGGAAGAACGACGTCAACGTACAGATAACAGTGCACGTAATGTGGCATTTGAGCGTTTTAAATGGATTTCATATCCAACCAGCCATTATCGCCAACCCGTGATTGGTCATATGAAAACCCTGAATCAAATTCAGTTCAAAGATGTCCAGCAATGGTATAAAACTTGGTATGCCCCGAACAACGCGATTTTGGTCATTGTGGGTGATGTAGAACCGAAATCCACCCTCAAGCAGGTCGAAAAATATTTTGGTGGCATTGCAAAGCAAGAATTACCAATACGTAATGATGTACAAGAATTTGAACAGCTTGGTTATCGCCATATGCAGATTAAAACCAATGTGCAATTGCCTCAGCTGTATATGACCTGGAATGTAAAGTCTCTAGCCTCTGCACCTCAACCAGAGGATGCCTTTGCTTTATTGATGACTCAACAATTACTGGATAGTGGTATCTCCTCTCGCTTACAGCAACGTTTAGTACAGCAGCAAAAGCTCTTGAGTTCCGTGAGCGTTCGCTACGACCCTTATCAACGTGGTGATGCACTCTTTAGTATTTCTGCCATGCCAAGCGCTAAGGTTTCGCTTGCAGATGCGAGAAAGGCGATTGAAACTGAAATCGAAAAACTTGCCACAGAACATATTGAGCCACGTGAATTTCAACGTATTCAGAGCCGTTTAAATGCCAACTTAGTTTATGGACAGGATGATCTCACTGGTCAAGCGCAATTGTTAGGCAATTGGGCAGTGAATGGACTCGACTTAAATATGCTAGACCAATTACCACAGATTTATCAACGTATTGATCAAAAACGTGTCCAGGCTGCTATCCGTCGTTATCTGGTTGAGGACAACCTCAGTACCCTTCATCTTCTGCCTCAGACTACAACTGGAAAATAATCATGCGCTTTTCTCATTTTATTTTTATTTCAAGTTTATGTGTCAGTGCGCTGAGCTATGCGGATGATGAAATCGCTCAAGTAGAAGACTTAGGCCAACCGATTAGTGCTGTTGCACATTTACAAAGTTTATCTGAAATTCAAGAGCAACCTTTCCAGGTTCCAACCATTCATGCATTAAAAAATCGCTACGGCGTCCAAAGCGCATTTGTGCAAGTCAATGATTTACCTATGGTCGACATTCAGCTCATGTTTGATGCCGGCTCTGTACGTGACCGTGAAATTGATCCCGAACTCTCGGGCGTTGCTAACATGGCTGCACAGCTCATGAGTAAAGGTACAGCCCGATACTCTGCGGAGCAAATTTCACGTTATTTTGAAGATTTAGGTGCCAAATACTCTATTCAGGCACAACGAGATAGCTTTGTTGTGACCCTACGCGTACTGTCCGAGCCTAAAAAAATTGATGCTGCCTTAGACATGTTACTGCACCTGCTCAATGATACCAACTTTGCTCAGAAAAATATGACGCAAACGGTGCAAAGTAACCAACAAGGCCAAAAACAACTGCAGGAAAATGGCAGTCGTTTAATTCAATTACAATTTTACCGCAGTGTCTATGGGCAGCACCCCTATGCGTCCTCAAGTAATGGCACAGGTAAAAGTATGGCCAAGATTGAGGCACAACATCTACAAAAATTTCGTAGCGAATATTTAGTGCGTGAAAATCTCAATATTGCGATTACAGGAAAACTATCACAGAGCAAAGCTAACGCAATTGCCAATACCATTAGTCAACACATTCCATCTGGTCGAAAAGCGGCAGCAATTGCTGTAGCACAAGATACACGGCGCTGGAATATCCAGCATATTCAACAAAATGCCAGTCAAGCACACGTGATGCTTGGTCATTTGACGACATCAAGACATGATCCTGATCGTTTAGCGCTGGAAGTGGCCAATCGTATGTTGGGCAACAGTAGTTTTAACTCTCTGTTGATGCAGGAGTTACGTATTAAACGTGGCTATACTTACGGGGCCAGTAGTGCGGTAAGTTTTCCAAAAAGTACGGGCATGTTCAGCATTAGCTACTCAACCGAGCAAGCCCAATTACTTGACAGTATCCAAGTTGCACACCAGACCTTGATTCGCTTTTTAACCCAACCGATTGATCCTGCCCTACTACAAGAAACTAAATCAGGTATGCTCAAAGCATTCCCTTTAAATTTTGCCAGTAATGCCAGTATTAATGGTCAAATTGCCACGCTAGGCTTTCATCAAGAGCCGCTTAGCTATCTAGCCAATTATCGTGCTCAGGTCGAAAAACTGAGTGCAGCAGATGTTGAAGCAGCTGTACGTCGACACCTACGTGCCAATCAACTCACCGTCGTGGTGGTCAGCAATCAACTGGATAAAATCGCTTTACAAAAGATGTTAGAGGCCAATCTCCAGTCCTCCTCGACAATCACCTCTCCATAGCGTGGCATTGTGGCATGTTGATGAAGCCATCAGCTCATGTCCAGATGCTTAAACTATGAAATGAAGATTTCCCCCATCCAATCCGATGGGGGATCTCAACTGATACATATCCTCTCGACGAAATACAGACATCCTATATCTAGATGAGCATAGAATTTATGCTGCAACATCTGCAGATTTTAATCAAAACAATTCACTGCAACACTAAAGCTATTTATATGAAATCTTCCAAAATTTATCATGTATCCAAATACCTACACACATCGCAACAATGAAATATAAGACCTCATAGTGCCCTAAACCCAGGAGCGTTAGACTGGGTGCTGGGCATATCCCTGCGATCCCCCAACCTGTGCCAAAAAGTAGTGCACCGATAATTAAGGGCTGATCCAATTGATTATTTTGAGGTAACTCGACGGGTTCACCAAACAGGTTGCGTGGTTTATTTTTACGAATCAGTGCTTGAAATGGTAGAAATGCCACCATAATTGCCCCAAGCATAACGAACGCTAAACTGGGATCCCAATCGCCAAATAGATCGAGAAAATCTAAAACTTTTTCAGGATTGGACATACCAGATACCATAAGCCCAACTGCAAATAGAGCACCAAAACAAAAAGCCAGTAGATGGTTCATGTTATAGAACTCCAATCAGTTGACGAACGCCATAAACTGTCACAAAACCGGTGAACATAAAGATGACGGTTGCCATAATAGAACGTTTTGATAAACGGCTGATGCCACAAATACCATGTCCACTGGTACATCCTGAGCCTAATCGGGTTCCAAAACCGACCAATAACCCTGCAACGACCATCATCATTGGACTGGCCTCTATGTCTATTTCAGGCACCACAAAGAATGCATAAATACATGGTGTAAAGATCAATCCAGCTAAAAACCAGAGTGCAGGGGTCTTAAAACGCGTATCTGGATTAAGGACCTGTGCAATCAGACCACTCATGCCTGCAATACGACCATGCACATATAAGTATCCTACTGCCGCGACTCCAAGCATTGCACCACCGAGCAATGCCAATATGAAATCATGCACGATTCATCTCTTCCATAAATAACAATATATGTATTTATAATATATAAGTGTGTAGATATAAACAACTCATTGGTTATTGCTCATGAAGTTAAAACCACCTCTGTAC
>CAVBYE010000180.1:0-4483 GCA_963599285.1 Bacteroidaceae bacterium | reverse complement strand
GTGTAAGTACCACCTGTACCTACAATGGTTAAAGTAACGGTTGAGTTGGCTGTCGCTGTACCTGAAATCGTTGGCGTAGCATCATTGGTTGGGGCAAGCGGATTGATGGTTGGTACATCAAGCGTGACCGTATTAATGGTCATTGAATGTGGTAAAGACGTGGTAATATTACCCGCGAGATCAGTCGCTTGTGCACTGACAGTAAAGCGACCATCAGGCAGCGGTGTGGTCACTTCAACTGACCATGTGCCGTCAGCACCTACGACTGTATACAGTGTTTTAACATTGCCTGGGATTAAAATCGTCACGCGAATGTCCGCGCCAACTTCACCCGTACCTGAAATGATCGGCGTATTGTCCGATGTAGTTCCTGGTGGCGTTAACACAATGGCTGGACCTGTGGTGTCAACGGTTAAGTTGCCATAGACCTTGGTTTCAATATTGCCTGCAGCATCGGCCTGCTTCACATGAACAACATGACTACCTTGTCCCACTAAGAAACTATTGCCTGTGCCTAGTGTCCATGTCAAACCACCATTTAAGCTGTATGACCAACTTGCACCGACTTCTACACCGCTGACTTGAATCAGACCATTTTTGGTAATGCCATCTGTACTGCTCGCACCGGTATCTGTAACCTGAATATTTAGACCTGATGGTGAAGTTTTATCAATCACCAATGGGCCAATTTGAATCACTTGTTGATTGCCCGCGGGGTCAACTTGTTTTACCCATACAGTCGAATAGCTGCCCTCAGCTAAGGTAAACTGCGTACCTACGCCAGCAATCCAATTGACACTGTCAAGACTATATGACCAGCTTGCACTTGACTCTACACCCGTCACACGTACATCACCATTGCTGGTGATACCGTCTTGGTTATCAAAGCCCGTATCTTCAACCAATGCGGCAGCTAATCCCACTGGAGCAGTGTAGTCAATGAAGAAGTCTTCTGTAGCTTGGGCAATACCTTGTGAGTTTTGTGCTTTGACTAAAACGGTATAACCGCCTTCAGTGAGAGCAATGGTTGGATCTAAGAAGGTCCATGTACCATTGGTGTTAACGATGGCATTGCCCGTGACCACGACAGTATTAAATTGATCACGAATTTCCACAGTAACTGTAGAACCCGGTGTTGCTGTACCGCTTAAAAACGCGTATGGGCTATTAATGAAATCGACAGGATCAACCGTCACTTGAATTGGATCTGCACCATCAGTGACACGTACCGTAACATTACTGACGACAGCTGGGCGCGTATCTGTTTGTACCGTATAGTCAAATGTGGTTGTTCCCACATAACCTGGATTTGGAATAAACTTCACTTCGCCATTGGCTAAAAGCTGTGCTTGACCATTGGCCACATTGACAATGCTGCCTGCACTAACCGCTTGCCCATTAATATGGGTAATGATTTTATTTGCACCACTCATGGTGTCATTGGCAAGCACATCAATGTCAACTGGCGTGCCTGTTTCAGTTTTTGCAAAATCATCTGTTGCAAATGGTTTTACAAAGATATGCATGTGGTGCGTACTGATGAAGCCTTCGTCATCGGTCACCACAACTAAGAAGTAATCCCAACCAATCCAATCTGCTGGTGGTTTGTAGATCCATTGTCCATCGGTTTGAATGATGGCTGAACCATATTTACCATTGGTTTGCATACGGTAGTTAGGGTTACTCATGCCATCAATATCGGTGATGACCATAACACCATACACTTCTGGGGTGTTTTCTGCGACCGTAATACGGTCAC
Source organism: Bacteroidaceae bacterium (assembly GCA_963599285.1). Taxonomy (GTDB): domain Bacteria; phylum Pseudomonadota; class Gammaproteobacteria; order Pseudomonadales; family Moraxellaceae; genus Acinetobacter. The sequence goes on along the minus strand of CAVBYE010000180.1, from coordinate 2,724 downwards.
TACTAAGTAGTATAGAAGGCTTATTATTTACTGACATCTTTTTATCCTCTAAGAGGGGTCTTCTGCCTTTTTTTATCGACTTCTGGCATATGTTGTTATTGTGCCATTAGTGGTCGTGCAGAACACGCACCTCATACATACAAAACGAATAATGACTATTGATTGTGTATATCCAAAAATTTACCTGTGAATAAATTTTTTAAATATGTCTGCCTTAGGGAACATTATTTTTATTTCATCTGAAATATAAATAACGCCAAAAAATCCATTCTTGTTGTTTAAACTACCTGATCTAGCCGAGTAATTGGCTCTTACAGTATCCGAATAAAATTCATATCTCAACACCCGCACAAAGCTATTTATCTTATATTTTTAACCGAGAATCTCATATCTAAAAGAATTGAGTATTTTTTGTAATTGATTAGATTTTATACACAATAAAGATGTATAATTTTTAATTATTTTTCAATACTATACATAATTATTACGCATACAGCTTAAAAAATATTTTTAACAAAAAGACACACTGTTTACTTAAAAATTAATAAAGTATTAAAATAATTACAATAAACACGTATACTGGCTTCAGTGTGAACTTTATCTAAAAAAAAGAAAAATGAGTTGAATTAAAACAGGTATTTACATATTTTTTATGCTTTAAAATCAAGTTAGATTCTGCATAAATTCCATTGTAAATATTTATTACTAAATCCCAGTAGGAATAGAGAGAATCTTCATCATGAGGAAAGCTGATTTATGTCCTCAACTGAACCAATAACCTAAAAGTGATACAGTTCACAAAAACAGCATTCCATGTTTTGATTTGAGCTTGAGTTAAGCCCCAATTCAGGGCCTGCAAAGGCTGAAATGAGCAGCGTGATCGGTCTATTCAGCGCATCTGTCACCCTGTTTTGACCGTCGGATAATCAACACTAGAAGGAAAAGCTCATCCCTGCATAGGCACTCCGTCCCTCTCCTGGCGTAGCACGAGCACGGTCCTGTGCCAGATCATTCCAGCCTGGGGTAATCGTGGCACTATAATGCTGATTAGTCAGGTTTTTAAGCGCTAACCATACATGACGTTGCTGCTCTGGCGACTGCCATGCCAAATTCAACCCCCAAATATGATAAGCCTCAGTGTAATGACTATTGGCATAGTCAATCGGCATCGCTGCGGCATATTCAGTCGTGATCCCCACACTCATGCCTTGAGGATGCTGATACTGCAATTGCGCTTGATAAAAATGCTTAGGGATTCCAGCAAGTTCGTTGCGTTGAAACTTATCATCGTGTTGATAATTGAACTGACTCCATGTATACGCTTGTTGCAGCACAACCTCTCCCCAATGTGAATCTGACCACAGTGGCGTTATTAAGCCCACTTCTATACCTTGATGAAGGGTATCCGAAGCATTAGATTCTGCAACAACCTGATTGGGTAAGGGCTGTAATTCAACCATCAATAATTCATTGTTTAAAGCAGCATAATAGTAGCTGATTTCCCATTGCCCCCAATCATGCTGCCCTCGCCCGCCCACTTCTATACTGTGGGCACGTTGATGCTTTAATGGCACGCCTGAACGCTGCCGTCCCGTCGCTGCACCACTACCTAAAGGGAAGTAGTCATTTGAGCCCCATAGCATTGACCATGCATGTGCAGGTTCTATACTGCGACTGAGATGACTATATAGCTCCATATGCGGTTCAAGCGCATAACGCACCCCTAAACGGTATCCCATATCCCATTGGTTTTGGATCAGCTTTTGCTCGGTTACAGGCTGTGTTACATCAACGTTGCGCTGGGTATACAGTGCTGCGAGCCCTGTACTCAACGAAAGCTTTTCATTCCATGCCAAGATGTGATCAAGGGTGAAAATATGGTCATGACCACGGTGCAGATATTCCCGACTCACTGTGCCAGCTTCAAATCCGGCTTGATCAAAACGCAATGTTTCTCGGCCTTGTGCTGAATGATGTTGCGTGGTGCTGCGTAGGCCCAGTTTCAGAATATTTTGCTGCTCTTTCCATGCATAAGGCTGTTGCCAATTCAATTGTGCGGTGAGATCGCGGTAATCAACCTCTACCCGATAAGCACTTTCTTGTAAATCCATCGGATATTCATGATAGGCAAAACTCGCGTCTAAACGGCCATCATGAGCAAGCTGCCAGGTGGTCTGATTGGCCAACCAAGTACTGCCTGGCTGTACCCGTCGAGCATTAATTTGCACGTTGTATGGATTGGCCATGTCAGCTTGCTCTTGAATTTGTGCTTGGCTGAGACGGCCTGGCGTTTGGTGCTCAGTTTCACGATAACGCAAGTAAAAACGGGTATCCACTTGATCACTCAGCTGATAGCCCACATTGGCCATCAATCCTGTCGCCTCTGATTGGCTATGTGCCTGATAGCCATCACTTTGCTTATGCGTTGCTGCTAGATAATAATCTAAAGCGCCCTGAGTTTGGCCATAACTGATCTGATAGTGTTGGGTTGCATGTTGGCCGCCACTGATACTGATCCGTCCACCTTGTTGGGTTGTTCCACGTTCGCTGACATAATTAATCGCACCGCCTAAGGCCAGTGCCCCACGTTCAAAGCCGTTTGCACCGCGTAAGACTTCCACATGGTTGAGCCACTGTGGTTCAAGCAGCTCATAAGGTGTGCCGCCTGGGCCCGTCAAGGCAATACCATCGAGCAAAACATAGGTACCTGAGGCATGTGCACCT
>CAVBYE010000179.1:0-4486 GCA_963599285.1 Bacteroidaceae bacterium | reverse complement strand
ACAAGATGCTGCCGATGCACTAGCCGCAGCCATTTGCCATGCCCACGCTTCAGGCAGTATGAGTAAATTGGCAGTGCTGAATGCCTTAGGAGGTATGGCGCGCGGGCGTAGTCGTTCAAGCAGCCGTCGTCGTTAAGTGATCATTTGAAAATCAGTGTAGTGATCATCATCACTGCTCTGATAGTTTAAATAGTTCACTTGAGCCTCTTTGGGGCCCAACAAGCTTTGATCGAGCATGTGTTGCAGCGCGGCACGCTCACCAAAAATCACCGCTTCGACCTCTCCATTGGCTAAATTTTTCACATAGCCTTTTAAACCCTGGGCTTGGGCATGCTCAGCAAACCAACGGCGGTAACCTACGCCTTGTACTTTACCGGTGACAGTTAAATAAAATCCGTATTGCATATTTTTATTCTCCATTGACGATATGATAAACCGCTTGATTCATATGCTGCGCTTGTAGTCCTCGCTGACCCTGTAGCGCCAAATAATCTCCGGCTTGTGCATGTAAAGTGACAATTTGATGCAATTGAATTTGCGCACCAAATTGTGCTTTTAAGCTGGCAATCATGCCTGCTAGGACATCCCCCATACCACCGGTGCCCATACCCGCATTGCCTGCGTTACAGATCCATAATTGTTGTTCTAAAATTAAACTGCCTGCCCCTTTCAGCACCCATTCAGCGCCATATTTTTGTTGTAAGGCATAAATGGCCGCAATTCGGTCGGCTTCTACATCAACAACACGACAGTCTAATAGTTTTGCTGCTTCGCCCGGATGTGGGGTTAAGTAAGTATTATGGCTTAAGGTTGTGGCCTGCTCTGCTAAAAACCATAACCCATCTGCATCTAAAACTAAAGTTAAATCATCTTGATTAATCAGCTCAAACCACTGCTGAAATTTTTCGGCTGCCCATGCATCGCGCCCAAGCCCCATCCCAAAACAGACTGCATCTACTTGGCTGACAAGATTTTGAATATCTGCTGCATTCAGCGCATTGATATCACGCAGCATAATATTGGGACTACGTGCCAAAATTGCAGTATGGTGTTTTGCATCACACGCCACCGTCACTTTACCCGCACCTGCGCAAAAAGCAGCTTCGGCAGCCATGATCACTGCACCGCCCATATCGGCATGCCCACCCACCACCAACACATGACCATAACTGCCTTTATGACCAAATGCTTCGCGCTGCGGCAAATGAATTTGTAATGGCGACAGCTGTGCTAAAGCCTTTAATTTTGAGTCAGGGGGCAACAGCGCCACAGTGTGGATGACACCTGTAAATGCCTTCCCTTTTCCGGTAAATAAACCCGCCTTTAAACCTAATACTGTAAAGGTGTGATCTGCAACAACTGCGCAAGGCAAGGGCTGCCCCGTATTGGCATTTAAACCACTTGGAAGATCCACAGCAATTTTTAAACCGCTTTGTGCATTCATGTGTGCAATCACGGCTTGCCACTCGACATTGAGTTCGCGATTAAGCCCAATACCAAATAATGCATCAATATACACATCATAAGCTTGGGTAAAATCAAAGCCTTGAATCATGTTTACCTTGCTGTCTAGAGCGTCTTGATAAGCCAAATTTAAATCATGCGATGCACCGCGTTCGCTTGCATACACACAGACATCAAAACCAAAATGGTGTAGATATTTGGCAATTAAATAACCATCACCTGCGTTATTGCCCCCACCACAACACACGGCGATACGCTGCAATTTTTTTTCAAGCAATAAGGTTTGTAATTGTTGTGCGATTGACCACGCCACTTGCTGCATCAGACCGTATGACGAATTTCCTGCTGCAAACCAACGTTGCTCCCATGCTTGAATTTCACGGCTATGATAAACTTGCTGCATTGTTTTTCCTTATTTTATGCTTATGGCTGCTGCATCTTCTCCTGTTATTCCCACTCAAACCGACGATCCTGTGGCTCTCAAAGCATGGATTAAGGCAGAAGCCATGGCGCTTGGTTTTGCTGATTGTGTCATTGCCAAACCCGATGCTCAAGCGGAATTGCCACGCCTAGAAGAATATTTAAAACGCGGTTATCACGCCGATATGCATTTTTTGGCCGATAACTTAGAAAAACGGGCTGATCCCACGCTACTTGTACCCGGCACCAAAAGTATTATTTGCGTGCGAATGGATTATTTGGTGGAAACACCCAAGCCACGTCATGTGCCAAATCTTCCTAATCAAGGCATTATTGCGCGTTATGCGCGTGGCCGTGACTATCACAAAACCATGCGTGGCCGTTTAAAGATTTTATCGCAACGTATTCGTGAACGTGTGGGTGAATTTGAATCCCGCCCTTTTGCCGATTCTGCGCCTATTTTTGAAAAGTCTTTGGCTGAAAATGCTGGAATGGGTTGGACGGGTAAACATACTTTACTGATTCATAAAAAATCCGGTTCTTTTTTTGTATTAGGTGAGTTGTTTACTTCCTTAGACTTACCTTTTGATGAACCCACCACCAAACACTGTGGCTCATGCACAGCATGTATTGATATTTGCCCGACTCAAGCCATTGTCGAGCCATATATGTTAGATGCAGGTAAATGTATCGCCTATTTGACCATCGAATACCAAGGCATTATTCCTGAAAACTTACGCCGTCCGATTGGCAATCGTATTTTTGGCTGTGACGACTGTCAGCTGATTTGCCCTTGGAACGGCTTTGCCAAAATTACGCCGATCGAAGACTTCCAACCACGCCACAATTTAGATCGTTTAAGCTTATTAGAATTATGGCAGTGGGATGAAACGACCTTTTTAAGCAAAACGGAAGGCAGTCCGTTACGTCGTACCGGTTATCAAAGCTTTATGCGTAACGTGGCAATTGGCTTAGGCAATGCGCCATTTAGTTTAGAGATTATCACGCAGTTAAAAGCCAAACGTGAATTACATGATGACGTTGTGCAAGTGCATATTGATTGGGCGATCGCTGAACAACAGCTCAAGCATACTTAAGGCTGTGCAAAATTATGGGCAGTAATCAAAATACCGTAACTGGCATTGAGATAATCACCTTGGCGAATTAGATCAACACCATTGGCATGCTCTACGGTTAACTGTTGAGTCATACAGTCATAATTGAAACGATCAAAACAATCTTGATGGTGACTCAGCCACGTTAAGGTATCTGCCAAATTCGCATCTACAATATAGGTTAGGGCTTGAAAATCTTTCATATTTGTATCCAAATCAGTGATTATAGGATTTTTTAGCGAACAGTGTTAGTTATAGGCAAGTTGTTGTTAATTTCAATGTAAACATGAATAAATTAAAAAGAGTACCTTGCTACGAAAAAATTCTTTTTATGGCCTGAATCTATTTCACAGTATCCTGTCTAAACTCCCCCTAAGTGACATTAAAACTGAATAACAAAAAACCCCTGATGATTAGTACACATCAGGGGTTGTTGTTGAATATGGTGGGCCCACACAGACTTGAACTGTGGACCAACGGATTATGAGTCCGCTGCTCTAACCAACTGAGCTATAGGCCCTATATGTCGAAAACCTTATTTATCAATAAGTTCAGACGCAAAGAATACTAACCAAGAACTATCTAAAATTCAAGTCATTTTCGAATTAATCGCTTACTTGCACAACGATATAGCATCAACGTAACTTTTTTGCCTACAAACAGACAAATAAAAGCCCTCAAGCGCATAGGCGTCACGAGGACTTTAAGATTTCTTTTATTGTTAAAAATTATAACTAAACGCAAACAAACATGTAATTATTCAGCAGATACAAATGAACCTAATGATTTCACTGCAATACGCGATTGGGGGCGTGGATACACTGTTTTCGGTGCAAGACGTTGCTCTTTACGCAACTCTAAATAAATTTCAATCATTGACCACACTACCACAAGGGTAAAAACAGCTAAGGCTACACAAATTGTCGACACTAAAGTCATTTGTTCCACTCCATTTTTCAGCATGGCCGCATTCACAAGCGATCAGCACCCTGCCTTGACCTAAGACAAAAGTCTAATGGGTATTTATTCAGATGAAAAGACAATTTTTAACCAAATTAAGACTTAATTTGTCTTTTTTAATTGTTTTTTATAATAACAAATGTCACTTTAAGACATAAAAGCACTTAATCACAGCACAACTTAATCGTTTTTAGCTATAAATATAGCTTTAGGGTATCGCGCATATAATCTAAATTGTATAAATTCAGAAAAAATATCTAAAATCGATCATACTATTCAAAATAGCTCTGAAATTTAGATCAGGCTAATTACAACGCGCTAATATTGAGCTTTGTATTCAGATTGACACTAGGCTGAACTTTTTTTGCCTCGTTCTGCTCAATTTGTACAAAAACTCAAAAGCAAACCCTTTATCAAAAAAAAAGCCTTATGGTAGAATTCAACTCGATTTGAAAGGCATACAGCCAATCTACAAGGAGCATATTTCGCATGGCGGGTCATTCCAAGTGGGCGAACACAAAGCATCG
>CAVBYE010000178.1:0-4561 GCA_963599285.1 Bacteroidaceae bacterium | reverse complement strand
CCATGGCAGTGTATTCGATCAATCTACCTCGATGCTGCTTGCCGTGGGCTATGCGATTCCTGCATTTGTGTTTGCCATTGTGCTGCTGATTTTTTTTGCAGGAGGTGGCTATTTCCAATGGTTCCCATTGCAAGGTTTGGTGTCTGAAAACTTTGCCGAACTTGGCACTTGGGCCAAGATCAAAGACTACTTCTGGCATATGAGCCTGCCTTTACTGGCGATGGTGATCGGGGGTTTTGCAGGTCTGACGTATTTAACCAAATACTCATTTATGGAAGAGTTGTCCAAGCAATATGTATTGGCAGCACGTGCACAGGGCTTGTCGGAAACACGGGTACTGTATGGACATGTATTTCGTAATGCCATGTTAATTGTTATTGCCGGCTTGCCTGAGGCCTTGGTGGGCATTTTCTTTGTGGGTAATTTATTTATTGAAATTATTTTTAACTTAGATGGTCTTGGCTTACTTGGATTTGAGGCGATTGTGCAACGTGACTATCCTGTGATTTTTGGCACCTTATTCTTATTTACCTTACTCGGCTTAGTGCTGCGTTTACTGAGTGATGTGTTGTATCAAGTGATTGATCCAAGAATTAACTTCGATGCAAGGGGAAAACAATAACATGTCTCCTTTAATGCATGCGCGTGTGCAACGCTTTAAAGCCAATAAGTTGGGGATGGGCTGTCTTATGCTCTTTGGCTTGATTTTTGTCTTGTCCTTGGCTGCAGAATGGATTGCCAATGATAAGCCGCTGTTGGTCAAATATGAGCAGCAATTTTATCTGCCAGTGCTCAATGCCTATCCTGAAACCACCTTTGGTGGCGTATTTGAAACCGAAGCAGATTATAAAGACCCTGCGGTACAACAGATGATTGCCGCACATGGTTTTGCAATTTGGCCAATGATTGAATTTTCTTATCAGACGCCAAATTTAGATTTGGCTGTGCCTGTGCCCTCAGCACCGAGCGCACAAAATTGGCTTGGTACCGATGATCAAGGTCGGGATGTGTTAGCACGGCTTTTGTATGGCTTACGTATTTCTTTGCTATTTGGTTTTGCCTTAACCTTTGCAGGTGCTGCGCTGGGTATCCTCGTTGGCGCCATTCAGGGCTACTATGGCGGTTGGGTTGATCTGATTGGACAGCGGATTTTAGAGGTCTGGGGCGGTTTGCCGATGCTGTTTATGGTCATGATTTTGGTGAGTATGTTTACTCCCAATGTCTATTGGCTGTTCTTGATTATGCTGTTGTTTGGCTGGACCACCTTGGTGGGTTTAGTGCGGGCAGAATTTTTACGTGCCCGTAATTTTGACTATGTGCGGGCAGCACGCAGTTTAGGTGTGCCCGATCGTCATATTATGTTGCGTCATATTTTACCCAATGCCATGAGTTCAAGTTTGTCGCAGTTACCGTTTATGCTCACGGCCAATATTACCGCGCTCACTGCCTTGGATTTTTTGGGTTATGGTCTACCGCCCGACAGTGCTTCTTTAGGCGAACTGCTGCTACAGGGTAAAAATAACTTAAATGCACCATGGCTGGCCTTGTCTGGCTTCTTTAGCTTAGCTGTGGTGTTGTCATTATTAATTTATATTGGGGAAGCAACACGTGATGCATTCGACCCAAGACGCCAATAAGCCGCTCCTAGCGGTGCAACAGCTCTGTATACGCACTGCAACACAACCGCTCGTGCAGGCGCTGAATTTTAGTGTGGCGCGGGGTAAAACGCTCGCTTTAGTGGGTGAAAGTGGTTCAGGTAAATCGGTGAGTTGTTTAGCATTATTGGGCTTGTTACCCAGTACCGTGCATGTGAGTGGGCAAGCCACTTTTGCCGATCAGGCCTTACTCAACTTACCCGATCAAGCGTTACGCCACATTCGCGGCCAACGTATTGCCATGATTTTCCAAGAGCCAATGACGGCACTCAATCCTTTACATCGGGTGGAAAAAATTGTCGGCGAAAGCTTGCGCCTCAACGGACACAGTAAAGCCGCCACACGCCAGAAGGTATTGGCACTGTTACAGGATGTAGGGATTAGCGAACCTGAAGACAAACTACAACGCTATCCGCATGAATTATCGGGTGGACAACGCCAACGGGTAATGATAGCAATGGCCTTGGCGCAAGATCCTGAGCTGTTGATTGCGGATGAACCCACCACAGCCTTAGATGTGACGTTGCAAGCACAAATCCTAAACCTATTACAGCGTCTGCAACGTCAGCGTAATATGGCCATGATTTTAATTAGTCATGACTTAAATTTAGTCCGTCGTTATGCCGATGATGTGGTGGTGATGCAGCACGGCCAGGTGGTCGAACAGGGCAGTACCGAACAGATCTTTCATGCTGCACAGCATCCCTATACCCAAAATTTGCTGAATCATCAGTTTGGTCAGGCCTTAAGTCTAACAGCACCTCAGCATTGTGTGTTGGCCTTAGAACAGCTTTCGGTGAAGTTTCCTATCAAAACGGGGCTACTCAATCGGGTCAAAGACCATGTGGTGGCGGTTGAAGGTGTAGATCTAGAGCTCAAGCGTGGTGAAGCGATTGGTATTGTTGGTGAAAGTGGTTCGGGTAAGAGCTCGTTGGCTTTGGCAATTGCACGTTTAATTCCAAGTCAGGGAAAAATTGTCCTATTAGGGCAAGATCTTAACCGACTCAATCAAAAACAACTGCGTCCACAGCGTCGTCATGTACAAATGGTGTTTCAAGACCCGTTTAGCAGCTTAAATCCACGCTTCAGTATTGGGCAGACCATTGCCGAAGGATTAGCCTTAGAGGCGCTATCGCAAGCAGAGCAGCAACAACGTGTGGAAGAGGCACTGACGCAAGTTGAGCTGCCACTGGAATTTCAATATCGTTATCCACATGAACTGTCTGGCGGGCAACGACAACGGGTCGCTTTAGCCCGTGCTTTGGTGCTAAAACCGCAAGTCATGATTTTAGATGAACCCACTTCAGCTTTAGATCGCAGTACACAACGTGCTATTGTGGCGTTACTGCGTCAACTACAGCAGCAACATCAGCTCAGTTATGTGTTTATTAGTCATGACCTACAGGTGATTCGGGCATTGTGTCAGCACGTATTGGTACTTAAACATGCCAAAGTCATGGAGTATCAACCCACGGAGCAATTGTTTTTACACCCACAAACGGCATATACCCAAGCCTTAATTGCTGCAAGCCAATATTAAAATCGATAAGAGAATAAAAAAATGACCCAAATTGCACAGCCATTTATATTACGTGGCCATAGGATAAAGAATCGCATCATTAAAGCGGCAATGAGTGAAGCACTTGCTAATGATGCAGGCCAGCCAAATCATCAGTTACTCAACCTGTATGAAGCATGGGGGCGCGGTGGTGTCGGCTGTGCAATCACTGGCAATGTCATGGTCGATGCTGGGGCAAAAAATGAGCCGGGTGTAGTGGTTATTGAAGACCAACGCGATTTAGTTCGTTTAAAGGCATGGGCTGCGCTTGGAAAAAAGCATGGCATGTGTCAGTTGGTGCAATTGTCGCATCCAGGGCGTCAATGTCCTAAGGGCTTAAACCGTGAAACGGTAGCACCTTCAGCTGTGCCGTTTAGTCCAGCACTGGCGAAAAATTTTGCCACACCACGTGCCCTAAGCGAGCAAGAAATTCGCCAAATTATTCAGCGCTTTGCCACGGCTGCCCAAGTCTGTGAACAGGCAGGGTTTGAGGGGGTTCAACTACATGCTGCACATGGTTATTTAATCAGTCAGTTTTTATCGCCCCTGACCAACCAACGTCAGGATCAGTGGGGTGGTCGCATTGAAAATCGAATGCGATTCTTGCTTGAAATTTACGCTGCAGTCCGACAGGCGACGTCAAAAGACTTTATAGTGGCAGTAAAGCTCAATTCTGCCGATTTTCAACGCGGTGGCATCACTCAAGAAGAGGTGATGGATGTATTTCAAGCCATTGATGCTGCTGGCGTAGATTTAATTGAAATTTCAGGCGGTAGCTATGAAGCACCGGCTATGACTGGTCCTAAAAAAGTGTCGACCGCGGCACGAGAAGCCTATTTTCTTGATTTTGCAGAACAGATTCGTCAGCACGTCAGCTGTGCCCTCATGGTCACCGGCGGTTTTCGCCATGTTAGTGTCATGAATGAGGCTTTGGTCAGTGGTGCATGTGATTTTGTTGGGATTGCCCGCCCATTTGCTGTTGAAACGGATTTAGCCAATCAGCTGCTTGCAGGACAAGATGCGCGTTATGCCCTAGGCAAAGTCAAAACTGGTGTGAAATTGATTGACCGTATGGCCATGATGGAAATCATTTGGTATGCAGCACAATTTAAACTGATCGCAAAAGGGCAGCCACCCAAACCAAATTTATCAGGGCCACAGGTGTTACTGCGCTACAGTTTGACCAATCTCAAAGCCATTGTAAAAGGCCAACTCAATTCACGAAAAAACTAAAGACAAAAAAAAGCCCAAGTCTTAAATGCTTGGGCTTTTTTCTAAGATGCAGGCATCTTGAATATGGCGTCCCTACGGGGATTCGAACCCCGGTTACCGCCGTGAAAGGGCGATG
>CAVBYE010000177.1:0-4562 GCA_963599285.1 Bacteroidaceae bacterium | reverse complement strand
AAATTACCCCAATTGAAGTGCCACAAGGTAAAAAATTACCACCAAAACAAATCACTGAAGATGAACACCCACGTCCAAGTTCAGACTTTGCCGCATTACAAAACTTAAAACCACTGTTTGAAGGCGGTGTCGTGACCGCAGGTAATGCGTCAGGGATTAATGATGGGGCAGCTGCGCTATTGATTGGCAGTGAGCAAGTGCAACATAAATATGGTTTAAAACCCTTAGCCAAAATTATTTCTGCCGCAGCTGCAGGTATCGAACCGCGTATTATGGGTGCAGGCCCTGTTGATGCGATTAAAAAAGCGGTGCAACGTGCCAATTTAAGCCTTGATGACATGGATGTCATTGAAATTAATGAAGCCTTTGCTTCACAGGTTTTATCCTGCTTAAAAGGCTTAGATGTCGAGCTAGATGATCCGCGCGTTAATCCAAATGGCGGTGCCATTGCCGTGGGGCATCCTTTAGGCTGCTCTGGTGCGCGTTTAGCCCTGACAACCGCACGCCATTTACAGCGTACAGGTAAAAAATATGCGGTGGTGAGTCTGTGTATTGGCCTCGGTCAAGGTTTAGCGATGGTGATTGAAAACCAAGCTGCTTAAAGCCAAAGGTGCTATAGAATTTCGTTTTCTATAGCACATATTTTGAATGACGAAATAAAATGTTATTCTTTTCAGCGGCATAACTTTATTTAGGTGAATCATCAATGCATACTGACGCACAAGAACCCACAAAAAAAATTAATCTTGATGAGATTCGCCTAGATCCCATTTCTCATATCCACCGCGAAAATAATCCGCAATTTATTGCATCGCTTGCGCGTGGCTTAGAAATTTTGCGTTGCTTTTCGGCAACGAATCAGGTGCTAGGGAATCTTGAACTGTCGAATATGACAGGTCTACCCAAACCCACGATCGCCCGTATTACCAATACCTTAGTGTCATTGGGTTATTTAAAGCAGCTCAATAATTCGACCAAATACACCTTAGATATCGGGGTCTTGGCCTTAGGTTATGCGGCATTATCCAATATTTCCGCACGTGTGCATGCCCATCCATTTATGGAAGCCATGGCCGAATATGCTCAAGCCCCGGTGGCCATGGCCACGCGTGACCGCTTAAATATGATGTACTTGGATGTGGTACAACATGATTGGACTTTAACCATGCGCCGTCCGATTGGTTCGACCCTACCACTACATTCAAGTGCAATGGGGCGTGCCTGTCTTGCAGCGATGGAGCAAAGTGAGCGTAACTTTTTAATGGATGCACTGGCCAAACGCCATGGTGAGGATTGGCCGCAAATTAAACGTAATTTGGAACGCAGTTTGCGTGATTATCAAGATTATGGTTATTGCTTATCGATTGGCGAATGGCATAAAGATGTTAATTCGGTGGCGGTACCTCTAGTGCATTCAAAACATGGCTTGTTGGTGTTTAACTGCGGTGCACCGAGTTATTTGCTCAGCCAAGAAAAGTTGGAAAATGAAATTGGTCCACGCCTGATTCATATGGTGCACAATATTCAAGAAGCATTACATATGAGTTAAAACAAGGCCTTGATTGCTCAGGGCCTGATGCTTATTCCTGTGATGGAGAGACAATTAAGAGTGTGGCCGAGCCATAGGCATAAATTTTACCCTCAGCATCAATAATGCGGCCTTCTGAGGTGAGTACATTACGTCCCGTACGAATCACTTCGCCAATGGCGGTATACGTTTGGCCACTTTGCATGCCTTTGAGCATTTTGACGTTGAGATCAATGGTGGAAAACTTAACGCCCTTACCCACAGTGGTATGGACTGCAGCGCCTGTGGCACTGTCTAGGACTGTGGCACAAAACCCGCCATGAATACCATTTTGTAAATTCAAATGCCGCTCATCTGGGGTCACTTCATATTCAATATAATTGGGCTTTACCACACTCAAACGCATCGGGATAATTTCTGCCATCGCAGAGCCGGGGATTTTCCCTTGTTGAATGGCCGTTAAATATTCAAGGCCCGTCATATTGCGTGTATCCATACTCTTGTCCTTATTTTTATTTCGCTTTGTGGAATTTTATTCTGCTTTATTCAAAATATGCTATAACATAAATCACAATAATAATCAGCGTCAAGGACGACACCATGACCATAAAACATCATGTCAGCGCGATAGAATGGCAAGCACGCTGTGACTTAGCAGCTTTATATCGCGTCATTGCCTATTATAAAATGACCGATTTAATTGACACGCATATTAGTTTGCGACTCCCTGATCAGCCTGAACATTTTTTAATTAATCAATATGGGGTGGCATTTGACAACATGACCGCATCTAGCTTAGTTAAAATTGATCATGAGGGCAACATTATTGCAGCTTATGAACAGGACAAGCCGGTCAATCAAGCCGGTTTCGTGATTCATTCTGCGGTGCATCATGCCCGCCCTGAAATTGATTGTGTCATTCATACCCATACGGCTGATGGCATTGCGGTATCTGCACAACAGCAAGGTCTATTGCCGATTTCACAGCATGCGTTGAAATTTTATGGGCAGTTGGCCTATCACCACTATGAAGGGATTGCTTTATCAACGGATGAACGTGAACGCTTGGTGGCAGATTTGGGCACTAAACGTGCGATGATTTTACGCAATCATGGCTTATTGGCGCTAGGCGAATCTGTTGCGCGGGCATTTCACGAGATTTATTTTTTAGAGCGCGCTTGTCAGGCTCAGATCAAAGCGCTCAGTGGCGGCAGTGAACTGTATTATCCAACCGCTGAAATCTGTGAAAAAACGGCACAACAATTTGCGAGTCCGCTGCTTGAGCCGATTTTAAACCGTGCTTGGCAGGCGGCATTGTCGCTGATTGCAGCGCAACAGGAGGCGTATTGTCAATGATTGTGATTGCGAGCTCCCAACCCGAAGTCGAAAAGATTTTAATTAAAGTTTTTCAAAACTATGCGCCTGAAATTGCGATCACTACGCCCGGTACGCCTGAGTCACATCAGGCCTATACAGCAGCATGTTGGTTTCCTGCGCAGGATCAATTGGATCAGCTGCCAAATCTGAAGTTATTGCATTCTATTGCTGCAGGCGTGGAGCATTTAAGCTTAGCGCAATTGGCGCCACATTATCGAGTTTGCCGCGTGTTGGATCAGGTGCACCAACACGGTATGCTCGATTATGTACTGTGGGGAGTACTGTATTTTCAACGCAGCTTTGATCGCTACTTGGCACAAGCACAGCAGCAGATATGGCAGCAGTTACGTCAGCGGGAGCGACAAGAGCTGTGTATCGGGGTGATGGGACTTGGTCATATGGGTGCTTTTGTTGCACAAGGCTTAGCCAATTTAGGCTATCAGGTACGTGGCTGGTCAAGTTCACCTAAAAATATTCTAAACGTCGAGAGCTTTGCTGGATTAGAAGAGCAGGCAGAATTTCTATCTGCGTGTGATATTTTAATTAATTTATTGCCACTCACGGCGGCCACACAGGCCATGTTGAATCATCAGCTGTTTCAACAACTCAAAAAAGGTGCTGCACTGATTCATTGTGGGCGCGGTCAGCATTTGGTTGAAGATGAGCTGCTGGCTGCACTAGAGAGCGGGCAGCTTTGTGGCGCCATTTTAGATGTATTTGAGCATGAACCTTTAGCTCCTCAGCATCCCTATTGGCAACATGAGAAAATTTTTATTACCCCGCATATAGCCTCACATGCACCGATGTCTGCTGTAGTTGAGCAAATTATTGCCAATGATTTGCGTTTGCAACGTGGACAAACCTTATTGCATGAGGTGAATATCGTCAGAGGCTACTAACAGGCTGCATCATCTTGGATGTGTAGATCAAGTGCTGATGGCGTTAAGCGAAAATTTTTGCTTGTAGCCCAGGAGGATAAACTCAAGCGAGGGATGCAGATAGATCAAGGTGTTTAAAAAAGTATAAAAAATCTGCACACAGATCAGCTAAATGGCTAGATTTTTTTCTATACAAACACTATAGTATTTTTAGAATTAAATTTCGTTATACGAAACAAAATAAAAAATAAATTGACACAACGCCAAAGGATTTTGCGATGCGCCCTTATCAAGCCCCTTTAAAAGATATGCAGTTTGTACTCAATGATGTTTTGAACATTGAGCAGCTATATCATGATTTACCGAAATACCAAGACAAAGTCTCAGCAGAGCTATTTGCGCAATATTTACAAGTGGCTGCAGATTTTTGCCAAAATGAATTATTACCCTTAGATGCAATCGGGGATCAGCAGGGTTGTCGCCTTGAAAATGGCACAGTCACCACCCCGACAGGCTTTAAGGCTGCCTATGAACAATATGTGGCATTAGGATTTCCGTCCTTAACGGGTGATGAACATTATGGTGGACAAGGTTTTCCGACCTTATTGCGTATTGCGATGTCAGAAATGATTACCGCCACAAATTGGTCATGGGGTATGTATCCAGGCTTAGCCCATGGTGCAATGCGGACTTTAGAACATCATGGCAGTGAAGAGCAAAAGCAAAAGTTTTTGATTCCACTTTTAGAGGGACGCTGGACAGGCACCATGTGTTTAACC
>CAVBYE010000176.1:0-4566 GCA_963599285.1 Bacteroidaceae bacterium | reverse complement strand
GTTGTAATTGGGTATGCGATTGCTGAAAATGTGCAAGGTGATTCTTGGCTTATTTTTGCCTGCAAGGCAGCATTGATTTCTATGTTGTATGTTGCACTGATGTATAAGTGGGGAATTTCAAATGAAGAGCGCGTATTTGTGAAGAGAATTAGAGGTAAATAAATGACCAGTATAAAAATTAACAGTATCAGTCTAGAAGAAGCCGGTCATAAAATTAAATACGACTATGACATTCCAAAAGAACTGAAAAAATATTTTAAAGACGACTTTTTTGCGCGCTATGACGTTAGCGTTGCGGATGTACCTGAAAGTATTTTGGTGATTCCATTTGTGGCCAATTTATTGCCCATTTCGTGGATGCTTGGCTTTGATATTGTGGTCAATGAAATTGATGACAAGTTCCACGCAGGTATGCAACACGTTAAAGCTATTTTTGCTAAAGAGTTTCCACAGATCAGTCAGCAAAAATCAGAGATTGTGGCTGAACGCTTGGTGACCAATCAGAGTGAGCACAAAACTGATGCCATGTTGTTTAGTGGTGGGGTAGATGCGTATGCGACTTACTTCAGAAACTTCCATAAACCACTTGATCTCGTCTTAGTGCGTGGTGCAGACATTCCCTTGGATGACCACAAACAGTGGCAAACTGCACTCGACAGTATGGAGTCAGAGCAGATTCTCGACAAGAATCCGAAACACTATATTGAAATGAACTGTCGTAACTTCTACAGCTACCATGTGACAGAATTGGTTGCCGGCGGTGGTTGGTGGGGTAAAGTACAGCATGGTTTAAGCTTAACCTGTTCAGCAGCACCACTCGCATATGTTTTGGGCTATGGCAATTTAAGTATTGCAGCGACCCATAATGTGAATTTCAGAATGTTCTGGGGCTCAATGCCGGAGATCGACCAAAATACCCGTTGGGCCGACACCTTGGTGCATCATGACGGTTTTGATCTGACCCGTATTGATAAAGTTGAGCTCATTGTAAAAAATGCCCAACAGCTGCCGCATAATCTTAACTTACGTGTCTGTTATTCCGAGTTTAACCATGGTCTAAACTGTAGTGAATGTGAGAAATGTTATCGCACCATGCTAGCGATTACAGTATTTGGGGCTAATCCGAACGATTATGGTTTCAAGGTCGGGCCAAAACTGTATGATGATGTCGAAAAAATTGTTCAAGATGGCTTTGCCACCAAAGGCATTCGTTACGATTGGGAAAAAACCTATCATAAATTGCAATTACAGGGTGATATCTACCAATTTGATGGTCATCCACATAGCAAACAACAACTTGAGCAGAAACTTGCACAAGGTTTAGCGCTGGAAATTGTGCAACGTACATCTTTTACTGACAAGTTTAAAAGAAAAATTATTGGGACATTCCCAAATGCATTTAAGGTTTATTTAAAAATTAGAGGTTCAATGCGATGAAACATGGTTTGATGATTTATGATGAAAACCAGCGCACGTTTAATGTTGGCGACTATATTCAAAGTCTCGCAGCAAAACAGTTTTTACCTAAGGTAGATCACTTTATTAACCGTGAAAAACTTGCTGAATATCAAGGTGATGATATTCAGCTGATTATGAATGGCTGGTTTACGCATAACACCACGAACTGGGTGCCTGTTGAGCAAATTCATCCGCTTTTGGTCTCATTCCATATTAACAATACCGCTGCACCCAATATGCTCAGCGCTAAAGGGATTCATTTCCTCAAGCAAAATCAGCCGGTGGGTTGTCGTGATCACTTCACTGTGGAACAGCTCAAAGCCAAAGGGATTGACGCCTATTTCTCTGGTTGTATGACACTGACCTTAGACAGCTACAAAGTGGATGACAGTGAGCGTGGCGATGATATTTATATCGTTGATCCACTGTATGGTTTCCCAAATAAACAACGTATTTTCTATGATGTACGTTCGGTATTACGTTCAGTGCGTAATGGTGAAATCTTCAATATGCATGTTAAAGATCAGTTCATGCAGCAGATCTTTACCGAAGAGTTCTTGGCCAAAGCACATTATGTTGAGCAAGAGTTGCCGGCACGTACCTATACCGAAGAGCAAAAATTTGCCATGGCTGAAGACTTACTACATAAGTATGCCCGTGCCAAATTGGTTATTACCTCGCGTATTCACTGTGCATTGCCATGTTTGGCTTTAGGCACACCTGTCATTTATATCAATGGTTTTGACAGCTTCGTGGATTCATGTCGTTTAGATGGTTTAGCGAATCTATTTAACCGCATTGATATCGAACGTAAAACTAAAAAAGTCACCAATAACTTTGGTTTAAACGGCAAAATTGGTCTGGACTTTAGTATCCAGAACACCAATGCCCACGTCCCTTATGCCGAAGCAATGAAAAAACGTTGTCGAGAATTTATTCATGAAGCTGCTGTATCTCACTAACGGTATTTGCGGTGGCGGTGGCTTGGAACGGGTTTTATGTATTAAAACCCGCCATTTCATTGACGAACAGCAGCATGATGTCGCGATTATTCGTTTAAACGAACAAGGGCAAACGCCATTTTTCGATTTTCATCCACAGATTCAGTTCTACGATATTGAACTCGGGGCAGCCAATAAGCTGTCTCGTTATGTGCTGTATATGAAAGCCGTGGCACGTGCTGTGCAGGACTATCAACCTGACATTATTTTTGTTTGTGATGATGGCGTGAAAGGTTTATTTGTACCCTTATGGCTGAAAACTAAAGCCAAATTGGTGTATGAACGTCATGCTTCATTGGGCTTTAATAACACGCCTGTGGCTGTACAAAAGCTGATGCGTAAAGCTGTGCGTTTATATGATGCCTTTGTGGTGTTGACCCCAAGTTGTCAACAAGATTGGGGTAATCAAGCCAATATTCATGTCATTGCTAATCCGTTGACTCAGATTCCACAACAATCGAGTCCGCTCAGTGCGCAGCGTGCGATTTGTGTGGGAAGTTTGAGCCATAACAAAGGCTATGATTTGTTGATTGAGGCTTTGGCTAAAATTCAGCATGTGCCGTGGCAAGTCGATATTTATGGTCGTGGTGATCAAAGTCAATTACGGGCACAGGCACTACAGCTTGGCGTCTCACTCGATCAACTGCACTTTAAAGGCGAAAGTCAGCATATTGATCAAGCTTATGCACAAGCCGACTTTTTGATTTTACCGTCAAGAACGGAAGGCTTTGGCATGGTACTGATTGAAGCCATGGCTTATGGCGTACCGTGTGTCGCCTTCGATTGTCCGAATGGACCCCGCTATATCATTGATGATCAACAGAATGGTTTTTTAGCCAAAGCCCAAGATCCTGATGATTTAGCAGAAAAAATTCAAACTATGCTTGCGCTGTCTACAGCTCAACGTCAGCAGATGGGACGGCAGGCCAAACATACGAGTCAGCGCTATTTGGTGGATCATATTGGCGATCAATGGCAGCAGCTGTTCTCTCAACTTCACCACTAAATTTGCAGTGGAAATGTGAAAATATATTATGCGTATTTGTGTCATTGCTGATCAAATCTATAAAAGCGGGGGGATTGAGCGTGTCCTTTCTCTGCGTATTCATCAATGGATTAAAAAGGGCTATGACGTTCATTTGATCACCAATGAAAATGAGCAGCGCCCGAGTTATTTTCATTATGATGAACAGATGGTTCATCATGATTTAGATGGAAAATTTAATAAGAATATTTCATTGTTTGCATCGTCAAATTTGGTGTTGGCATCTCAATATTTCTTTAAACTGAAAGCCGCTATTCGTCAAATTCAACCCGATGTGATTGTGGTCGTCAACTATAGCTACGAGTTTTATTTCCTTCCGTTTTTACGTAAACAGAGCTATTGCGTGAAGGAATATCATTCAAGCTTTAGTGCCGGGCAAGGTTGGGTGAATCGTTTAAAAGATTATTGTGCTCAGTTTTATCATACTCATGTCTTTTTAAGTCCTGAAGAAGCACGTTTATCTCAGCAACCACATTACGCCGTGATTCCCAATCCCACCATGCAAATTGATGCCCCGGTGCATCCATTGGCTGAGCGGGAGAAGAAAATTATTGCCGCAGGACGCATTGTGGCTTTAAAAGGCTTTGAACGTTTAATTGAAAGCTGGGCAACATTAGCAAAACGCTATCCAGAATGGACACTCGAAATTTATGGGGATGGTGAGCGAGATTATGTGGCACAGTTACAGCAGCTAATTGATACTCAAGGCGTTGGCCAAAACACCAAAATCTACCCATCAACCAATCAGATTGTGGACAAGATGCTAAATAGCCGCATTTATGCCATGAGCTCCTTTACAGAATGTTTCCCAATGGTGCTGCTCGAAGCGATGCAAACCCAGATGGCCATTATTGCTTATGACTGCCCAACAGGTCCGCGTAATATTTTACAGCATCAAAAAACGGGAATTTTGGTTGAAGAGGGTAACCTTACAGCATTTGCTGAACAGTTAGAACAATTATTAGTAGACCCAGCGTTAGCACAGTCTTTAGCAGACCAAGCGTATATCGATGTGCAGCAATATCATATTGATGCTGTCATGCAAAAGTGGGATGCAGTCTT
>CAVBYE010000175.1:0-4571 GCA_963599285.1 Bacteroidaceae bacterium | reverse complement strand
TACACATTCTAATACTGATATTGCCAATATTGATGTGCATTTTGCCGACTTGGCCTGGACCGTAGCACCCGGACAGTTTGTAAGTGCAGGTTTAGGTGCGATTACAACCACAGGTTCTTGGAAGTTAGGTGGAACCAATACCAGCGGTGAATATTGGTCATTAAATCCACGTGTTGGCTACAGCATGTTGAGTCCAAATTGGAGCGTATCGCTAGAGTCCTATTATTTTTATAATTTTGAAAATGATAAAACCAAATATGAGTCAGGTGATGAACTCTATTTTGATGCTACGGTGCTCAAAAAATTAGACAATATTCATCCAGGCTTACAGATTGGCCCCATTGGATATATACGTGAACAGGTCACTGCCGATAAAAATAATGGTACTGCATATTACGGCCACACCAATGATAAGGCACGACAAATGGGTTTAGGCGTGCAGGTATTAAAAGACTTTGGGCGTGGTTTATTTGTTGGCTTAAGCTGGTCAAAAGACTTAGAAACAAAAAATGCAGTCAGTAATGATGGTCGTTTTGCACTCAATATTTCGGTGCCTTTATATACCAAAGATAAACCTAAGCCTGCACAGTTACCGGTGGAATTCTAATTCATAATTTGGGTCATCTTAATCATAGAGATGAGGAAAACACATGTCATTGCTACAAGATCATATTGTCTTAGTTACAGGCGCAGGCTCTGGTTTGGGGCTAGGGATTGCAAAATACTGTAAACAACAAGGTGCAACCCTAATCGTGACGGATATTTCTGAAGAAAAAATCCAACATAATCAAGAATTCTTTACTGAGCAAGATTTACTGTTGAGCTGCGATGTTACAAAAGTGACGGATTTACAAGCATGTAAAGCACAGATCCTCGACAAATATGGCCGCTTAGATGCAATCATTGGGGCCCAAGGAATTTTTGATGGCAATGTGGGTTTAAAAGAGATGTCAGTTGGGAATCTAGATGCGTTGTTTGATGAGTTATTTTCAGTCAATGTGAAAGGCTATTTACTTACAGCGCACATATTTGCTGATGTGCTTAAATCAAGTCAAGGAGCACTCGTATTCACGACTTCTACAGCAGCCTATGCCGCTGATGGTGGGGGCGCGGTCTATACTGCGACCAAAGGTGCGATTAAAAGTTTAATTCAACAATTAGCATTCGAATTCGCACCAGATATTCGAGTCAACGGTGTTGCACCTGCTGCTATAGGTAATAGTCAGTTGAAAGGTCCCAAAGCTTTAAATCTAGATAACCAAAAACAATCCGATATTCCTAAGGATCAATTTGTGCAACTGTTCCAGTCGATCAGCTTATTACAGCAGCTCCCCGAAGCGGAAGATTATGGTGCCTTATATGCTTTTCTAGCGTCAAAGCACAATAAAGTCATGACAGGACAAACCATTGTTGCAGATCAAGGACTACTCAATAGAGCCGTTTTAACCCAATAAATTGATGGTTTAATCCGCAACAATCAAATAACTAAAATATCAAATAGGGATATAAATATGAAAATTTTAGTGCTCGGTGGTGGCATTGGTGGTATGGCAGCAGCCATTAAGCTTAAACAATCTCAGCATCAAGTTGAGCTGGTGGAAAAATCTCAAGATTGGCGTGCATTGGGTACAGGTTTGACCTTATCTGTGCTGACCTTACGGGCATTATGTGATTTAGGTCTACAAGAAGAGATTTCAGCACAGGGATTTGTTCACGATGGTGTTGATATTTATGATAAAGATGGCCAGTTTATCAGAACAGTACTCTCTAAAAGGATGATTGCTGAAGACTTTCCATCAGAAGGCGCGATCTTACGTCCAGTATTGCATGACATCTTATCCAGTAAAGTTCGAGCCTTAGATATCCCCGTTTTTTTAGGTGATAGCATTAAACACATTCGTACTTGCCTGAACGACGGCAATTTCGTTGAATTTGAAAGTGGACGCCAACAACATTATGACCTTGTGATTGGTGCTGATGGTGTATTTTCGACATTACGTCAATTATTGATGCCCGAACAAAAAAGCCCAGAATATACAGGTCAAGCCTGTTGGAGAGTGCAGTTTGATCGTCCAGCAGATATGGTACGTGGCCGTATGTTCCAGTCTGAACGGATGAAAGTGGGCTTTAACCCATGTAGTCCAACGCAGATGTATATGTATATGATGGAATGTGTACCCAAAGAGCAGCTCTGGCGTGAACCAGAGACACTGGCTGCAACCGCGAAAAAATTGCTACAAGAATTTGAACCTGTACTCAAACCCTATATTGATTCCATTGATGCCAATACGCCGATTATCTATCGTCCACTTGAACGCGTGATGGTCGATGATGATTGGTATCGAGGTGCTGCGATTTTAATTGGGGATGCAGTACATGCCACAACCCCACATTTAGGTTCAGGTGCTGGTTTGGCGGTAGAAGATGCGATTGTGCTCGCACAATTACTTGATCAATATGGTGATGATTTGGCCACTGTATTTGAACAATTCATGCAAAAGCGTTTAGCGCGTGCCAAATTTGTAGTGGAGACCTCAGGAGAAATTGGACGGATGGAAATTGAGGGGGATTCTATGCAAGACAGAAGTATTCTTTTGGCCAAAGGTTTTGAGCACATCAGTTCAACCTATTTGTAATCTATGTTGAGTTTTTTAGCCTGCGGATGCAGGCTTTTTTGTGCTTAAAAATGATATCTATAAAATGAAAAACAGCTATCTTATCAATGCTATATAGATATATTGACGCTTGGTCTAACGTGGAGGAGATCAATAAAAAAACGTAGGACGCGTACATGAAAACAATAGATGACTTTAAAAATGATTTTGATCATCGGAAAATGGGGCTATATAGATGGCTTGCGGTCAGTATCTGTGTACTGATCTTTATCATCGATGGTTTTGATATCTTGGTTATGGCATTTACAGCGCATTCCATATCAAAAGATTGGGGAATGAATGGCGCTGAAATTGGAAGCTTAATCAGTAGTGGCTTAATTGGGGCAGCGGTTGGCTCATTTTTTATTGCCCCGCTTGGCGATCGATACGGTCGTAAGAAGATTATGATGTTTTCACTCTATCTTGCTGCATTGACGATGATGGCCAGTGCATTTACACATCATGCGCTGCAATTAGGCAGTTTAAGATTTCTCACAGGTGTTGCTGTGGGCGGAGTATTGGGAAATTGTAATGTACTGACCAGTGAATACAGCTCCAAAAAATGGAGAAGTCTGACGGTATGCTTGTTATCAACAGGCTATGCGCTAGGTGCCACATTGGGTGGGCTACTCGCGATATTTTTAGATCAAAAATACGGTTGGCACTCTGTCTTTTTGGTTGGGGGGATGGCAACACTGATTGTCGCTGTGATCGCCACATTATGGCTGCCAGAATCGCTGTATTATTTATTACAGCATCAGACGCCTTCTCAGCTTAAGAAAATTCAAGCACTTGAAAAAAAATTCAACTTAAAGCATCTCTCTGAAATTACAGCCTCAGCCAAGACGAAAAAACAAAGCAATGTAAGATCGATTTTCACTGCAGAATACGCTAAGTCCACTGTTTTATTGTGGATTGCTATGTTTTGTATGATGTTTGGCTTTTACTATATTTTAACTTGGACACCCAAAATTTTAGCTAACAATGGCATGTCTAATACTGAAGGCATGAGCGCAGGTGTATTGATTAATTTAGGTGCAGTCATGGGTACCTTATTATTTGGTTTTTTAGGAACTAAATACAAAATCAAAAGCTTACAAGTGATTTTCATGGTGCTTACTGCACTTTTGACCCTGTTTTTTGCTTTTAGCTTAAATGATTACAAGATGGCATTACTGGTTGGTCTAGTGGTAGGCGTATTTGGGGTAGGGTCTAAAGCGGGTATACAGGTGGTTGCACCGCAAATTTACAGTCCATATAACAGAGCCACTGGCGTAGGTTTAGCTATTGGGATTGGACGTATTGGCAGTATGTTATCTCCGATTGTCGCTGGGCTGCTCTTAGATGCCGGTTGGATGCCGAAGTCACTGTTTATATTTGCAAGCTTATTTTTCATTGTTGCCATGTTTGCTTTAATGACGCTAAAGTCAGAAGAGCAGGGCCAGCACCTTCAAACCACAGCGTTGATGAAGGGCTAACTCATGAAAAAAATAATCTTATTCCTTTTCATCAGTTCGACGGCATATGCAGAGCGGGATTGGCAATTCCAACATGATGTACAACTCAAAAATGTGTATGACGATAAGAACTTTAAGCATGCACAAGACACGGGAAGTTGGAGTCAGGGCATCATCTATCGTGGTGATTTATCTAAGAGATGGCACAATCTACAGCTTAGTCTTCTACCCTCATTTCAATATGCGCATCGCTTAGGGCCTTCGCACAACAGTTCAGATGGTACCTATGCATTTGATAGCGAAACGCAAAGTCAACCGCAACAATTTCATAAACAAGGATTGGCACTTAAAGTGGGCCATCTTCATCATACGCTGCAATATGGTGAACAGTGGTTGAATTTACCCTTGATTGGCATAGATGCCACCAAGCAACTCTTGCCGACGTATCAAGGCTTAGTAT
>CAVBYE010000174.1:0-4586 GCA_963599285.1 Bacteroidaceae bacterium | reverse complement strand
AAAGCAACCATGATGAAAGTTTCACACCCGATCGTATTCGGTCACTGTGTGAAAATTTACTACAAAGAAGCGTTTGAAAAACACGCTAAATTGTTTGATGAGTTAGGCATTAACGTAAACAACGGTATGTCTGGTCTTTACGAGAAGATCGAAACTTTACCGACGTCTGTACGTGAAGAAATCATTGCTGATTTACACGCTTGTCAAGAACACCGTCCTGCTTTAGCAATGGTTGATTCTGCAAAAGGCATCACTAACTTCCACTCTCCAAACGACGTGATTGTAGATGCTTCTATGCCTGCAATGATCCGTGGTGGCGGTAAAATGTGGGGCGCTGACGGCAAACCTTACGACTGTAAAGCAGTAATGCCTGAATCTACATTCGCGCGTATTTACCAAGAAATGATCAACTTCTGTAAGTGGAACGGTAACTTCGACCCACGTACTATGGGTACTGTACCGAACGTTGGTTTAATGGCGCAAAAAGCTGAAGAATACGGTTCACACGACAAGACCTTCGAAGTTTCTGCAGCGGGTGTTGCAAACATCACTGATATCGAAACTGGCGAAGTATTGATGTCACAAAATGTTGAAGCGGGCGATATCTGGCGTATGTGTCAGGTGAAAGACGCACCGATTCAAGATTGGGTTAAACTTGCAGTAACACGTGCACGTAACTCTGGTATGCCAGCAATCTTCTGGTTAGACCCGTACCGTCCACACGAAAACGAAGTGATCAAGAAAGTTGAAAAATACTTGAAAGATCACAACACTGAAGGTCTAGACATCCAAATCATGTCTCAAGTACGTGCAATGCGTTACACACTTGAGCGTGTTGCTCGTGGTCTAGATACCATTTCTGTAACAGGTAACATCCTACGTGACTACCTAACAGACTTGTTCCCAATCATGGAATTGGGTACTTCTGCGAAAATGTTGTCTATCGTTCCGTTAATGGCGGGCGGTGGTATGTACGAAACTGGTGCTGGTGGTTCTGCGCCTAAACACGTACAACAACTTGTTGAAGAAAACCACTTACGTTGGGATTCTTTAGGTGAGTTCTTGGCACTTGCTGTATCTTTAGAAGAGCTTGGCATTAAAGAAGACAACGCGAAAGCGAAACTTCTTGCGAAGACACTTGATGCTGCAACTGGCAAATTGTTAGACAACGACAAGTCTCCATCACGTCGTACTGGCGAACTTGACAACCGTGGCAGCCACTTCTACCTAGCGAAATTCTGGGCTGAAGAACTTGCGAACCAAGATCAAGACGCTGAGCTTAAAGCACAGTTCGCTCCACTTGCAGAGACTTTAGCTGCAAATGAAGAGAAAATCGTTGCTGAGCTTGCTGAAGTTCAAGGCAAATCTGTAGACATCGGTGGTTACTACGCGATTGATACAGCTAAAGTAAATGCAGTGATGCGTCCAAGCGCAACATTAAATGCTGCTTTAGAAACAGTTTAAGTGAATGCTTTAAACTAAAAAAAAGCCGGTGCATTGCACCGGCTTTTTTTATTCTGCGTAGCCCGAACTGGCTCTGGCTTGTTCTGCCCAAGTGCTTAACAGCACTTGCCACAGACTCAAAAGATAATCCTGCATTGACGCTCCTTAGTGTTTCACCATCACGTGACGGATCACGGTGTAATCTTCTAAAGCGTAAATTGACATATCATTGCCATAACCTGAGTGTTTCATACCGCCGTGTGGCATTTCGCTCGTCAGCATAAAGTGGGTGTTGACCCATGTACAACCATACTGTAAACGCGCAGCTAAACGATGCGCACGGCCAATATCAGCTGTCCACACCGATGATGCTAAACCGTATTTTGAATCATTGGCAAAGGCTAAGGCTTGTGCTTCATCTTCAAATTCAGTCACGGTCACCACTGGGCCAAAGACTTCATTTTGTACAATTTCGTCGTCTTGACGTGCGCCTGCAAGCACCGTTGGTTCAAAGAAGAAACCCGCACGGTCGGCACGTTGACCACCTGTTACCACTTGAATGTGCGGTTGTTGCTTAGCACGCTCAACAAAACCAACCACGCGTTCTAAATGACGTGCAGTGATGACTGGACCAAGTTCTGTATTTGGATCATCTTGCTCGCCATATTGAATTGTGCTGACTGCTTGACCAAGTTTCTCGACAAATTTGGCGTAAATGTCTTTTTGCGCATAGATACGGCACGCTGCGGTACAGTCTTGACCAGCATTATAGAAACCAAAGGTACGAATACCATCGACCACTTCATCAATATCGGCATCGTTAAAAATCAGTACCGGTGCTTTACCGCCTAATTCCATATGCATTTTTTTCACAGAATCCGCAGTATTGGCAATAATACGGCTACCTGTTGCTACAGAACCAGTTAATGACACCATCGCAATTTTTGGATGCGTCACCAATGGCTCACCGACATTCGCACCGCTACCAAACAACACGTTTACAACGCCGGCTGGGAAAATTTCATTTAAAAATTCAGCTAAACGTAGTGCTGTTAATGGTGTTTCTTCAGAGGGTTTCAGTACCACAGTGTTACCTGCGGCAAGTGCAGGGGCAAGTTTCCATGCCACCATCATCAGTGGATAGTTCCATGGCGCAATGGATGCAATCACACCGAGTGGATCACGACGGATCATTGAGGTATGACCTTCTAAATATTCACCCGCAGCTGAACCTTGTAGACAACGGCTTGCACCTGCAAAGAAACGGAATACATCGGCCACCGCAGGAATTTCGTCATTCAAGACTGCGCTATACGGTTTACCACAGTTTTTTGATTCTAAACGGGCAAACTCTTCAGCATTGGCTTCAAGTACGTCAGCCACTTTGAGTAAACATGCGGCACGGTCTTTCGGTGACGTTTGTGACCATGTATCAAAAGCAACCGCTGCTGCATCAATCGCGCTATTGATCTGCTCAAGGCTTGCTTCAGCAATATTTAACACAGTTGTGCCTAAAGCTGGATTGACCACCGCCAAATGACGACCTTGACCTTCGACCAATTGACCATTAATCAAGAGTTTATGTGATAGGTTTTCAGGTTGATATGTCGCGTTTTGTTCACGATCTTGTTCAAGTTCAAATGCAGTATTCAGTTCAGTTTGCATGTTGTTATTTCCTTTGGTTTTTTATGATTGTTTAAATTGAAGAGTTAGATTCTTTGGCCAAGATCACAGGTTCTGCATCTGGCGTTTTGTTTTCAGGTTGTTTTGGTTTTGAGAATGTCCATGCATCGCCAAATGGGCTATTGCCTTTGTCATACGGTTTAGCAAGCAGCATGTATAAGAAGCCTACGCCCAATACCACAGCGGTGGTTAAGAACATTGAGTAGTTGATGTACCAAGCCGCATCTGGACTACGTGGCCATACCATGTTGATGATGGCACTTACACCGTAAATCAGTGCTGCAATGTTGACGATTAAGCCCCATTTGCCCAAGTTAAATTGACCATTTGGACGCCAACCTTTGGCACGTGCAATTAAAGCAGCCACAACAATCAGTTGGAAGGTGATGTAAATCCCAATCGCAGCAAAGGCAACAATGGTCGCAACAGCATCGGCCATAAATAAACCCACACAGACAATTGCCGCAGGAATAATCCCTGTTACCACTAAAGCAAATGAAGGCACGTGATTTTTAGATAAACGTTGTAATAAGCTGCTGCCCACAATCATTTCGTCACGTGCATAAGCGAATAACAAACGGCTTGCTGCAGCTTGTAAGCTTAGAACACAAGAAATAAAGGATACCAGCACAATACCCATCACTAATTTTGCGCCTACAGGGCCAAAGGCATTGGCTAAAATCAGCGATACAGGATCCGCAATTTGACCGGACAATACTTTTTGCATATCTGGAATGGCAAGGATCAGCGCAAGACAAGCAAACATTGCCGCAGAACCACCAATATAAATGGTCATACGCATGGCTTTAGGAATACGTTTACCCGGATTTGGGGTTTCTTCTGCCACGTCACCACACGCTTCAAAGCCGTAGTATTGGAATAAACCTGCAAGAGATGCAGCTAAAAATGCCGGTAAATAAGAGCCATTGATGTTAAGATCAAAAGTATTAAACAGCACGCTAAACGGTTGATGACGCTCGAAAATCAGTAAGTATGCACCCACCGCAATTGCACCAATTAATTCACACAAGAAGCCAAACATGGCCACACGTGCCAGCACATTGGTACCCACTAAATTCAGCAGCGTTGAGAATAAAATCAAACCTAATGCAATATAAATAAAGGCATTGGAACTGACATCATAACCAAGCATTAAGGCTAAGTAAGGGCCTGCACCCACAGATACACCCGCGATCGTTGCACAGAGCGCCCATGCATAGACCCAACCGGTCATCCATGCCCAACGTTTACCCACTAAGCGACGTGCCCACGGATAAGCACCCCCTGAAATCGGGAATTGCGACACAATTTCACCAAAGATTAAACACACCAACAGTTGCCCAAGGCCAATCAGCAGGTATGACCAAAACATCGGTGGACCACCTGCCACAATACATAAGGCAAATAGGGTATAGACCCCCACCACAGGCGACAGGTAAGTAAAGCCTAAGGAAAAGTTT
>CAVBYE010000173.1:0-4602 GCA_963599285.1 Bacteroidaceae bacterium | reverse complement strand
AATACTCAACTTGGACAACATCCGCCATATCGTCGTTAAGTTGAATGGCTTTTAGCTCGCCACTTGGAATCAACTGTTCAAACGCAGATAAAACACTTTCTGCATCGTGAGGCTGTTGAATAAACTGCGCCAACTCACCAATTAATGCACCTGCTTTAAAACGACGACTGGTGTGTAGATGAACACGATTTGGTGCTAAGTGCTCAACGTGTTGTAAATCTGCAAGTACTGCGCCCACATCGACAGAAGCGAGCTGCTGCGCATCACCCAACAAAATCAGGCGTGTACCATTTTGCACCGCACTAAACAGCATATTGGCCAGTTGTAAATCCAACATCGAGGCTTCATCAACCACAATCACATCAAAAGGTAAAGGCTGCTTGGCATTAAAACGAGGCTGTTGCTGTGTACCTAAACCAAGTAAGCGATGCAGCGTGACCGGATGCAGATTTTTTAAGTCATCCGTCATCAAATGACTGAGTTTTTCATCATTAAATGAATTCTGTAGCGCTTCTTTCATGCGCTGTGCTGCTTTACCGGTGGGGGCTGCCATAGCAATGCGTAAATTAGGCAATGCTTGATTGAGCGCTGCAATAATACGGGCCAAGGTATAAGTTTTTCCTGTACCCGGCCCACCTGTAATAATGGTCAAGCCTTGCTGTGCGACCGCTTCAAGTGCGGCTTTTTGCTGCGGATCAACCAATAAATCTTGATATGTATCTACTGCAAAGGGCGTCACTTGTGCCTTGTGCAGACGTGATACTTGCTCAGCCAAATTCTGTTCAAGCTGCCAATACCGGTACAAATACAAATGCTGTTGATCATAAATAAAGGGTGCAACCTGATCAGGAGCAGCGACCAAAGCACCCAGCGTTTGTACTTGTTCAGGTAAGGCTTCGACACAACTATGTCCACTTTGCATGGCAAGCATCACTTCTTGCATTAAACTTTGGCCTTGCACAGATAAATCACGGCCTAAATATTGGCTCCATGCTGCAAGCCACGGCGTATCTAACGCTTGATTTTGCATTAATCTTCACCCTGCATCCGCCCCAACAAGGCATCTAAACGTAAAATAAATTCATCTTCAGGTTTAAAGTAATGTACACCCTGCTGAGCTGCGCCATTCATGCCACGTAAGTACAGATAACTCGCGCCACCCAAATGCTTTGCCATATCGTAATCATGCAATTGCACACTTAAATGTCGATGCAGCGCCACCAAATACAAACCTGCTTGCAACCAATAACTCGCTTCCGACATATTGGCTTGAATCTTATGATTGGCGTAATCAGCCTGATCTTGCCCCAAGAAGTTACTCTTATAATCGGCAATGTGATAACGCTGACCATCATAAAACACAAGGTCAATCGAACCGGTGAGATAACGCGCTGAATTGGCATGATTAAGCGCTAGCATTTCAATGCCGTATTCACGGAATAATTCACTTATCCGTTGCACACCAAACACGCGGTCGGCAAGGGACAAGTAAAATGGAAATTCTGCGCTATGCTGCTCAGGTGTCAGTTGGCTTAAACTAAACGCATCAAACAATGGCGTAGTGAGTACATCTTCTAGCCATTCACCCAACATGGCATACAGTTGCTCATCCTGCGCTGCGCCAAACTCAGCGGCATATTTTTGCTGTAAGTCTTGCCAAAGGGTCGGATAACCATTTTTAAAACGACGATGTAACTCTAAGCCCCAATCACTATTGTCTTGAAAATCAATATGCTCAAAAATTTCATGTAGGAAGTTACCCGCAAGTGTCCCCATTGGGAAATTACGTTTGATCCAAGATAAAGGCTGCTGTAGCTGTTGATCTGCAATGGCCACATGAATCTCATCGCCTGCACTGTCATTTTGTTCACGCTGTGCAGCGAGTGCGTCCATGGCTTGTTTACGACTCAGATGCTGTGACAAGGCACTAAAGCTGGTTTTACTACGTGGATAAAAACGTTGTTTTGGCAATGGTCGTGCATCAACATTAATGTGCTGCATTTGTTGCTGCGGACGAATCAAATCCGGACATTCTAAAAGCAAAGGCTCATCGACACAGCCCTGATGCGAAAAACCATCTCCCGCATTTTTCCAAAACAGTAAACCATGTGGTTTATCTAAAGCTTTGGCACTGAGCATGGCATATACACGGTGGCTGGCACGCGTCAATGCCACATACCACAAACGATGCTGCTCTGCTTCAAGGCGCGCATCATGTTGTGCAATCGCGGCCTCATCTAACAAATGCTTATCGTTTACCGCAACAATACGCTGTGGCTCAGGCTGCCCTGTTTCAGGATTGGTGAGCATTTGGGTAGAGAAATTCAGGGTCTTATTCATCTCACGCCCTGCTGAACTTGCACCCAACAAAAAGACGATTTTAAACTCAAGCCCTTTTGACTGATGCACGGTCATCAGCTGCACACCTGCGCTATTGCTCAAGCTACGTTCCATTTCCCAATCGCGTTGCCCCGGTGCTTGAATCTGTTTTAAGTACCACGCATATAAGGTCTGTGCGCCTTGATAGCTTTCACTGTGTTGGGTCAGGCTTTCTGTTAAATGACGTAAATTCACCACACTGCGCTCGTTATCACGATGTTGATAACGCACCAAATTTTCCCATACCGCAAATAAATTTAGCGTGTATTGCCATGCAGTTAAAAAGCCTTTGCTGAGCCACATGTCCCGAATATATTCAAAGTCATTCATATATTGACTTAGACCTTCAGGCTGACTGTGCAATTCGGTTAAATCTTTTAGGGTTAAACCAATGAGACGACTCAGGAGCGCACGTTTGACTTTGGCTTCATCAAAGGGATGCAAAATAGCCGTTAAAATTGCCCCGACATCTTGTGCCACAAGACTGTCAAACACACTGCGTTTTGATGCACGATTCACGCGAATACTTAAACGATTAAGCTCATATTGGACTTTATCTAAACCATCATGGTTACGTGACAACACCGCAATATCATCAGGCTGTAACCAGTTTTGCTCAGCCAAATCACCAAAATGTAATTGCTGTTGCGCACTTAAATTCAGTAATTGACGAATCTGCCATGCCACTTGGAGGGGTTCTTGGTCAGCATCATCTAAAGTAATGAAACGCAAAGGTTGAGGATTCGCGATTTGTTGGTCATAGCAAATTGGATGTGGCCGCGCACCCGCTTCTACAGGGCTATACATGACCTCTTCGCCAAAATCCATTTGCTGCTGAAACAGTGCATCGACCACTTCAACCAACGCACGTACCGAACGCTGATTGTATTTCAGGCTATATAGGCGACCATTTTTAGCAAGTACATCAAGGCGTGCCTTGCTATAGGTGAGCATATCACCACCACGGAAACCATAAATGGCCTGTTTGGGGTCGCCCACCATGATCATACAGCCTTGGCTATACCATTTGGGGTTACGCCAAATTTGCTTGAGCATATTGTCTTGATCTTGGTTGGTGTCTTGGAATTCATCCACCAAAATTAACGGATAGCGACTATGCACATATTGGGCAAAACGTTGCCCCTGCTCCCCCATCAAGGCGTCACTTAAACTGCGCATTTGCTGCGAAAATGTGGTTTCGCCTTTTTGTTGCAAAAGCTGTGGTAAACGACGTTTCACTTCACTTGCTAGATGATATTTGAGATAAGTATCTAAACCGTCTAAATTGAGCTGTAAGTCTTTGAGCTGTGCACAGAATTTGGCTAAAGCCACAATCGTTGGATTCTGCTCAAAGCCGGCCAAGACCTCTGCACTACATTTATTCATCACCTTTTTGGTGGCTAAATCGGTGATGCCTTTTAAGGTCGATTCAAAATTTTGTGCAAATAAGGCTTGGCCACGGCGCAGTTTTAAGGCATTTAAAAAGAGCGGTAATTTTTCTGTAAGCAATACTTGCATGGCAGCATGATCGCGCCATTTTTTACCAATAAAACTATGCTGCGCACCATCAGGGGCATAATAATCGTGTAAGGTTTCAATCGTTGTAAGATCAAGCTCAAGTAATGCGTCAATTGCCTGTTCAAACTGTGCTAAATCAAGCGCGGGCGCTTGAATCTTTTGCAGCTTAGCGGAGGCAAAATTGAGGCTGGTTTCCACCACAGCCGCATAGCTCTCCACAGATTTGAGCTTTTGATTTAACAGTAGATAATCAATCACCGCTTGAGGTTGTAGCTGAATCCATTCACGTAATACATCATGAATAATTTGCTGGGTATAAAGCTTGGCGTTATCACTAATCGCGACGTGTTCAATCTTGCCACTTTCAAAAGAAAATTCAGTTAAGAGCTTTTGACTAAAACTGTCGAGTGTGCCAATAAACAGTTCATCCAATTGATCAAGCACAAGCTTTAAGCGCTCACAGGCATAGCCAATTTTGTCAAAATAATCCTGTAGAATTTTTTGAAACAGTATGTCTTTTTCAAGTGTGGCTTTGGCCAAAACTTCAGTAGGACTAAAGATTTGATAACCCTGTAAAAAGTGCAGTGTTTCTTGCAGACGCTTACGAATACGGGTTTTTAGCTCTGCCGCTGCGGCACGGGTAAACGTGGTGGCAATCACTTGATGCGGCAAATAATCATGTAACAGCACCCGCACCATTAAACT
>CAVBYE010000172.1:0-4613 GCA_963599285.1 Bacteroidaceae bacterium | reverse complement strand
ATCTGGAGCTCTTATCGAGATTTGAACTCGAGACCTCTCCCTTACCAAGGGAGTGCTCTACCACTGAGCTATAAGAGCAAATTTTTGTACTTCATCACAATGGAGCGGGAGACGAGGATCGAACTCGCGACATGCAGCTTGGAAGGCTGCCGCTCTACCAACTGAGCTACTCCCGCACTATGTTGGTACATCCACTTCGTGAAGTCTTAAAATTGGTGGTGAGGGAAGGATTCGAACCTTCGAAACTTTCGTAGCGGAGTTACAGTCCGCCCCCTTTGACCGCTCGG
Source organism: Bacteroidaceae bacterium (assembly GCA_963599285.1). Classification (GTDB taxonomy): domain Bacteria; phylum Pseudomonadota; class Gammaproteobacteria; order Pseudomonadales; family Moraxellaceae; genus Acinetobacter. The sequence continues at coordinate 4,326 of CAVBYE010000172.1, read as the reverse complement.
GAACCTCACCATTTTACACTTACATCAGTGTTCGTTCTTTACTTTAACCACTCAACTCTCTAAGATGGTGCCGGCACACGGATTCGAACTGTGGACCTACTGATTACAAGTCAGTTGCTCTACCAACTGAGCTATGCCGGCGTTTCTTTCTTAGTGTTTCGTGCGTTTCGCTTCGGAACGATGAGCAGTTTAGCAAAATTTAAAATCTATGCAAGCACTTTTTTAAAAAAAATTGAAAAAAACCTATAAAATTAACGCATTTGACGATAATTCAACCGATTTGATCACTGCGCGAGCTTTTATTTGGGTTTCTTTCCACTCAGATTCAGGATTTGAGTCCGCAACGACCCCTGCTCCAGCCTGAACATAGACCTTATTTTCACGAATGACACAGGTTCGAATCGCAATCGACATGTCCATTTCGCCATGCCAGCCTAAATAACCCACAGCACCACCAAAAATTCCACGTTTTACTGGCTCAACTTCGTCAATAATTTCCATGGCACGAATTTTTGGTGCACCAGAAAGTGTGCCCGCAGGGAACGTTGCTTTAAAAACATCCAATGCATCGACATCATCACGCACTTCACCTTGTACATTCGAGACAATGTGCATCACATGCGAGTAGCGTTCGATCACCATTTGATCAGTCACTTGTACTTTACCTACTTTGGATACACGACCCACGTCATTTCGGCCTAAGTCAATCAGCATTAAATGCTCAGCAATCTCTTTTTCGTCCGACAGCAAGTCTTTTTCAAGTGCCAAGTCTTCTTCTTTGGTTTTGCCACGTGGTCGTGTGCCTGCAAGTGGACGTACCGTCGCAACCCCATTTTCTAAACGTGACAAAATTTCAGGTGAAGAACCGACAATATGGAATGGGGTATTGTTTTCTAAGGTTTGCCCTTGTACCAAGAACAAATAAGGTGATGGATTCAGATGACGCAGTGCACGATAGACCTGTAAAGGCTCACCATCGAAATCTGACACCATACGATGCCCTGGCACCACTTGCATCACATCGCCTGCGCGAATGTAGTCTTTGACCTTTTCAATTGAGCTCAAGAAATTGTCTTTGCCCGTCAGTGATTCAAATTGCGGTGGGGTATGTGCTTTGGCTTGCAACACCACGGGTTGAGCTAAAGTGGCTTCAAGTGCATCTAATTGCGCCTGTGCCTTGCTATAAGCATCAGCATCACTGCTATCGGCATGTACAATCAGGAATAACGTGTCTTTGAGGTTATCAAACACAATCACGGTTTTAGACAGCATCATCCAAATGTCAGGTAAACCCACTGGATCGGCTTCAGGGACGTTGCTCAGCTTTGGTTCGATGTAACGCACTGCATCGTAACCAAAGTAGCCCACAAGCCCACCAGTAAAGCTCGGCAGCTCAGGTAAATCGGCTTGGCTTGGCACTTTAAACTGCGCTTGAAAGTCGCGGATAAATTGAAATGGATCACTGCACTGCTGCTTTTCAATCTGACCACTGGCATGTTGAATCGTAAGTTGCCCTTCATTACATGAAAAGACGGTCGACTCACCAAGCCCAATAATGGAATAGCGCGCCCAGTTTTCACCACCTTCCACCGATTCAAATAAATAGGCCTGTTGATGTTGTTTAAGACGCGCGAAAATCGATAAAGGTGTATCGGTATCTGCAAGGCGTTGGCGATAAACAGGAATGAGGTTGTAACCGGTATTTTTTAACTGATTAAATTGTGTTTGGGTTGTCATGATGTTCTCTATCGATTGCGTTTAGGGCATAAATTTCCATTGTTCTGCATATTGACCTAAGCGTCGCCATCGAAACACCACACACTGACTCATTCCTGTCCCCTTCTGTTCTATTTTCCGTTAAAGCGTTTTACGCCAACAATTCAGTTAAGTTATCAACCACTTGCTGTGGGTTACACGCATGAATATCTTCACCATGATTATAGCCATAGCTGACTACAATACAATCAACTCCTGCACGGCGTGCGGCTTCAACATCATTTGACGAGTCACCAATCATTAAAACTTCAGCAGGAGTGACCCCATAATGCTCAACACAGTGCAATAATTGACGTGGATGTGGCTTACGCTCGGCAAAACGGTCGCCACCAATGACATCATCAAAATACTGATGCATGCCAAGCTGTTCGACAATGGTGCGTGCCGGTGCTTCAGGCTTATTGGTGACACAGACCAAAGTTTTACCACTCGCCTTACCCCACTCTAAGAATTCAACGATGCCAGCAAATGGACGCGTATCCACACAAGGATCGGCATTATAAATCTCTAAAAAGGTACTCAGCAGTTGATGCTGTTGGTCAGGTTGTACTTCGCCGGTTAAGTGTTTAAGTACGCTTTGGCAAAATAATGCCGTACCCTTACCAATCCAAACACGAACTTGTGCTTCAGTCACTAAAGGCAATTGCAATGCATTCAGGCTCATATTCATGGCCCGATATAGGTCAAATGCTGAATCGACCAAAGTGCCGTCTAAGTCAAATAAAATTACTTTACGTTGCTCAAGCTGTGCCACGTTCATAGGTTGTTCCCTCAAAAAAAAGAAAAGGCATGCCGAAGCATACCTTTGATCTTATCTCTTCACTTCGATGTTGCTTATTTAAATAATACAAATGCAATAATCGCCGCCAAAATAATGGCCACAACAGTCATCAGACCCACAGTGGTATTTTTCTGCGCTTCTTGTGCTTCTTCTACACGCGAAATCGGCTGTTCAACAGGTACAGGCGTCGGTTCTGGCTTCACTGCAGTTAAATCGGTGCCTTCAGGAATAGGTGCAGGCTTTGGCACGCCCACATTGGTTGGCATACCGTCACGACTTAACTGTACAGAGGCATCACGCTCTTTCAAGCTTGGCATGCCTTGTTCATTCATTTGCTGTGCCACTGAAACTTCAGCCGCTGTTTCGCTTACGCTCGCCTGCTCGTCGGCATCTAGCGTAAACTCAAGGCTTGCAAACTTCACCACATCACCCTGTTTTAATAACACTTGCTCGCTAATACGACTGTCATTGACAAAGGTACCATTGGAAGACGCTAAGTCTTGCAACCACAGTGCCTGTTCGACACATAAGAAGGCTGCGTGTTTACGCGAAATTTCGCTCGACTGTAATACGATATCTGCTGATTGATGACGACCAACCAACATATCACGATCAATATGAATCTCTTGACCAGCAAGTTCAGCTGAAAGCGCTCGTAATTTCCAAGCCATAAAAACAAGTCTCTAATGTGATTTTAAAATATCATAGCATGCCTAAGGCGTAGGCTTGCTAGTCGCAGGACGAATCGTGGTGGTGGTCACGGTATTTGGGGTACGTTCCACCCGTGCGCCATTTGCATAAGGTTCAATTGCAACAGGGGTTTCCACAATCACTGGATTGGACTGTACCGCAGCTGTGGGCACTTGGCTATAGTTCAATGGCTCATTTTGATATTGGGTCGTATAAGGCGCGGTTTTGGCAACGGGTAAGCGCTGTACATATACATCATCAATATTGGCTGGTAACTTCGCAAAGTTGCCTTCATGATCCATCGCCAATTGTAGGCTGTAAATTTGGTCATAACGACGCTGGGAAATTCGACGTACATCATCACTATCGCCCACAATAGTTGGGTGGATAAAGACCAATAAATTACGTTTTTCATTCATTTTCGCATCTGAACGGAACAAACGCCCAATGCCCGGAATCGATCCTAAGCCGGGTACCGACTGACGGCCATGCAAGGTGTTGTCCGAGATTAACCCACCTAAGACAATGGTTTGACCATGCTCAGCTAAAATTGACGTTTTAATGGCACGTTTACTGGTGACTAAGTCTTGCGCTTGCCCCTTGTCTTGCACCGCTGACACTTCTTGTTCAACTTCTAACCGTACCGTACCACCCTCACCAATGTGCGGTACGACTTTTAAGGTCACACCCACGTCTTTACGTTCAACAGTGGTGTACGGATTGACCCCCGAACTGGTCAATGAGGCAGACCCCGTCACGAAAGGTACGTTTTGCCCCACAACAATATAAGCTTCTTCGTTGTCCATGGTGACAATCGATGGCGTGGACAGTAGGTTGGCTTTGGTTTTTTCTTTTAAGGCTTGAATTAAAGCACCATAAACACGGCGTGAACCATCACTGCCCTCTTTATAGTCACCAATAATCACAGAAGAGCCCGTGTTACCTGCAGCAGCAGCGCCTAGACCTGCAGCCCCACCGGTTAAGTAGCCCCCAATTAGACTACTTAAGCTTGAGCCCACGTTATCAAAGTTAATTAAGCCCACACCACTTGAGATATCCCCGAGTGCCCACTGCACGCC
>CAVBYE010000171.1:0-4614 GCA_963599285.1 Bacteroidaceae bacterium | reverse complement strand
CCCCAATACTGATCATCATAATATGACGATTACTCAGCCCTTCGGGCAATTTATCCGACAATTTAGCGTGTTGTTGCATAGGAAAATCGTCCTTTATTGTTATGGTCACATGACATAAATCTCACGAAAAAAAACAGGGAAATGATCTACATTTCCCTGCTCGGCTGACTTAGTTTAAAGTAGGCATAGAGAATTGTTTGGCTTCGCGCACATGCGCTGCTGGCCAACGTTGGGTAATGGTTTTACGGCGGGTATAAAAACGTACACCGTCTGGACCATAGGCATATAAATCCCCAAACAGTGAACGTTTCCAGCCACCAAAGCTATGGTAAGCCACTGGCACCGGTAGCGGGACATTAATCCCGACCATACCCACTTGAATATGGTGGCTAAAGTAACGTGCTGCCTCACCATCACGGGTATAAATACAGGTGCCATTGCCATATTCATGATCATTGATCAACTGCATGGCATCTTGCATGGTGTCTACACGTACAATTTGTAAAACAGGACCAAAGATTTCCTCCTGATAGCTGTGCATATCTGGCGTCACTTGATCAATTAACGTGGGCCCAACAAAAAATCCGTCTTCATAACCTTCTGGTGCAGCACCACGGCCATCTACCACAATTTTAGCGCCCTGATCCTGAGCACTTTGAATATAGCCTTCGACTTTGGCTTTATGCGCAGCACTAATCACGGGACCAAAATCATTATCAGTATCGGCATAGTGGCCATACTTGAGCTTTTTCATTTCAGCTTGTAGTTTTTCAATCACAACATCTGCAATTTCATCACCCACTGCTACCGCCACCGAGAGTGCCATACAACGTTCACCTGATGAACCAAATGCTGCCCCAAGTAATGAGCTGACTACATTGTCAACATCTGCATCAGGTAAAATAATGGCGTGATTTTTAGCCCCACCTAGTGCTTGGCAGCGTTTACCACTCGCCGTGGCCGTGGCATAAATGTATTCTGCAATTGGGGTTGAACCCACAAAGCTGACAGCTTGAATACGTCGATCATGTAATAAGGTGTCTACCGCTTCTTTATCACCATTGACCACATTAAATACGCCATCGGGTAAACCGGCTTTTTTCAGCAGTTCTGCTAAAAATAAACTGGTCGATGGATCTTTTTCTGAAGGCTTTAAAATGAAGGTGTTGCCACAGACTAAGGCCATAGGGAACATCCATAACGGCACCATGGCAGGAAAATTAAATGGGGTAATGCCTGCAACCACGCCTAGAGGCTGAAAATCACTCCATGCATCAATGTCTGGTCCCACATTTTTACTGTATTCGCCTTTTAACAGTTCTGGTGCGCCGCAAGCATATTCGACGTTTTCAATGCCACGTTGTAACTCACCTGCGGCATCATGCAAAATTTTGCCATGCTCTTGACCAATCAGTTGGCAAATTTCTGCGCTGTGTTGTTCAAGCAATTCCTTAAACTTAAACATGACCCGCGCACGTTTAATGGCTGGGGTATCACGCCATGCTGGGAACGCCGCTTGTGCCACGGCAATGGCGTGCTCTACGGTTTGTGTGTCTGCAAGTGCCACCTGTTTGGTCACTTGACCTGTAGCAGGGTTATATACATTTTGGGTACGTTCAGCATGATAGCTCAGCTGACCGGCAATAAAGTGACCCACTAAGCCAGTTGCATGTTGCGCTTGATTTAATTTTTGGTTGAAGTTCATGATTTTTTCCTTAAGCACTGCATGCTGTTTTTGTTGTTTCTAATTGATATAACGTGTCACCCACTGCATTCACTAAGCGCTGCAGATCTTGTGCTTTGGCATTAAACATTGGCCCAAACTGTAAAGTATCTGCACCAAAGCGCACATAGAAGCCGGCTTTCCACAGTTTGAGACCCGCTTCAAAGGGTCGAATTGCGACATCCCCCTCACGTGGTGCCAATTGCACTGTGCCAATCAGACCACAATTACGAATATCGACCACGTGCGGTGCACCTTTTAAGCTATGTAATAACTGCTCAAACTCAGGCGCAAGCGCCGCGGCACTGTCGATCGCCTGTTGTTGTTCTAATACTTGCAGTGTGGCTAAACCTGCCGCACAGGCCACAGGGTGCGCAGAATACGTATAACCATGGCCAAACTCCACCATATGCTCAGCTAAATCCTGTTGCATAAAGGTTTGATAAATTTCACGACTGGCCACCACGCCCCCTAAAGGAATAGCACCATTGGTCACTTGTTTGGCAAAGTTTAAAATGTCTGGTGTAACACCAAAATATTCGGCGCCTGTCCACGTGCCTAAACGCCCAAAACCTGTAATCACCTCATCAAAAATCAATAAGATATTGTGCTGATCACAGATTTCACGCAAACGCTTAAGATAACCGAGCGGCGGCACAATACAACCTGCTGAACCTGCCACAGGCTCTACAATCAATGCTGCAATGTTAGACGCATCATGCAGCTCAATCAGTTTAAGCATCTCATTTGCCAATTCAATGCCACCCGTTTGGGCACAACCTTTTTGAAAGCTTAAATGTGACTGTAGTGTATGTGGTAAATGATCTGCATCCAGTAGTTGGCCAAAGCTTTTACGATTCCCGCCAATGCCACCCACACTCGTGCCCCCAATATTGACGCCGTGGTAGCCACGTGCGCGACCAATCAATTTGGTTTTACTCGGTAAGCCTTTAGCACGCCAGTAAGCACGCGCCATTTTTAGTGCAGTGTCTGCAGACTCTGAGCCTGAATTGGTAAAAAATACATGTTCTAGGCCAGCAGGCATCTTTTCAACGATTTTTTCTGCTAACTTAAATGACCATGGGTGGGCAAATTGGAATGCCGGTGCATAGTCAAGCTGTGACAGTTGTTTGGCGACGGCTTGTTGAATCTCAGGGACACAATGACCTAAACCACAGGTCCATAAACCAGACAAAGAGTCGTAGACTTGGCGTCCATGTTGATCCTGCAAATAATGCCCTTGGGCAGACACAATAAAACGGGGATCACGTTGAAACTGACGATTGGCTGAAAATGGCATCCAATGTGCTTGGTAATTGAGTTCGTTTAAATTATGGATATCGTTCATCTACATCGACTTATTTTTGAAGTTATGCTTTGAGTGTAGGACGCGGATGCAACGAGATAAATTTAGATTCACTCATCTTTAGATATAAAAAAGCTCAACTAATATGAAAGCAAAAAAATTACAGCAAGTGACTGATTTTGATTTAAAATTGTTAAAAATTTTTAAAACCGTTGCCGAATGTCGCAGCTTTACCACTGCAGAGAGTGTGTTAGGCATCAGTCGATCTGCCATTAGTTTGCATATGACTGATCTTGAAAACAGAATCGGGTTACGGCTGTGTCAGCGTGGTCGAGCAGGGTTTTCTTTAACTGAAGAAGGTCAAGAGATTCTGCTGTATATTGATGATTTAAACCGTGCGGTTGAGGATTTTCGCACCAAAATTAATGATATGCATAAAAAGCTCAAAGGTGAATTACATTTAGGCTTAATTAATAATTTGGTCACCATGCATCATGATTTAATTACCGAAAGTTTGGCACATTTGAGTGAAGAGCATCCTGAGGTGTGTTTAAACTTAAGTATGAGCACGCTCTCTGATATTGAATGTAAGGTCTTAGAACAGCGCTTGCACCTTGGTGCTGTGCCTTTAGTGACGCCATTGTCAGGTTTAGATTACACACCGCTTTATGCTGAAGATTCATATTTATATTGTGCAAAAACACACCCCCTAGCACAGCAACAGGATATTAATTTAAACGATTTATCCCCTTGGGCAGCGGTAAAACCCAATTATGCAATGCCAGAGCGCGCGATTCATTTACATCAACATTTAAATTGCACTGCCACCGCCACAGATCGTGAAGGAATCGCCTTCTTAATTTTAAGTGGTAAATATTTGGGTTTCTTACCCAGTCACTATGCGAAAAAATGGCAAGATGACGGTTTAATTGTACCCATTCTGCCGCAAAAAATGCACTACACCACTGAAATTTGCATGATTACCCGTAAAGGTTGTCGGCCGAATATGATTGTTGAAGAGTTTTTCCGCTATTTAAGGAATGTACAACAGCGCCAAGCCGCGGCTTGATTCATGTGATCTCACGGTATCGAATCACCTATTTTTTCGGATTTATTGTATCTTTGTTTTTTGATTTATTTCACTTTTAAATTTGTTTTGGGATTTTTTGCTTTTTAATTTTTATATATTACTTAGGCTATTTTTTGATCATCTATTTGACTCTTTCTCGAGGCACGATGACACCCTAAATGGTGACCATAGAGACGCAGCTCATGCATAAGTGCATGGCCACTCGACATCGCCTGCTTGGATTCACCAACACGGCGTAGCACACAGCGCTATTGAGTGTTATTGAGCATAGCGAGAAGTCGGTGTGAACTCTGCCCTTTCACCTGATCGCTCGTGACAAAGGTGAGCTTAAGCGTTGAATCACGGCGATGATCTGAGCATATGAGTCACTCCCCCTAAAAAGCGTGCCTTTTTTATAAAAATAGCGCTACAAGCTAAATCCAAATGGAGGAAATGAAGTTTAATTCTTTAATTTAAATACATAGTTTATCGACCAAATACAGTTGATCCTCGGGA
>CAVBYE010000170.1:0-4630 GCA_963599285.1 Bacteroidaceae bacterium | reverse complement strand
GTATATGGCAAGCTCGCATAGCTGCCAGCTTGAATGTCTTCCACCGCTTGGCGCACGTCATAATAATCAAGGCCGGTGTTGCCCAATGCTTTACGGTATAGTTGATTATTCATTTATGCACGCTCTGCCAATGGTTTAAATTCTAAGTTTTCAGGGCCAATGTAGTTGGCACTTGGGCGAATAATCTTGCCGTCTTGGCGCTGTTCAATCACATGTGCTGACCAACCTGCGGTACGTGCAATCACGAACAATGGGGTAAACATTGCTGTTGGCACACCCATTAAGTGGTAACTCACGGCACTAAACCAATCGAGGTTCGGGAACATATTTTTCACTTCTTTCATCACCGCTTCTAGACGTTCAGCGATGAGGTACATCTTGTTGTTATTTTGCGTGGTTGCCAATTCTAGTGCCACTTGCTTAATCACGTCATTACGTGGGTCAGCAATGGTATATACAGGATGACCAAACCCAATCACCACTTCTTTATTTTCAACGCGTTGACGAATATCGGCTTCTGCTTCATCGGCATTGTTATAGCGCTGTTGAATCACAAATGCCACTTCATTGGCACCGCCGTGTTTCGGGCCACGTAAGGCACCAATTGCACCAGCAATGGTGGAGTACATGTCTGAACCTGTTCCTGCAATGACACGCGAGGTAAAGGTTGAGGCATTGAATTCATGCTCTGCATATAAAATTAATGAGGTATGCATCGCTTGAATCCATTGTTCACACGGTTTGCTGCCATGTAACAAGTGCAGGAAATGTGCACCAATAGAGTCGTCGTCAGTTTCAACTTCAATACGACGACCATTGTGGCTAAAGTGATACCAATACAACAGCATTGAGCCAAAGCTGGCCATCAATTTATCGGCAATATCACGTGCACCAGCATAGTTGTGGTCTTCATGTTCTGGATTTAAACAGCCCAAGACGGATACACCCGTGCGCATTACATCCATTGGATGCGCTGAAGGTGGCAGTTGTTCCAGTGCAATTTTTAAACCTGCAGGTAAACCGCGTAGGGCTTTTAATTTGGCTTTATAAGCACTTAACTCTGCGGTGTTGGGTAATTTGCCATGTACTAACAAATACGCCACTTCTTCAAATTCAGACTGGCCGGCCAAATCCATAATGTCATAGCCACGATAGTGCAAATCGTTACCACTACGACCCACGGTACATAGCGCCGTATTACCTGCAACTTGGCCACTTAATGCGACTGATTTTTTTGGTTTAATACCTGTTGCTAATGTTGTCATCTCAATTGTCCTTATTGTTGGCTTATTTTGCTACACAGCGCTTCATGCGCTACAGATTTATAATTTTAAACAATGCCTAGCTTATTTCGCTTTTACAAAAGATGCATCTAAATATTGTTCAAATGCATGGTAATTAATACGATCGTATAACTCTTGACGGGTTTGCATTAAGTTAATCACGTTCTTTTGCGTGCCTTCTTGACGCAGTGCGTTATAAACGCTTTCTGCTGCTTTATTCATGGCACGGAATGCCGATAATGGATATAAAGCAATACCCACATCTGCAGAGGCCAATTCGTCTGTGGTAAACAGCGGTGTCGAACCAAATTCGGTAATATTAGCTAAAATAGGCACTTGGGTTGCTTGTGCAAATTGCTTATACATTGCAAGTTCGGTAATTGCTTCAGGGAACAGCATATCGGCACCGGCTTCAATATAAGCACCCGCGCGATCAATTGCAGCTTGTAGACCTTCGACGGCTAAGGCATCTGTACGGGCCATAATCACAAAACTGCTGTCGGTACGTGCATCTACTGCAGCTTTAATACGATCGACCATTTCTTGCTGCGTTACAATCGCTTTATTTGGACGATGACCACAACGTTTCGCCCCAACTTGGTCTTCAATATGCATGGCAGCTGCACCAAATTTAATTAAAGACTTGGTGGTACGGGCAATATTGAATGCTGAAGCACCAAAACCGGTATCTGCATCGACCAAAAGGGGTAAGTCACATACATCAGTAATGCGGCGCACATCGGTTAACACATCATCTAAATTACTGATCCCTAAATCAGGCAAACCCAGTGAACCTGCTGCAACACCGCCACCTGACAAGTAAATCGCTTTATAGCCGGCACGTTGTGCCAATAAAGCATGATTGGCATTAATGGTGCCGACCACTTGTAATGGATGTTCTGTTGCAACCGCTTCGCGGAATTTTTGGCCTGCTGTAAGTTGTGACATGCTTGTCTCCTTGTTATAAAACGATATTTGTTTTGATGTTGTGATAAGACGATGCAATATGACGACGCATCAGCAGTTGTGCTAATTCACCATCGCCCTCTGCAATTGCATCGAGGATTTGTAAATGTTCTTTTAGAGCTTGATGCGGCCGATTCGGTGTATTCGAAAATTGAATCCGATACATGCGAATCAAGTGATACAACTCATGGCACAACATTTTTTCTAACATTTTATTGCCGCAGTTTTGAATAATGCAGTAATGAAAATCATCGTCGCCTTGTTGTACATAGTAGCCTTTGCCTTGTTTGAAATTACTGTCTTCAGCATGTAAACGCAGCACTTCACGTAAGTTTAAAATTTGCTGTTTATCAATATTCTCTGCGGCTAAACGACACGCTAAACCCTCTAAATTCTCGCGAATTTGGTACAGTTCAAACAGTTGCTGGTGCGATAATGACACCACACGTGCGCCAACATGCGCAGTACGCTCAACCAATTTTTGCCCTTCTAAACGATGAATAGCTTCACGTAACGGACCACGGCTAATGCCATAGCTTCGTGCCAGTTCAGGCTCTGAAATTTTGCTTCCTGCAGCAAAATCACCACAAATAATCGCGCTTTGAATTTTTTCAAAGATTTGATCGGTTAAGGTCACTGTGGTGGTTTTCTCTAAAGTTGCATCCATCAAGCTATGCCCATATTGTTAACAATGTTCATCATTTGAACTAGAAACTAACATAAAAATGGCTTTATTCAAGGATATTGTCAACAATATGTGCTTTTTAAGACTAAAGCATAATAATTTTTGTACATATTTATAGAATCTGTTGACACTTTTATCGCAAAAGCTGAACTTTTGTCGTGACAATCTTGGAATTGGCAGAGTGGATTTGCTATAACAATGAATACTCGTAAGCACGACAGCACATTTATGGATATTGACTTTCAACTGATTAGTGCCGAACAAAAACAGCTCGAACGCCAAATAAAACGTGAAGCGCTGATGCAAGTTGCGGTTAAATTTTTTAATCAATATGGCTATCATGCCACGTCATTAGATGATGTTGCACAAAGCCTAAAGATTTCAAAGCCTACGATTTATCATTATTTGGGCAACAAAGAACAGGTGCTTTTAACTTGCCTTGAAGCAGGGGTACAACACTTATTGCAGGCTGCAGAAGAAGTCGCTCAAAAAGACTTGAGCGGTGGCGAGCGTATCAAAGCATTTTTATACTTGTATGGACTGCGCAATTTAGATGACTTTGGGCGCTGTGTGACGCTCACCAATGATGATGTGCTGTCTGAAGCCGGACGCCAACAGTTCCGCCAACAAAAGCGCCAGGTTCACCAAGCCTTTGTTGACCTGCTTGAACAAGCCATTGCTGAAGGGGCTATTTCACAGCACCATCATCCTAAACTATTGGCCGTTACTTTAACGGGTGCCATGAACAGTGCTGCCAAGTGGTATTCTGAACAAGGGCCGTTGTCTAAGGAAGAAATTGTGACACAAATGGTGGAGATCCTGAGTCAAGGCTTTGAAAAATAACTGCAACAGGATAACGCTGCTGCAGTCGCTTGTACTAGCAGGCTTCTACAATCGTCACATTGGCCATACCACCACCTTCACACATGGTTTGTAAGCCATAACGCTTGCCTTCTCGTTTTAGGCCATGCACTAAAGTCGCCATGAGTTTGGTACCACTGGCCCCTAACGGGTGACCCAGCGCAATGCCACCCCCAAAGCGATTCATCTTGGCAGGATCAAACTCAAGCACCTGTGCCCATGCCAAAGGTACAGGAGCAAAAGCTTCATTGACCTCAGCCAAGTCAATATCCTGCACCTGTAAACCCGCCGCTTTGAGCGCCTTTTGGGTGGCAAAAATAGGTTCTTCTAACATGATCACCGGATCACCTGCCGTTACTGTGAGCTGTACAATGCGTGCTAATGGGGTTAAACCATATTGCTTCAGGGCTTTCTCATTTACCACCAAGACGGCACTGGCGCCATCACAAATTTGGCTCGCATTGGCTGCGGTAATCACGCCATTTTCTTGTAAGGCTTGCATATCGGCCATACTTGCTAAGGAGGCGTTAAAGCGGATGCCTTCATCAAGGCTATGTAGTCCGCCTTCGACGGCGATAGGGACAATCTCTTGTTGGAACCATCCCTGTTCTGTGGCCTGTATGGCGCGTTGATGACTGAGTAATGCATAGGCATCCAGTTGTTCACGCGTCTGATGATATTTGTTGGCAATCATTTCTGCACCGACAAATTGGCTAAACATGGATACCCCAAAACGCTGTTGAATCTGTTCGCTAAAAGGATGACTGTTTAAACCCGCTTTGGCATAGGCGGTCCAGTTGCTGCCCATAGGTACGCGACTCATCGACTCGACACC
>CAVBYE010000169.1:0-4637 GCA_963599285.1 Bacteroidaceae bacterium | reverse complement strand
AGACCGCCAGTGCCACCCAACAGACCGCCAAGCAGATTGGTGACTAGATCAAGTGGAAGCAAACCATTAGTTAGGCCACCCAGTAAGTTACCGACGAGATCAAGCGAGAGCAGTCCACCCGTTAAACCGTTAAGGAGATTGGTGACAAGATCTAAAGACAATAATCCTTCAGTTAAACCACCGATCAGTTGATTCACGATCCCCAAAGACAGCAAGCCAGACGATAAGCCGCTAAGCAAATTCGTCACCAATTGAATTGGGAGTAAACCACCGCCGAGGCCTTGAAGTAGTTGAACTAAAACATTATTGGCTAAAGTGGCATTTACAAGGACGTCAAGCGTACCTGTGGTTGCACCGACTAAGCCATCTACAGTACCGGTTAAACCTTGTACCACTTGATCTACGGGCTGTAATGAAATCCCAAGTAAGCCACCTAACAGACCTGTGACTCCACCCACCAAGCCATCTACAACGTCAGTCAGCCCGTCAACCACATTCGCCAGCGGTTGAGTGACTGCAATCGTGGTTGAAACTAAACCTAAGGCAACGAAAATCTGTTGAACAAGCGCTTCAGGCAATGCACCTGTAGACACTTGCAGAATTAAAGAGCCTGCCAAACTTGCTGAGATCGCCCCTGAGGTTACGCCTTTAATGATACCCTCAGCAAAACTTGCGGATACCTTTTTGGCTTGAAGTTGGGTGGTGAGTTGGGTGAGCAGTTGAGTCGATATTGTGCCCGCCTTAGCGGCATTGAGCGCAAGATTAATGGTTGCTGTAGGCACGAGCGCTGCATTCAGCTGTGCTTTAATTTCAACGAGAGGGTCAACAGTGGGCGGTTTGAAGAGACTCCCCAAGCCTTGCAATGTCTGGGTTAAAACCGATGAGATGGGCGTGGTCAGCGCACCAAGGATATTCAGGATCATTTCAACACCTTTTTTAGTTTTACATTTGGTTTTTAATTGTGAAACGTGTCAGAACATTGCACTTTTGGACTTGGCGGAATTGTTCGGCGACTCTAAGAATGTACAAAAAAACTTAATTGATTTTATTTTTTTTCGTAGCAAATCGTATAGGTTTTTTTACTTAAACAAAAGAATATTTGAAGCGAGAAAAAAAATCAATGCAAAATTAAATATATAGTTTTTATATACAATTTTTCTAATTTTAGCCCTTTTCAGAGGTGTTTTACCCCTAAGGTACACGTGCTTCCCTTTTACTTAAGCCCTAAAAAAATGCCAAATACATACCATTTCACTAATTAGCCGTGCTAAGCAATCTTGATCACTTCCTCGATATTTTTTCCCACAAGCACACGGTTTCATGCACTGAAAATTGGCGTAATAATTATGAAAAAAATTACATGTTTTTTAACCTAATTTCAGATCATATCCCGCATGGTATTTAGATGTACAAGCTCATCAAGGCTTTATAAAGGCCGAAATACGCTTTATATCGATCTCAACAAGTTTAAAATGTGCAGCATGAAATAGCTTTATGTAAGACTATGTATTGATTGTGTTTTAACCAATTCTTTTTATATTGTGAGACGACGCTTTCCCACCACTTTTGTCACTCGCGACTCATGTTGTCCCACAGATTTTAAGCGCTAATTTCGATCAATGTTTAGGCTGAGCCAATTTCTAGCCACTTGTCGGATTCAAAAAAACCAACCAAAATTGTCGGGTTTTGTGTTGTATTGCAGCGCTATTATCTCCTCATCATTCACATCGATTTTCTCTATGCACATTGCGCTCGCTGTGTAATTAGAATGTATATTCGGCGCTAGATGATCACAACGCTGAGTTCTAAATCTATACAGAGTGATCTCGGTTCTGTGTTAGCGCTGTCAAAAATTGCGGTCTGATCTGTGCTGTGAAGCAGGATCGCTTGATCTCTGTGCGCATACAGCATAAAAAACGGCAGGCCTCATGCCATATGCACTACGCCTGCCGATCTTAAACTCATTCAGCTTTTAAGAAATGTTCTACAATGCCCTTCCATGCTTGAGCACCTAAAGGCAGCACAGCATCATTAAAGTCATAATGCGAGTTATGTAAAGAGCAACCGTAGTACTGCCCTTCACCATTGCCTAAGAATAAATAACAGCCGGGGACTTCTTTGAGCATCCAAGCAAAATCTTCAGAGCCCATCAGCTTTTTACTATGACTGAGCACCTGCTCTGCGCCAAAGATGGGGGCTAAACATGCACGAACTTGTTCAGTTTCAGCCACACTATTGATTACAGGGGGCACGAGGAACTGAATATCTAATGTCGTTTCAACGCCATAACTCAGCTCTAAGCCCTGTAAAATCTGTTGTAAGCGAGTGTTAATTTTCTCACGTACTGCCTCACTGTCGGTGCGAATACTCAGTTGAATATCGACCACTTCGGGGATAATGTTATAGGTAGAGCCGGTATGAATTGAGCCAATGCTAATCACGGCATGTTCCTCAATCGCAAGATTACGCGACTTAATGGTTTGTACCGCTGTGATAAAGGCACTCAGTGCTGAAATGGGGTCAATTGCCAACTCTGGAATAGCACCATGTCCCGCTTTACCTTTTAATGTACAGACCACCTTTTGTGATGAAGCCATTACCGAGCCCACCTGTGCCACCACTTGGCCTGCAGGAATGCCCGGCATATTGTGCAATGCAAACACGGCGTCACTTGGGAAGCGCTCAAACAAACCATCGTCCAACATTTTTTTAGCACCGGTTAGCGTTTCTTCCGAAGGTTGGAAAATTAAATTGACTGTACCATCAAAATCAGCCGCTTGAATCAACTCAGCCGCAGCCAATAAGATGGCAGTATGCCCATCATGACCACAAGCATGCATGCGACCCGGCACTTGACTGGCATGAGCGAAGGTATTGGATTCTTGTATCGGCAAAGCATCCATATCTGCACGTAATGCAATTGCTCTGTTAGAGCTGCCTTTTTTGAGTACGCCAACTACTCCATGCCCCCCAACCTGAGAGTGCACTGTATAACCCAAGTGCTGCAAGGTCTCTGCCACAAGCTGAGCAGCTTGCACAGTATCACCTTCTAATTCAGGGTGTTGATGCAAAGTATGCCGCACCGCCACATAGCGGGCAAATTGTGGTTCGAGTGTGGTTGATGATGCTAATTGTGTAGAGCTATTCATGCTGATCGTCCAAAGTTAAGAAGATGAATGTAATGGGTAAGTTTTTGAATGCGCGATAGGGGCCGTCTCACGTACCATCAAAATTGCGGTAATGCTTAATAGAACTGCGGCAATCAGGTAATACGCTGGACCATAGACAATCTGTAAGGAGCCGACCATCCACGTCACAATAAAGGGTGAGAAACCGCCAAATAAGGTCACGCTAATGTTGTAGCCAATTGACATACTGGTGGTGCGGCCTAAGGTGTGGAATAACTCGGTTGAAAAGGCCACCATAGGACCGAACACAAATGCCAAGCTAAAACATAAAGGCACTTGAAGCAGTAAGAGGTTTTGGATCGATGGATAGTCGACCAAATTGGTATACAGCGGATACAGCATCACCAACATACATACAAAGCCCGTTAACATGACTTTTTTACGGCCAATTTTGTCAGAAAAATGCCCACTGACTGGAATCATCAAAATCAGCAATGACACCGCCACACATTGCACCAAGAACACAGCATTCATGTCTAAGCCGAGTACTTTTGAAGCATAAGTCGGTGTATTAACGAGCAAAATATAAAATGAGGTGGTGGCACCTGCACTCATAGCAATAAAAATCACAATGTCTTTGACTGAACCTCGGACATTGTCAAAAATGGCTTTTTTCTGTTCTTCAGCACTGCTATGTTGAATGCTTTCGGTATATTCTTCGTTCTCGTCTAAATTACGGCGAATCCATAATCCCACTGGACAAATCAACAAGCCAATAATAAAGGGAATACGCCAACCCCACGTTTCTAGTTCTTGTAAGGTCAAATAGCGACTTAAAGCTGCCCCTGTCAGTGCACCCATCAGCACTGCGATGCATTGTCCAACCATTTGCCATGAGCCATAAAACCCCCGCTTTTCAGGTGGTACAGCTTCCACTAAAAACGCTGTAGCGGTGGCATATTCTCCACCTGTAGCAAAGCCTTGTAATAGGCGAGCGGTGACAATTAAAATCGGGGCCGCAATGCCAATGACACTCCATGAGGGTGTAAATGCAATAATGGCCACTGCAACGGTCATAATCATAATAATCAGCTGCATTGCAGCTTTACGACCTTTGCGATCGGCATAGTATCCCAGTAATACCCCGCCAACTGGTCGCATTAAAAAGCCCACCCCAAAGGTGGCCAAAGCAATCAGCAAAGAGGCATGTGGGTTATCTGCAGGAAAGAATTGTGTGGCAATAAATGCAGCAACAAAGCCATAGACAATAAAGTCGTACCACTCCAAGGTATTGCCTAAGACTGCAGCGAATGCTTTTTTTCTAAAATTGGCATGCCGTGTAATATCCTGCATGGTGAAGTGCTCCAGATGTTATTGTTGTTCGGATGTACATCGTTGTTATTGTATGAGTTATAATTTTAAGGGCGGATCGCATACCTTCAATGGCACCTCACAGCCCATATGTAAATGCAGTCAAACACAATTCATGCCGACTTTGACCCACGCCGC
>CAVBYE010000168.1:0-4792 GCA_963599285.1 Bacteroidaceae bacterium | reverse complement strand
TGGCATGTAACATTTGCTGCCAAATGGCAATGCGCGACATGTCGCCTGTGGCACGACTCGCTAAGCTAAAACTGCGTTCGCTACCCTGTACAGGGTCTACCGCTGCGGCAATTATGCTGCTGCTCCACGGCAATGCCCACAGCAACAAGACTAAGAACACGCTGACCCATGTCGCCACGTAGTACCACTTGAGGGTTAACACACCTTTGTAATGTTGATAAGCTGCATACAGCAAAATACAGCAACTGCCCACCCATGAGGTACGTGACTGCCCCACCACAATGCCAAGCAGAATGATCAGCACTAACAGGCTTAAAACTTTAACATCGAGTTTTTGTTTTTCGTAAATATACCAACAGGCCAATAATGAGATCAGCAAGAAGGTGGCCATGTTATTGGGCTGGGCAAAGTTGGCAAACGGACGGTCGCCAAAGCCACGCATTTCCACCATACCGGGGAAGTAGCCGTCTAAATTGACCCATTGGCAAAAGGCAATAAATCCTGTGGCTGCACCCACCGCCATGAGTAAATAACTGAGCTGGGTAAAGAGCTGCTCACGCGCCTGTGGCGAACTACTGGCCAAGTTATAACCCAAGACCGAGCTTAGCCAAAAACCAAACACAAACACGCTACACAGCAATGCTTTGTCAAAGAAAAAGACTTTGCCCACGGCATATTGCAGCAGCGGCACCAATGCCAATAACAGCAGCGGCAAGCTAATCAGCGGCAGCTTAATTTTGTCTTTTAAGTAAATAGCACTCAGGCTAAACAACGCCAAAAATGCATACAGCTCACCGGTATAGGTGACCCATGGCCGATAATGAATCGGCAACAACCATGCCAGTGCCATAAACATCGCACTGAGCAATAGGAGATAGAATTTCATAGCGAGAAAAACAGGTGGGAAAATTTGTGCTTATCATAAGTAAAAAGCCGGTGTTTTGCAGTATTTTCGATCAATGAACTGTGTCTTGGGCCAGAAGTTTATAGAGCAACTGTCCCAATTGCTGATTTTCTTGAGTGGGATTGCCCCCACGACCGTTGGCCAACAGCACAATAGAGGATTGATCTTCAAAATACATGCTCAAAGCGGTCAGCCCCGGCAAGCTGCCATTGCGCCAATAACTGCGTTGTTGTGCTGGCTGTTGATAAATATATTGGGCATAGCCATGACAGCCTTGCCATCTACTGAGCTCACAATCAGGATGCACGGCGCTCAGCTGCTGCTTGAGGTAGGGGTCGGCCATAATCTGTTGCAGCACCTTGGAAAAATCGTGCGCTGAACCTACAAAGCCCCCATAGGCGGTGCTGTTGGCATAGGGAAAATTGTGCATGCCGTTTTGGTCTTGTGGATGATAAAAATAGTCGACGCTACCCTGTGCCTGTGCAGTGATGGGCTGAATCTGCACCTGTAGCGGTTGAAAGAGCTGTTGTTGATAAACGCTAGGCAAATCTGGCGCGGCATACTGTTGCCGAATCACTTCGCCCAATAAACAATAGCCAAAATTCGAATAGGCAAAACGTTGATTCGGCGCAAAATCCAACTTGAGTGTGCTCAAGTGCTGTAACTGCGTTGGACACCATTGCTGTGGCATAAATACCCAATCGCCAGAAACACGGCTGTCAAAGCCTGCACGGTGGCGCATCAACTGGGCTAAGGTAACCTTGGCTAAAGGTGCATCTGCTGTATAGGGCAACTTTAAAGCGGCTAAAATGTTGTCCTCAAACTGTAAATGCCCCGTTTGAATACGTTGCAGAATCAGCGCCGAGGTAAAAATTTTACTGATGCTGGCATAACGCAGTGTGTCATCCGACTGCATGCGTCGTGGTGGCCACACACTGGCCCATCCGACATTGCACTGCAACGCTTGCCCATGGGCATTGACGTAACTGATTTGTACCCCAACGTAGCCATGCTGCTTAAACAGTGGCAGCAGCGCCTGAAGCCATGACGGCGCTGCACGGTCACATTGCACCGCATAAGGCAGCTTTTGCCACGCCCACGCGCGCAATGGACGCTGAGGCATGTGCAGATACACGCCCAAAAGCAGCAGCAACAGCATGCCGTAGCACAGCAGTTTATGCTCTGCGTATGCCTTTTTTAATTTTTGCCCACAGCCCATGTTCTGCCATCCATGCTTGATAGTCTCGATATTCTGCAAAACGCATTAAGTGCCGTTCTTCGGTTTTGGCGCGTAAATAATAAATCAGGCTGATACAGGCCAGCGCCGCGCAGTTACGCAGCATGTCCCAGCCCATGACCCCAAACAACGGTACGGTGTGTAACCACCAATAGATATTTTTTGACAGATAGGCCGGATGTTTGACATAGCGATACAAGCCTGTATTGACCAAACCGCGCCAAGACAAATTGGAAAAACGAAAACCAAATGACAACGTGGCCAACCAATAACAGATCCATGTGGCACAAATGACAGCTGCCCACAGCCAATACAGCACTTGGTCACTGGCCAACCAATCTGACCACACATAGTCATCGACTTGGCGGGTTAAAAAATCCCGATAAAAAAACAGCGGCGGATAGCACAATACACACACCAACCAGCCTTGCCATGAATCATCCACACTTAAGGTTTGGGTGGCAAAGTATTGGCTCGAAAACAGATAACCGCCCAAGGCAATGGTGACGTCAAAACATAAGCCAAACAGAAATAAAAATTGGATCAGTTGTACTGGATTTTGAAAAATATTATCTAAAGCAATAATTTGCGAAATGGCTAAATAGGTGGCGCCATAAATAAAGGGAATAAAGAAAATTTTGACGCATGCCGTTAAAATAAACAGTTTATGCTGCTGCCACGGTATTTTTTTGTGTTGGATTGCCAGAAAAAACGCGACATAGGCATCATGCGGTTCGGGTTGGCGTTGGTCAAAGAACACAACCCAAACATATAACACAAGCAGAATCAGCGGTGCAAAGCGCAATGCATCAACAGTGTAATAAACATAAAGCGTTTGATCTAAAACCTGATCAAGCAAAGAAGAGAATAAAATCGTAAGCAGCCATAGGCCGCTGAGCACCCACATTTTTTGTCGAATTCGCTGTGGATGTGGCGCACGTTTTTTTTGCAACAGTTGCACAATGCTGTCGCGATTTACGCGGTAAGCACTGTATAGCCCCGCAGCTAAACTCACGAGCATGATGACGCGGGTGGCAATCTCATGCTGCTGCCATGGCAACACCTGATACAGCGCAATACCCGCGAGTAAGCTGATGACCACCGTTAAACCCACCACAGGCATAATGCGCTCCCAAAAAAATAAGCTACCCGAAGGTAGCTTATGGTGACAACATGATGAGCAATTAGTTACCAGTTGAAGAAGCAGCAGGAGTAGCATCAATTAGAGCCTTGGGAACAAATTTGTCCATCCCTGCTGGAATGTCTGATGCACGAAGGTTACCGTCGTTACGCATAGTTAACTCAAATGAACCGCCAGCAATTTTTGATGATGCACTGTTATCGACTACATAAGTCATTGTACAACCTGAGTCTGCTGTACCTGCAGAATCTGTTGTTGGTGTAGTGTTGTTAATGGTTAAGATCCCGTACTTACCTGTTAAGGTGTTTTCAGATGCAATCGCAGAGTCACAACGGTTGCTTTGTAAGTTGGTGGTCACTGATGTTTTGGCACCACCTGCTAAAGATGACATTTCAGAAAGTTGCGAACGAGCAATGTAGTCTTGGTATGCAGGAATCGCAATCGCTGCCAAAATACCAATAATTGCTACAACAATCATTAATTCAATTAAAGTAAAACCTTTTTGAGCGTTCATGACCTTCTCCGTCAATATTTTTTGTCTGCTATGCCCTAAACATTGCAACGGCCGTGCCAACTTTTAAAAAATTTTATTTATATTTTATAAATATATGATTTTTAATAAATTAAAAAATTTAAATACGCTTTTAAAGTGACAAACAGGCAAATTTTATTAAAATTTTTAAGGAAAATATTTGTAAGCAAGTGACGTTTTTTGTCACTTACTCCCCTTTTTTTAATCTAACAAAATCGGGCGATTACTCAGTTCGTTGGCTTGGTCAGGGTGATTTTGACCATAAAAGGCGTCTAACACCTGACCAATGGCCATCACCGCCTCCACCACCGCTTCACGGTAGTTTTGCTGCTGCATTTGGGCGGTCAGTTGTAAGCAAATGCCGTCCCATACCGCTTGTTCGGTGGCTTTTTCGAGCCCACGGTCGATGACAATTTCGACCTGCTGCTCGCACAAATTTAAATACAGCAAGGTGCCGCTGTTAAATTCGGTGTCCCAAACGCCAAGTTCGGCAAAGAGCTCACGCGCACGCATACGCACGGTTTGCGAATAAGCCTGTGAACAGGGCAAATGCCCTTCAATGACCACCTGAATTTCGCCCACATGACCACGTTCGGCATGCGTCACTGCCTGCGCAATGGCATGTTGATCGGGTACAGAAAAATAGCGTTTGGTGGCCGGCATAAAGCAAAAGTGCTTCAGCCAGCGTTTAAAACTGCCACGATCTGCCGCCACATGCCGTGGCGCTGTGACAATGGTGGTTGTGTCTGTTGTTGTTACCATGAACCTGATGCTCCCCCGCCGCCAAAGCCGCCACCGCCGCCACCAAAACCGCCTCCGCCAAAGCCACCGCCACGTCCGCCGCGGCCTGCACCGGAGAGCACACTTTGGAAAATCAGCTGCGCAACCGAACTAATGAGTAAGACAAAAATTGCTCCGGCCATGAGTATACTCACGATTAAGCCTGCGCCATTGACCAAACCGGCAGCCAATGCGGCA
>CAVBYE010000167.1:0-4838 GCA_963599285.1 Bacteroidaceae bacterium | reverse complement strand
CTATAGGGCTGATAGGCCACAGGTGAACGAAACACCACATCTTCGGCCAATAGGCTTTCCACTTGCTCAAAGTTGCCTTGTTCTAACATCGCATGCCAACGTGCCAAGGTCTGTTGCATTTGTTGTTGCATTGCTTTTTCCTCTTGTTATTGTTCACAATGATCCAATAGGCTCAAAGCGGCTTAGACCACAGCCGCCAATTGTGCACCTTGCAAAATGGCACGTTTTGCATCTAACTCTCCTGCAAGTTTCGCGCCACCAATTAAATGTACCGACTGACCCGCCGCCTGTAAGGTCTCATACAACGGGGCATAGCTTTCTTGTCCTGCACAAATCACCACATGGTCAACATCCAGTACAATCGGCTGCCCTTGAATACGAATATGTAAGCCTGCATCATCAATTTTCTCGTAGTGCACACCGGCTAACATATTGACATTACGCTGTTTTAAACCAGTACGATGCACCCAACCGGTGGTCTTCCCTAAACCAGAACCTACCGATTTTTCTTTGCGTTGTAACAAATAGATTTCGCGTGGATTCTCAGGCGTTGTCGGCGTTTTCAGTCCACCTACTGCACGATACTCAGGATCAATCCCCCATTCATCATAAAATTTTTCAGGGTTAACACTACCACTTTCCCCTACATGGCTTAAAAATTCAGCTGTATCAAAACCAATCCCCCCTGCACCAATAATGGCAACTTTTTGCCCTACAACGGCGCCATGTTTTAATACATCTAAATAGCTTAATACCTTAGGATGGTCGATGCCGGGTAAATCCAATTGCCGTGGCGTAACGCCGGTCGCCAACACCACCTCGTCAAATTCATCTTCAAGTAGGCTCTGTGCTGTCACCTGTTGACCCAACAGCAATTTAATCTGCGGTTGCAATTCGACTTGACGTTTAAAATAACGTACCGTTTCATAAAACTCTTCTTTGCCCGGAATGGTTTTGGCAATATTAAACTGGCCCCCAATTTGCTGACTGGCCTCAAACAAGGTGACCTGATGACCACGTTGCGCTGCATTTAAGGCAAAACTAAGTCCTGCAGGCCCTGCCCCGACAACGGCAATGTGTTTAGCTTGACGAGTGGGTGGGAAAATCAGTTCTGTTTCATGACAGGCACGTGGGTTGACCAAACATGAGGTCAATTTGCCACTAAAGATGTGATCCAAACAGGCTTGGTTACAGCCAATACAGGTATTAATTTCGTCACTGCGGTTTTGTTCGGCTTTTAACACAAATTCAGGGTCAGCCAAAAATGGGCGGGCCATTGACACCATATCGGCATGTTTAGAGGCAAGTACATACTCAGCCATTTCAGGTGTGTTAATGCGGTTCGAAGTAATCAATGGAATTTTAACCGCACCTTTGAGTTTTTGCGTGACCCAAGTAAATGCTGCCCGTGGTACCTTCGTGGCAATGGTCGGAATACGCGCTTCATGCCAACCAATACCCGTATTGATTAAGGTTGCACCTGCTTTTTCGATTTTTTTTGCCAGCTGAATCACTTCAGCTAAGGTCGAACCACCCTCAACCAAATCTAACATCGACAAACGATAAATAATAATGAAGTGCTCGCCTACGGCTTGACGGGTACGCTGCACAATTTCAAGTGCCAAACGAATTCGATTTTCATAGCTTCCGCCCCACTCATCCTCACGATGATTGGTGCGCTGCGCAATAAATTGGTTAATTAAGTAGCCTTCCGAGCCCATAATTTCCACGCCGTCATAGCCTGCATATTGCGCCAACTGTGCACATTGCACAAAATCTTGAATGGTCTGTTCGATTTCGGCTGCGCTTAGAGCATGCGGTAAAATTGGATTAATCGGCGCCGCAATCGCAGAAGGTGCCACCGGTTGGGGCTGCTTGGCATAACGTCCGGTGTGTAAAATTTGTAAGGCAATTTTACCCCCTGCTTCATGTACAGCATGGGTAATTAATTTATGTGGTTCAGCTTCGGCCAAAGTCGTGAGCTTACTCGCCCCTTGAGCGGTTAAGCCGGCATCATTGGGTGAAATTCCCCCGGTTACAATCAAACCCACGCCACCACGTGCACGTTCTGCATAAAATGCGGCCATACGGGCATGTCCATTGGGGGCTTCTTCTAAGCCGACATGCATCGACCCCATTAAGACTCGATTTTTTAAGGTGGTGAAGCCTAAATCAAGCGGTTGAAATAAATGTGGATAACGTGACATTGCGGGCTCCTTGCTGGCATTTTTAGTTTTTTACACTTTATTGCTTAATTTATAAACGTGATCGACTATTTATGCAACATGTTGCATAATTTTAAAACGTATTCAATTTGACTGAGGCGTCCAATGTCGCTTGCCCATGTGTTACTCACCAGCTTACTTGAAAAACCCAGTACAGGGATTGAGCTTGCACGGCGTTTTGACCACTCTATGGGTTATTTTTGGAATGCCACGCATCAACAAATTTATCGTGAACTCAAGAGCCTGCTTACAAAAGGTTGGATTAGTCCTCAAGCCCAGCCCGATCTCAAACAAAAAATCTATCAAGTTGAAGCCAAAGGGCGTGAAGCTTTGGCCACATGGATGCTCGAACACAGTGCTCCTGCACAATTACGTGAAGATTTAATGGTCCGTTTACGTGCCGAGGCTCAGCTCAACAGTCAAGCGCTCTTGCCTGAATTGGCGCAGCACTTGCAGGAACATCAACAACGCCTTGCCACCTATCAGGCTATTTTTGCCAAAGACTTTGCCCAAGCACCAGCCACACGTGCCCAGTATATTCATCATATGATTTTACAATTGGGTCTGGATTTAGAACACGGCTGGGTAAGTTGGCTCGAGCAATTGATTCAAGGTCTACAGCATTATGATGAGGACAACGCGGATGTATCTTAATATGCCAGATCATAGCCCATTATTCGTTCGACGCTTTGGACAAGGTCAGCCGGTATTGGTACTGTCCGGCTTAGGCATGACCAGTAATCAGTGGTTGCCCTTTTTATGGCCCTTACGCCAACATTTTGATTTTATTATTCCTGATTGGCGCGGTTTTGGTGGCTCTCAACAAGCTAAAATCCCATCCTTAGATGCAATCAAAAGTCATTGGCAAGATTTGAATAGTATTTGCCAGCAATTAAAATTGGATGAGCTACGCGTCATTGCTTATTCTATGGGCGCCACCACAGCCATGTACGGCATGCAATATGCCAATTTTGCCGAGCGTATTTGTGGTTATTTGCATATTGATCAAAGCCCTTGTATTCAGAATCAAGCCGACTGGTCATATGGTTTATATGGCGAGCAACAAACCGAATTTTTTGAAAAACTCACTGCGTTAAGAGCAAGCCTAAAAAACTATCAGTCAATTCAGCAGATGCCTCGATTAGAGCAGCAACAGGTCTTTTACGCATGGCAGAACTTACTACATTTTCAAGGTACGCATCCCTTGTTACGAAAAAGTTTGCAACAACTACAACGCGCTCCACAACTAGGCGCATATACCTTGCCACTGAAAAACTTACATATGATGGCATGGTATCTAGACAGCTATCTTGGGCATGATCTGGATTTACGCCCAAGTTTACACACACTCAATTGTCCCATCACATGGCTGAGTGGCCAAAACTCAACGCTATATCCAATTACGGGGCAAGCATTACTGGCAGAACAAGTAAAAGCGACGCATGTGATCTTGCCAAAATCTGGCCATGCGCCGCTTGTTTCTCAACCTTTAGCGTTTTATCAAACGCTACGTCGGTTTTTAATGCCTTAAGCTACCGTCGCCACCTGCAGCTGTAAATTTTCAATCACGCCATGATCTTGCAGTTGTTGCAGTTGCTCAGGTGTATAAAACTCGCTTAGCACTTGCGCAGTATGTTCACCCAATTGCGGCGGTGCATGACGATATTCAACCGGTGTATCCGAAAGTTTAATCGGTGAACCAATCACTTTAAAATCAGGATTTAAGGCATGTGGAAGATTCACCACCAAGCCACGATGTTGAATTTGCGGCTCAGCCAATGCATCTTCGACCGAATTAATCACACCTACAGGCACCTTCACTGCATGAATTTGACTGACCCAATGCGCGGCATTATCTTGCATAAAGTAGTCGCTGAGTAAACCGACCAATTCACCGCGATGCTTGACCCGATCTTGATTACGCTGAAATTTTGGATTGTCTAAAAGCTCAGGTAACCCAATCGCAATACACAGGTCTTTAAATTGTTTGTCATTACCACAGGCAATAATAAATTCTTTATCTTTGGCCATAAAGGTTTGATACGGCACAATATTGGGATGATGATTGCCCATACGCACTGGTGATTGACCACTGGTTAAGTAATTCATGCCTTGATTGGCAAGACTCGCCACTTGCACATCCAATAATGACATATCAATATATTGACCCCGTCCGGTATGTTGGCGCGCCAATAATGCCGCTTGAATGGCAATGGTCGAATATAAACCGGTTTGTAAATCCACCACCGCGACACCCACTTTTTGTGCGCCCGCACCCGGTAAACCATCTTTTTCACCGGTGATGCTCATCAGACCTGCCATCCCTTGAATAATAAAGTCATAGCCCGGTTCATCGGCACGTGGGCCATCTTGACCAAATCCGGTAATTGAGCAATAGACTAAATTTGGATTTAAGGCACTTAAGGTCGCGTAATCTAAGCCATACTTGGCCAATGAACCGGCTTTATAGTTTTCAATCACCACATCTGCGGTTTTGGCAATTTCACGAATAATCGCTTGCCCTTGCGTTGAGGCAATATCCACCGCTACAGAATATTTATTGCGATTAGCACACTGGTAATAACCTGATTCACGCGTAGCTTGACCTTGGGC
>CAVBYE010000166.1:0-4876 GCA_963599285.1 Bacteroidaceae bacterium | reverse complement strand
CACCAAAGACATTTCGTTTGAAAATGCCTTGGTAACCACGGTGGATGACACGAATGTGCAAGCATCCCTTTCCAGCGAAATTTCCGCATGCGAATGCGTTGAAACTTTTGGCTATGTGGATGAGGTAATTTCCACGTACCGAACCATGCTTAAAAGTATTGACTTAATTGTGTGGGTGCTGGTTGTTTCTGCGGCAGCACTGGCATTTATTGTGCTTTACAACTTAACGAACATAAACATTGCCGAGCGCGCCCGAGAAATAGCAACACTTAAAGTGCTTGGCTTCAGGCGTGGCGAAGTTTATTCCTATATCTTTAGGGAAATTTTCCTGTTAAGCCTGTTGGGAGCCGCACTTGGCTTGGTGTTGGGTATAGGTATGGAAGGCTTTGTGGTTTCAACAGCAGAAGTTGATCAGGTGATGTTTGGGCGCAACATTCACGCGGTAAGTTTTGTAGTTGCGTTTGCGCTTACGCTTCTTTTCTCTACCATCGTAATGCTTCTTATGCGCAAAAAGCTCAACCGCATAGATATGGTATCCTGCCTAAAGTCAAACGAATAAGGTGCCACTTTATAATCCTCACGTGAAGTTGAAATAAATGATTCAATTATTTTAGTTTCATTTCAATCTAGCCAAAAACTTGAAATAAAAGCAAAAAATTTCTCACATTATTTCAACTTTACAGTTAAATATGAAATAAGTAAGCTAAAATAGAATAGCTATTTCAAGTTCGGAAAGAGGAGGGTTCATCATGCCAGAGCAAACTTTCGCAAGTAATCGCGCAGGCTGTTTTAAAACAAACCTGTCGGGTGAAATGACATATCAATCGTTTGCCCCTGCTCCGTTGCCTTTGCATCCAAGCTTAGAAATAACAGATGAGATGCTTGATCTTCTTGTTAAAGCAAATTCTCAACTGGCGGTTTTGGAAAATATTTCTTGCCACATTCCCAATATGGGGTTATTCGTTTCTATGTATGTTCGAAAAGAAGCTCTTCTGTCTTCTCAGATAGAAGGGACCCAGGCAACGCTGGAAGATATTTTTGATCCAGGTATTGACGCCAACACAAATAGAGATGTTGCCGATGTTGTGAATTATGTTAAAGCTACGGAATACGCCATAGCAAGGCTAAAAGAACTTCCTTTGTGTAATCGCCTTATCAAGGAAACGCATGCAGTTTTGATGCAAGGAGTAAGAGGTCAAGAAAAAACTCCCGGGGAATTTCGGCATTCTCAAAATTGGATTGGCGGGGAAGGCAGCACGCTAAGTAACGCAAGGTATATTCCTCCGTGTCCAGAAGATATGGAGCAGGCAATGTCTGACCTGGAAAAATATATAAACAACTGCGAGGAACTTGATAATTTGAATAATCTTGCTCGTGCGGCACTTATTCATTATCAATTTGAAACGATACACCCATTTTTAGATGGCAATGGGCGTGTTGGGCGCCTTCTTATAACGCTTTTTTTACTGGAAAAGAAAGTGCTAACGACGCCGGCACTCTACATCTCGTATTTTCTAAAGAAAAACCGTGTGGAATACTATGACCGCATGACGGAAGTGCGAAAAAAAGGAAACTATGAGCAATGGGTAACGTTTTTTCTTCAAGCGTTTCTAGAATCTGCACAGGATGCCATTGATACTATTAATAAGTTAGCAAGTCTGCATAAGAGTAATGTTGAGAAGATCTCAAACATGGGACGCCCGGCAAAAAACGCTCTGCTTGTGTTTGAGTACATAGAAACAAACCCCATTATTGAAATTGGCAAAACAGCTAATGCTTTAGGCGTGTCTTTCAACACCGCTTCTGCCGCGATTTCGCGCCTTGTGAATTTGGGTATACTCGCTCAAACAGCAAATACCAATAGAAATAGAACATTTGCTTATAATGACTACCTTGCTTGTCTTAGAAATGGTACAGAATAATTACGAAACACCTCTCCGTCTCCTATTTATTTCTAAGCAACTTACAAATAATTTATTTGATTTATGCGACTGCATAGATATGGTTTCCAGCCTAAAGGCAAATGAATAAGGTGCCACTTGCTTTGGCGGTTGATTTGCGGCTAAAGCACCTGCCGCTGTACCCGCGCTCGCACCGGTGCACCCCTTGACTATTCTTCACAAATAAAATATATTTGCTTTTACGAATAATTCAATTCGTAAAAGCAAATAGTTTCCAAGAATCTATGCATCTAAAGGCTTGAACAGCACAAACAAGGCGGGAAAGGATTATCATGAGTGAACAATCAGGGGTAATTCATTCACAAGCATCAAGCATAAAAATTAAAGCAACGCTTATTCTCTCTCTCTCTCTCTTATAACGCTTGCCCTTGCGCTGTGTACCGCGCATCCACTCACGGCTAATGCGGATGACTCAACTGCCTGTCAAGGCAGTTTTGCTATAGGGGCAAACGCCTATGCTGGCTCAAAATACTTGGTCACCTTTGACCCAGCAGAAGCACTAGATACCGGTGCGGTTCAATATCAAAACACACCCATGTTTTGGTCAGAAAAATATGGGTATTGGTGCACCCTGGTAGATAGCCAAGTAACACTTCAGGCAACAGATTTTACCTACAACGAAAGCGCTACAAAGCAAAGCATTTCCTATGATGGAGACATCAACAAAAGCGGCAAAGTAAACATCATTGATACGCAAACTGCCTATGACCTTGCCTGCGGCAATGTGTATTCTGACTATTCAAAACTTTCTATGGAGCAGTGGCTATCGGCAGACTTCAATGCCGATGGCGCCATAGATGCCCCTGATGCTTTTGCTATTCAGGTATACGTTCATACCAAAGTCTATGACGAAAACCAAACAGAAGGCACTCTTCTAACCAGCATGCACATCACTGAAAGTGGCACGTATCGCATTCAACCTAAAACAACAGGAACCATAACTATTGACCAAGAACTAACGGTAACTTTAATTGGTCAGGGCACCGATACCGCCTTCAATGAGCTCTATCTTGATTGCGGGGAAGGCATAGACCTAACGCTTAAAGACCTCTTCATTAGCAATCAGGAAGATGTAAACCTTATTAACTTTACGGGGCAGGGCAACACGCTTCGTGCTGCAGGCACCAATGTGTTAGAAGCCATGATCTACGTTGCCTCTGCTGCCATTCATGTTGGTCCAGATACTTCCCTTACCTTTGCTGAAAGCACAGACCCTGAAGGCAAACTCTACTTATACAAATACACCCAGGGAAGTGGCATTGGAGGCAATGGTGGCGGCCTTAACACCGATAATGCAGGTGAAGCTAATGGCGCTATAACCTTTTACGGTGGCACTTGGTTTATCAAAGGTTCAAAAACAGGTGCTGTTATTGGAAACGATACGTGTGGAGATACCGAAAAAGAAGCCAAAATAGGTGATATCACTATAAACGGTGGCACCCTCTACATTGAAGCAAATGCAAAAGGTGCAGCTATTGGAGGAAGTAACTTATCTGGTGCAGGAGATGTCTACATTAATGGTGGCAACATCAATATCTATAACGACTATGCAGGTTCTGCCATTGGTGCTGGCGGCTCTGCTAAAACAACTGAAGGTAAAAACGGAAATCTTGTTATCTCCGGCGGCAGCTTAAAAACCTACCTTACCAGAAATGGTGCCGCTGCCTGGGGATACGAATATGGCAAAAACGATGTTACCTTAACTGCCACCAAAACAAATGCCGACGAGCAAACTGTCTATGTTTATAGGTTGGATGTATCCGCATACACTGCCCCCTATACGGTAGAAGTTGACGGAAAAGAATATTACAGTGGTGGCGCTCACGTATACACCTATACCCCCAACACCGAATCTACCATGGCTAACTGGTCAGAGAGTAATGAAGACAATGACCTTTATCTCTACTTAACCGAAGGTGAACATACGGTAAGTGTAAACGGTGGAGATGATCAAACCATCACGGTAGAGCAAACAGTCTATTCTGAAGAAGAAACCCCTGAAATTCCAGAAGAGAATTGGGCAGATCATGCTAATACCAGTTGGTACAACGATACCGACACCGAATTTACCCTAACCACCGCAGAAGAACTTGCGGGACTCGCAAAGCTTGTGGATGAAGGCACCGATAGCTTTACCGGCAAAACCATTAAGCTTGCGCAAGACTTAGACCTTTCTGCCTACGAATGGGAACCTATTGGGTCAAGCACAGCAAATGTTGGTGATGATGAACAAGAGTTAGCTTTTGGAAATGCTTTTCAAGGAACATTTGATGGTCAAAACCACGAAATCTCAGGCCTTTATTATTATAAGTACACACCAAATTCAAACTCTGATGACTTTTTTGACGATAACCGTGGTGGGCTTTTTGCTTTCGCATACGGTGCAACTATTCAAAATGTTGTTATGAAGAGTGGATATGTTGCTTGCTCGTCCTACTTGGCTGCACTTGTGGGCTTTGGGCCAAACTGCAAATTCATCAATTGTGAAAACTACCTAGAGATAAACCCGCTCCAAAAACCCTATAAGGGCGGATATGCTTATGGAAATTACGGAGCTGGCATTTGTGGTTACGGCGGTATTTACTTTGAGAACTGCAAAAACTACGGGGATGTTTTAGGCTACCAGGGCTGCGGAGGAATTTGTGCAGTAACGGGAACGAATTGCACCATAAAACGTTGTGAAAACTACGGCAAGATTACTTCTCAGGGAGATGGAACCGCTGGTGGCATCATCAATAGCATACTCTATGGTTCAACAACGTTAACCATAGAGAATTGTTTGAATGCAGGAGATGTAGTATCTCAAATTAGCTCTGCTGGTGGTATTTGTGGAGAGTTTGTACCAAGCGCAGTGACAACTAATATTACTGGATGTGTTAACACGGGAAATATTTCAGGTCGAAGTGCAGGTGGGA
>CAVBYE010000165.1:0-4891 GCA_963599285.1 Bacteroidaceae bacterium | reverse complement strand
GCAGTTTAATCGAATCGCTTGCTGTGCCTCTGCAAATAGGCAAAATAGACTACTGGGTGCAACACTAATCTGTTGTTGCATCAGGTCTTCATAAATTTGCATACTCGCGACATGTATCGGCAGTCGAATCCACAAAAAATAACCGCTGGCATAATAATAAATTTCACAGCCAGCCGGTAAGCGTGGTTCTAAATATTTAAAAAATTGCTTTTTGTGTTTGGCTAAGGTTTGCCGTACCTGCCGTAAATGCTTTTCGTAGTGATGCTGTGATACGAATTCCACCAAAGCCTGTTGTAATAAATGATTGGCAGAAATAGTACTCATCAGTTGTAAGTGCTGAATACGCGCAGAAAAAGGTCCGGCATGTACCCAACCCACACGAAAACTATTACCTAAGGTTTTGGAAAAAGAGGAACAGTGTAATACCCAATTTCCACGATCAAAATGCTTCACTGAAAGCGGGCGTTGCGGCCCAACATACAATTCCTCGTATACATCATCTTCAATCAGATACACTTGATGCTGTGCGATCAGTTCGGCAATTTTTGCCTTAATCTCATTACTCACGGTAAATCCAACAGGGTTATGATTGTTGAGCATTAACCAACATACTTTAATGGGGTAATTGGCCAACACCTCGGCAAAAGCATCAAGATCAAAGCCATAAATTGGATGTTCAGGTAAGCTAATGACCTTGAGCCCTAAACGTTCCGCTGCTTGCCATGCGCCATAGAAAATATGCTGTTGCAGTACAATATAGTCACCCGGCTCTGCAACAGCTTGTAAAGACAAATTTAATGCATCCAAGCATCCAGAACTAATGACCAAATCATCTGCAGTGGTGGCAATACCGTGCATGCTATAACGCTGTGCAATTAACTTGCGCAGTTCTAAGTTTCCAGGGGGTAAGCTTTCAGCACGTAGATAACTCGATTTTTGCCGCGTGAGCTGTGCCATGATTTGAATCAATTTACTGGAAAGCAACACTTCATGATCAGGAAAAGCTGAGCCTAAAGCCACCAATTGCGCCGATTGTGTGGCTTTAAGATATTGGAAGATCAATGAATTCAGGGCAATGGGTGGATTCACAGTGGTCGAGCGCAATGCGGCCTCTTGCTGTGGCTGTGCGATCGGGCTGACAAAATAACCAGACTTAGCTTTGCTATAAATTAACCCTTGCGCTTCTAAGCTTTGATAGGCATTCATCACTGTCATCAGACTCAAGCCAGAGGCTGTCACCTGATCGCGTAATGAGGGAAGCTTTTCATGCGCCTTTAAATGCTGATTTTCAATCAATAAGCGGATATTATGTGCCAATTGCTCAGATTTATACATGATCTCATATCCATTAGAAGCATCAGGCAGAGTCAATTGATGTCCAATGCAAAACTTAGAAAAAACGACGTTTATTTTAATACTGCGAAAATCAAGCACCAGCATTTAGATGATATGCACATCGCACTTCACTGCGCGAATGAATCACGCTATTCATGGTGCAGTTGGCGATCTTAAGCAACACGCTAAAACGTGTTCAACAGTGCCTGAAGATTTTACCCCAAAGCCTTGAGTGGCTCGCTTGCAGGAGCGGAGTTTAAAGCAAAATATGCGCTATTGGTCAAAATAAATTGTACGCGTTGTTCTAAAAAATCATCTGTTAAGGGCAGATGCAATAAAAAATGATGGCTAAGTAAAGGTCCAATGACTTCATTAAAGAGCAGTGCTTGATTGTAATGTTGAGGCCATTCACCGCGTGCAATCGCATATTGAAAAATTTGTTGTCCAGACTCAAGTCGATCTTGCCAAAGTTGTTGCGTCATGGCTTTTAATTCAGCAGGCAGATCAGGGTTAAAGGCCAGTGCAATGAGGGTTTTACCAATTTGACTATTCAAAACCTGCGCAATGGTGGTCAGGTTGTGGCGGAGGTCTTGTTCTAAATGACCGCTATTGATAGTGGTCAGTTGGTGCTGAGCAAATTCAGCAATCGCAGCCAGCATCAGCGCCTCTCGCGTGGGCCAGCGCCGATAAATCGTGGTTTCATGCACTTGGGCACGTTGGGCGATTTCAGCAATATTAAAACCCGAATATCCCTGCTCAACCAAAACAAACAGGGCATGGGTGAGCACATCGCTGCGTACCCGTGCACTGCGTCCACCTGTGCGTCTTTTCACGTCCATTGTACTCATATTGACTTCCATGTACCCATCTTTAGGCAAGTGTACAAAAAAAATGAGTGCAATGATACTCGTATTAATGCAAATCGACTTGCATTAGTGGGTTGGGTCGCGCTATGTTAAATTCAATAATAGCGCTCAGCATGGGTAAAAATGATGATTCGTGTCACACCGATTCAGACCGGTACAGTATCCATTCGACCACATCATTATTGTGGGGAAGAAGGTCGGGGACCAATCCGTCGTAAAATTGATATGATCCTTGACCAAGATTGGGTTGAAGATCTGCCGATCTTTAGTTATCTGATTGAACATCCTGAAGGCAATTTCTTGGTGGACAGCGGTGACACGGCTGAAAATTCTCGACCAGATTATCTCCCAAGTTGGCATCCATTTTTTAAACATGGGGTGATTGTAAAAGTTGCGCCTCATGAAGAAATTGGGGTTCAACTGCTGAATATGGGCATTAACCCGAGTCGCGATTTAAAAGCCGTGGTGCTTACCCATATGCATCATGATCATGCAGGTGGCTTACATCATTTTCCACATGTACCGATTATGGTGACACGTGAGAACTATGCCTTAGCATCCAGTTTTAAGGGGCGAATTTTTGGATGTTTGCCACAGTATTTTCCGCGTTGGTTACAACCCACCTTAATTGATTTTTGTGATGAGCCTTACGGGCCATTTCAACAAAGTTTTTATTTAACCCAAGATAAAAACATCATTTGTGTACCCACGCCGGGGCATATGCGCGGTCATATGTCGATTATTGTTAAGTCGCCAGACTTCACCTATATTATTGCAGGTGATGCAACCTATGATGAACGCTTTTTATTGGAAGAGTTGGTCGACGGTGTAAGCTATAACATTGATTTATCTAAACAGACCTTGAGGCGTTTTGCTCAGCTTGGACGGCAGCAGCCCACGCTGTTGTTACCCGCACATGATTTAAATGTCAGAGCGCGACTAGAAAAAAAATTAATCCTACCGTGTGATGCCAAAATGATTTGAGATAACTCTGCGCCTGTTGCTGCATTAAAGTACGCCCGCATCTGCTTTTGTTACAGGCATCATGGATTTTAGGTATACTGTAGCTCATTTTTAGTGTCACATGTAGCGATTCTCATGGATAAAGATATTATTGAAGAACAAAAGTTGGTCTGTGAACAGTATGGATCAGCATATCGTGCTGTGAGTGACAATGATGTGGTGGCTATTGCAGTCCAATCATTAGAACAAGAAACCATTGTTGGTATTCGTAAACTGCCTGATCCAAACGATGGGATTGCTTGGTTTATTTATGGTGGTGAATTGGATGACCATGATGACTTTTTCCAAACCATGACAGTCAAAGAGCTTACAGAAGTTTTCCCTGAAGCCCTGCCATTTTTAGCCCTTGAAACCGGCTATCGCTTCTTAATTGACCATGATGAATATGAAGATGTCTGGCGCGAAGGCGAACTTGATATTTAAGCGACTTGCCGAAAAAAAGCCTACATTATGATGTAGGCTTTTTTAATGGGGAAGGATGTTGATAGATAACTTGACCTTCTTTAATGGTCGAGATGACTTGAATATGTTTAATCTGGGTCGGTGGCACTTTAAGTGGATTTTGATCCAAAATCACCAAGTCTGCGAGTTTACCTGCTGCTAAACTGCCTTTGCGATTCTCCTCACCATATTGATATGCAGCCCAAGCCGTGATCGACTTTAAAGCATGATAAGGACTGATCCGTTCATCGGGTCCAATAATGTCACCCGAGCGACTTAAACGGTTTACCGCAGTATCTAACACCATCAAACTGTTGGGTAAGGCAACGGGTGCATCATGATGTTGTGTGAAGATCATACCTTTGTTCAGTGCGGTCTGTCCCGGTGAAATCGCATAAGCACGTTGTTTGCCAAACACTACATCACGGTGCCAATCGCCCCAGTAATAGGTATGCATGGCAAAAAATGAGGGCATGACGTGCAATTTTTTCATGCGATCCAGCTGGTCAGGGCGTGAGTTTTGGGCATGTATGGCCACATGACGCTGCTGAGTCACACCATAGTGTTGTTTTGCTTTTTCAAGTGAATTTAAATACGCATCTAAAGCAGCATCGCCATTGGTATGCGCCAACAGTTGCCACTGATTTTTATAGGCCGTCGCCACCAATTGATCCAACACATTTTGATCTGCGATAGCTGGGTAACCGACATAATCACGTGGCTGGCCTTCTGGAGGAACCACATAGGGTTCAGTGAGCCATGCTGTACGACCTTGCGGTGACCCATCCAATGACAACTTAGCACCCGCAATCCGAAAACGCTGTTGATACTGGTTTTGTACTCCATAGCGATTTAAATAGGCATGTTGTGCCTGTAAATCAGGATAGCAGGCCAAATCGACGCTCAGACGGTGGTCTTGAGCCAATTTTCGCCACGTTTCACAGACTTCTGCTGTGGCACGGCCTTCTTGTAAGGTAGTAAATCCAAAGCGAGTATAGGCATCCACCCCAGCCAAGGCTAATTTTTCATTTGTTGCTGCATCATACTGACTCATCATGGCAAATAAAGGCGTAAATAAGGCCATTTCTTCGAGTACGCCATTGGGTTTCGATGAGCCCTGAATACGGCGAATGACCCCACCTGCAGGATCAGCACGCGCTGCAGTATAGCCGGAAAGTTCGAGAGCTTTGTGATTCATGGCACCTAAATGCCCAGATTGATGGATC
>CAVBYE010000164.1:0-4896 GCA_963599285.1 Bacteroidaceae bacterium | reverse complement strand
CTGTACATGTGCAGTTTTGCCAAGGGGTTCAAGCAACACAGATGTAATTTCAAATTTTCCACCTGGAGGCAAACCAAGGACTGAAATGTCGCCATTAATCAAACCATCAAGGTCGGTCACGATTAATGTACCGGTTACAGGTTTATTGAATTGAACACCTTCTCTGACAATATGTTGACTTTTTGCAGTCAAAAATGAGTTTGTGTTTGTCATATTAATTACCCTATATATAAGATTTAATTTTTTGTAATTTACAGTATGAGTTTTTTATTATGTTTATAGATGTATGCCGATAAATCTCCTGATCTCGATGAAAGTGAAATATCAAATCACCATATTTTGAACAAAATACATACAAATATCCGCTACTATATCCCAAAACAAATCATGTTGCCTAGCCCCGCTCATCAGAATTTTTTAAACTATAAATATACGTTTTATGCTTGATTAAATTTGAAATAAAAAAAGCCGACCCATATAAGGTCGGCTTTTTTAATGATGGCTTCAGCCATCTACATCGCGGCGTCTTATGCTACGTATGCAGTTGCTTCTTCAAGCGGTGCTACGAATACTGCTGGTGCAGCAAATTCAATCGCGCCAGTTGCTGCAACTTCAGTTGCTGCATCTTCAGTTAAGTACTGGTCGATTTCACGTACTTCAACTGCAGGAAGGATTTCGCCTGTTACACCCACTGAGCTTACTGCACCTAGGTTATCAGTGACTTTAACGATGAAAGTCTCTTTGCTGCCTACTGGTGCTGTATATGTCCAGAAACCTGTTACTGAATCAATTGTTGCAACACTGTTGATGTTTACATCGTTACCTTGAGCAAAGATTTGGAAGTTTGGCGCATCAATACCGTTTACGTCACCTACAGTTAAGTAACCTGTAGCTGTACCCCAACCGCTTTCATCCGCATAGCCTGCACCTTTGTTGCTGTCACCTGTAACGAATGCAGGAGGGTTTTTACCATCTACAGCAACAGTTACAGATGCATCTTCACTTACGCCATAGCTATTTGTTGCTGTGTAAGAGAAAGTTACTTCGCCTTTTACATTGCTTGCTTTGAAATCAAGTTTGCCTTCAGCATTCAATGTTACAGTACCTACAACATTACCTGCTGCATCTTTTAAGGTTACTGCACCATTTTCAAGGCTTTGACCATTGATGTGCGTTACTTCTGCTGCCGCTGTGAATGTATCATTCGCTAATACATCGATAGTTACAGTTGCGCCAATTGAAGTTGAAGCTGTGTCATTGAAAGCATCGATCCCTGCATCCGCACCACCATCTACATGTACTTGTACGAAGTGTGAGCTCTTATGACCTACGTCATCTGTAACAACAACTAAGAACTTGTCCCAACCAGAGAAATCTGGGTGTGGTACATACGTCCAGTTACCTTCAGCATCAAGTGTTGCTGTACCGTTTTCAGGTGCACCTAAAATTTTAAAACCTGGGTTAGACATGCCATCAGCATCATCGACACGAAGTTGACCTGTTACAGGTACAATTTGGTTTTCAACAGCTTTACCTAAGTTGTTGCCTTGTGCGCTACCGCCGATTAAGAATGATGGTGTGTTCTTAGCCATGTTAAAAATTCCCGTTTCAATAACTTTAAGTATTCGAATTAAAATTCAATTAAAAAATAAATTGATCTTTAACTCAAAATCACATTCTGTATATTTTAGAAGATTTACATTTTTGGCATAAAAATCCAATAAAAATGCAAACTCAACAATTCCATAACAGTTGATTTGAGCTAAAACTATCCATTTTTTAAGATTGTTTTTAACTCTTTGTTTCAATATGTTAAATAAAGTAAGGCTTTTTTTGTGACGAGTCAAGCATTTCTTAATAAAAACAAGGAAAATTCACTACAAATGCTGTTTATTTATGCGAATCCTATCACAAAAATAAAAAAACAAAAAATAGCCACATTTTCATCTTTAAAAAAACTTAAAAGTTAGATTTAAACATTGATTTTCTTTTAAAATTATTAATTATTTTTAATAAATCCAAAATTGTTAATCTAAACTTCATTTATTTACAATAAAATTCACATAATTTTAAAGAAAAAATTTGCATGATTTAGATGCTTTATTATGTTTTATATCAATGCCTGCTTATCGTTTGTTATTCTAAGGTGCTGCACTTTATGGCAGATCCAGTTATATATTTTTCCTAATTGTTTAGCGCAATTGTTGATGTGATAAAATCAACAGCTACAAAAAAAATAAAATATTAATATTTTTCAATAATTTATATTTTTCATATTTTGATATTGGTTTGATTTTTTTCTGCTAAACATTTTTTTGGCTATTTTTTGCAGAATTGTGCATTTCTGTTGGAGTGCGTTGTTACGTAACGTGACAGCCATCGATTAAGGATATGTCACATGAGTCAGTTTATTCCCCCTGCACAGATCATCACAACCACACAGGAGGCCTTGAACGCGGCCTATCAGGTTGCAGATTTAGCCTTAGAACAACGTAATTTTCGTGATCAACAACGCCAATTGCCTTTTGCTGAAGTGGCCGCCTTCAGTCAAAAAGGATTAGGGGGAATTCGTATTCCTCAAGCCTATGGCGGTGCCTATGTGTCACATCGAACCTTGGCACAGGTATTTCGCATTATCAATAAAGCAGACTCTAGCGTTGGTCAAATTCCACAAAATCAAATCAGTTTGCTGTATTTAATTGAACAGATGGGCACCGAAGCACAAAAACAGTATGTGTTTTCTGAAATTTTAGCTGGCAAACGTTTGGCCAATGCTGGCCCCGAACGCCATACCAAAGACACCAAAACCTTAACCACAACCTTAAGCCTTGAAGCGGGTCAATATACGCTAAGCGGTGAGAAATTCTATTCCACAGGATCGGCCTTTGCTGATTGGCTTGCTGTCAAAGCATTACATCCAGAAGGACATGTGGTTTTGGTCTTGGTAGATGCTAAAGCCAAAGGCGTTGAGATCATCAATGATTGGAATGGCTTTGGTCAGCGTACGACCTCAAGTGGCACGGTGCGCTTAAACCGCGTGACAGTTGATCCATTACTGATTTTTGATGAGCGTATTTTGGTTGATCAGCTCAATTACCGCGGTGCATTTTCACAGTTAATGCAAGTGGCCATTGATGTTGGAATTGCAGAAGCTGCGTTTAGTGACACCTTAAATGCGGTACACAAAGCACGTCCCATTGTCGACAGTGGGGTTGCCAAAGCAAGCCAAGAACACTACACCCTCCAAGAGGTCGGTCGTCTGAATATTTTGCTCGACGCCGCGATTTTATTGCTCGATGAAGCCGCAGACTATTTAGATCAACTCGATCAACAGCAACAGCCTTTTACCGAGGCGCAACTCGCACAGGCCTCTATTTTGGTGGCCGAAGCGAAGATTTATGCCAATGATGCAGCTTTGCAGATTTCAGAAAAATTATTTGAACTAGGTGGCAGTCGTGCAAGCTTAAGCATCAACAACTTAGATCAACATTGGCGCAATGCACGGGTACATACCTTACATGACCCTGTGCGTTGGAAAATACATGCCGTTGGCAATTACTACTTAAATGGGGTGCATCCTGCACGCCATGCTTGGATTTAAGGAGCAACGCATGACCTCTTATCAACCGATTACCTTGCCGCTCAGTCACGCCCACATTATTCAATCCGATGCCGAAGCACTACAGATTGCCCAGCGTCTAGCCGCAGAGTTTAAATTAAATGCCATTGCACGCGATGCAGAACGGATTTTACCGTTTGAACAGATTGAAGCCTATAGTCAATCGGGACTTTGGGGCATTACTGTCCCAAAACAGTATGGCGGCGCTGAAGTGTCAAGCCATACCGTGGCAAAAATTATGGCCTTAATGAGTGGTGTAGATGGTTCTATTGGGCAAATTCCACAAAATCATTTTTATGCTTTAGAAATTTTACGTAACACCGGCAGTGAGCAACAAAAACAAAAATTCTATGCCGAAGTTTTGCAAGGGGCACGCTTTGGTAATGCCTTGGCTGAATTTAAGCCTAAAAATGCTGCCCTCAAACACACCTCGATTCAAGCGACAGCAGCTGGCTATGTGATAAATGGCGAAAAATTTTACTGCACGGGCAGTCTATTTGCACATCGTATTCCAACTTTGGTCAAAGATGCGCAGCAGCGCGAATACTTAGCCTTTATTGCCCGCGATAGTGTTGGCGTTGAACTGATTGATGATTGGAGTGGATTTGGTCAACGTACTACCGGTAGTGGCACAGTCAAGTTCCGGCAGGTGGTTGTGGCTGCTGACGATGTAATTGCCTTTGATCCAGCCTATCGCGAGCCGACCTTATCTGGCCCATTTGCACAAATTATGCATGCGGCAATTGAAGTCGGTATTGCCCGTGCAGCATTTGAAGAAACCGTACAACGTGTACATCAAGCCCGTCCATGGATTGATGCTGAGGTCGAGTTTGCCCATCAAGATCCGTTAACCATTTATGAAATAGGTCGCCTTGCGGTCGATGTACGTGCGAGTGAAGTCTTACTCAAACAAGCAGCCCACTCGATTGATGCGGCCTACCCTGCACCTACAGCTGAAAATGTCGCTAAAGCTTCGTTAGATGTGGCCAAAGTCCGTGCACATAGTACAGAAACGGCCCTGAAAGTTTCCTCCAAACTGATTG
Source organism: Bacteroidaceae bacterium (assembly GCA_963599285.1). Taxonomy (GTDB): domain Bacteria; phylum Pseudomonadota; class Gammaproteobacteria; order Pseudomonadales; family Moraxellaceae; genus Acinetobacter. The sequence goes on along the minus strand of CAVBYE010000164.1, from coordinate 234 downwards.
AATTGGCAGGCAGCCGTGGCAGTCAAGCACAAGATGCACTCGATCGCTTTTGGCGCAATGCCCGTGTCCATACCTTACATGATGCATCACGTTGGAAATATTACTTCATCGGTGACTTTGCGTTAAATGGCACCTTACCACCGCGTCGAGGGACACTGTAATGAAACAAATTTTACTCAATGCCTTTGACATGAATTGTGTCGGGCACATTAATCATGGTCTATGGGCACATCC
>CAVBYE010000163.1:0-4947 GCA_963599285.1 Bacteroidaceae bacterium | reverse complement strand
CAGTTGGGGCCCCATAAACAAACATATGTATCGCAGGTGAGCCATAAGCCCCGCCTAAACGGTTATGATTGGCTGCCCCTTCATCCCCCAACAGGCTGACACTTGGTAAAGCGGCATGGTGAACAAAATGTGTCGGATCACTGAACATCGCGGCCAAAATTTTGGCTGTACTCGGATGCTCAATGGCACGGTGAAACTTATGATTTAAATTGGCCACAGTAAAATGCACCCGTCGATCCAAACTATCAGCAGACGGTGCTACTGTTGCAGCATTGGCTGCCCACATGGCTGAAGCCGAACTCAGTGCTGACAATAATTCAGGCGCCTGTTGCATGGCTTGGCAAATCACCTGCTGATCTGTGCCGTAAAAACCCAATCGGCGTAGCGTGGGCAGATGCGGACGCTCCTGCGGGGCCAGTACCCCTTGAATCAAGCCTAACTCACTTAAAGCCTGCATTTTGGCTAAGCCCTGTAGTGCAGCACGCTTTGGGTTAGACGCTTGCCCTTGATGCTGCATCGAAGCCTGATTGCCAAATGACAAGCCGGCATAGTGATGCGTTGGGCCAACTAAACCATCAAAATTGACTTCATGTGCCTGCATATCCTTGCTCCTGTGCGGCAGGAAAGTGCATGCCGGGCGAAGATTGTTCAAACTTAAGCTCACTTTGTGCTAAAGAAGACATTGGCCAAGCACAATAATCAGCGGCATACCACGCACTAGCACGATGATTACCTGATGCACCAATCCCACCAAAGGGGGCACGACTTGAAGCGCCGGTTAATGGCATATTCCAATTCACAATCCCTGCGCGTGCCTCAAGCCGTAGCCGTTCGAACAATTCAGGTTCAGGTGAAACCAAGCCTACCGCCAAACCAAAACGGCTCTGATTGGCAAGCTGTATTGCCTCGTCAAAGTCGTCATAACGCGTGATACACAGTAAAGGACCGAAATATTCTTCATCAGGTAAATCCTGAATACCGCTTAGCTCCAAAATACCTGCTGTGAGCAAGGTTTTCTGTGGATGTAGCTGTTGCATCGGCAGTAATACGCTAGCTCCACGCTGTATTAAGTCCTGCTGTGCTTGTAATAATTGTTGTACCGCAGTCAAGGAAATCACACCGCCCATAAATACAGCCGGCTCAGCATCCCAAGCCCCAATCCTGAGCTGCTGGGTCACCTCAAGCAAGCGCTGAATAAAACGATCTCCTGCCTCACCACGGCGCACCAATAAACGGCGTGCACAAGTACAACGTTGCCCAGCAGACAAAAAAGCCGATTGCACGGTGATATACACCGCAGCGTCTACATCCACCACCGCATCAACAATCAGCGCGTTATTGCCGCCCATTTCAAGTGCTAACATTTTCTGTGGTTGACCCGCATAATGTTGATGCAAAAGGATTCCCGTCTTGCTACTACCGGTAAATAAAATGCCATCTACGTCAGGCTGCTGCATTAAAAGTTGGCCAGTGGTTTTAGCGCCTTGCAGCAGTTGCAGCACACCATCGGGCACACCGGCTTGCTGCCATAACTTCACGGTCTCTTGCGCAGTCCATGGGGTCAATTCGCTCGGTTTAAACAGCACACAATTACCCGCAATCAGTGCCGGTATGATATGACCATTGGGTAAATGCCCCGGAAAGTTATATGGACCAAAGACCGCCAATACTCCATGTGGCCGATGCTGAAGTAGTGCCATCGCTTGCGCCTGCGTGGTCTGGCTTGCCCCGCTCCTCAAATGGTAGGCCTCAATCGAGATCTGCACCTTGGCAATCATGGCGTGTACTTCCATTTGGGTTTCCCAAAACGGCTTGGAGGTTTCTTGGCTCATCACCTGTGCAAGATGCGTGTGGTGCTGTTGTAATTGCTCAGCAAAGCGTTGCACGAGTGCTATGCGTGTAGTGAGGGATGTTTTTGCCCATGACCCAAAAGCCTGCCGTGCGGCCTCTACAGCATGTTCTACATCTTGGGCATTGGCAGTATTGCCCTGCCAGAGCAATGTTTCTGCCACCGGATCATATTTACTGAGTGCTGGCCCGCGACCCATTTGCCAGTGTCCATTGAGATATAACATTGTGCTTACTCCTTGGGGTCTAAGGCCAAGATTCTGTACTTGTGTCCGTTTTGATAGTGCAAATGCTGTGCCTGTACTGGGCTAATCTTGACGCTATGATTGGTGTCTAAATCATGTGCAACTAAAATCGCGCGGTAGTCGTCATAGCAATCATTGCTGAGTATACAGATCTGTTGACTTTGGCTGTTTTCTACACTGCACTCCACCTCAACCAGTTGACTCTCACGCACAGCGCGTAATTGTGTCAGTGCAGCTCCTAGGGTCGGGCCACCATCAAAAATATCAATATAATGTTGTGGTTGTAGACCTTCTGCCATCAACACATGACTGGCCGGCTGAGTCTGTGGATGAACCTGACCAATCACAGCTTGAGCATCAAGCGGCAACAGCTCCACATAAATAGGTAAACGGGGCATAAGCTCGGCAATAAAGGCTTTTTGACCTGTACCACTTAGATAGTCAGCAGTGGCAAAATCCATGGCAAAGAAGTGGGCCCCTACAGCATTCCAAAACGGGGATTGCCCATGTTCGTCACAATAGCCGCGCATCTCTGCAATCACCTGTGCTTGAAAACAGTCTTGAAAGGCCGCCATAAATAAACAGCGCACTTTAGATAAAAATTTACCGTTGTGACCCTGCCGATAACGCGGGGTTAAAAATAAGGTACACAGCTCACTACTGCCCGACAAATCATGGCTTAAAAATAAGGTGTTTAAGGTGCGATAAACTGCTAAAGCCTGACATGCATGTACCTGTTTACCCACGTGATAATGATAAAACGGGGCATCTAGACCCACCGCTACTTCAATCGCACTGACTCCCACCACCTGTTGGCATTCGGTATCTTCAAGCACAAAGACATAGCCTTGCTCACCGCGTGGCAATTGGCCTTGAAGGGTCTTTTGACTGCGTTGAATCCGCGCCAATAAAATCTCTTTATTGGCCGGCAACGAGGTCATGCCCACCCCTGACTCCTCAGCCAACTGAAACATTGCGTCTAAATCTCGTTCTTGGGCATAGCGAATCATCATCATAGGCTGGCCTCAACATGCGCTAAGAAGTCAGCCAATGCCCGCCCCAAACGGACCATGCCTTCATTAATGTCTGAAATGGGAATAATTAAGGCCGGGGTCAAACGCACCACATTGGGACCTGCCATCAAAAGCATCAGACCCTGCTGTGCTGCACACTGCAACAACAGTTTGGCCTGCCCTTCATATTGGGGTTTAAGTACACAACCGATCAGTAAACCTTGACCGCGGAATGCACTAAAGATCGGATACTGTGTGTTGAGCTGGGTTAACTGCTGGATAAACCATGCCGCACGGCGTTGCACCCCTTGTAAGATCTCCGGTTGGCAGACATAGTCCAAAACTGCACCGGCCACCGCACAGGCCAAAGGATTCCCGCCGTAGGTACTGCCATGATCGCCAACACTGAGCACCTGTGCATACACATCTGTAGTCAGCATCGCGCCAATTGGAAAACCAGCACCGAGTGCTTTTGCGGTGGTTAACACATCTGGAATGACCCCGCTCTGTTGATAGGCATAGAGATAACCGGTACGTCCAACACCCGTTTGTACTTCATCAAAAATTAACAGCGCACCATGCTGATCACAGGCTTGTCGTAACGCTTGTAAAAATTCAGGGTTGGCTGGAATCACACCACCTTCGCCTTGAATCGGTTCAACAATCACCGCACAGGTCTGTGCACCAATGGCTGCAACTGCCGCAGAGATATCATTAAATGGACAATGCACAATGCCTTCAGGTAAGGGTGCAAAGGGCTGAGAATACTTGGCCTGCCCACCTACAGACACGGTAAACAACGTCCGACCATGAAAGGCTTGATCAAAAGCCACAATCTGATGTTTCCCGTGTGCTTGCCCAAATTTGCGTGCCAATTTTAAGGCTGCTTCATTGGCCTCAGCGCCTGAATTGCAAAAAAAGACTTTCTCAGCAAAGGTATGTTGAATGAATTGTTGAGCCAAAGCCAAGGCAGGTTCATTGGTATAGCCATTGCCCAAATGCCATAGTTTTTGACTTTGTTGCTGTAAAGCATTTACAACAACAGGATGTGCATGCCCTAAAGCATTGACTGCAATGCCGCCTGCAAAATCAATATATTCACGATCTTGTTGATCCCACAGCCGCGCCCCTTGACCACGTACCACAATAAAATCAGCCGGTGCATATACAGGGACCATATAGCGATCAAAATCCTGACGCGTGATCTGTGTTGCCATATCTGTCCCTCTTGTTGTTGTGACTCGACTTTCTTCAGTATAGGACAGCAAAATGGCACATAGAAGTTGTTATTCTGCTCAAAATATGCACAAAATAGACAGATTGTAGCGGTCGGAGATCAAAATGATCATAAATGACACGGATCAACAAATTTTAGGTTTATTACGCGATAACGCGCGTTTATCGATCAGTGCCTTGGCCAGCAAAGTGAAAGTTTCACGGGCCACCGTACAAAAGCGGCTGCAATGGCTGCAGACTGAAGGCATTATTACCGGCTTTACGATTCGCACTCGCCCCACTGTAGAGCGACATCAAATTCGAGCATGGATGAATATTATGGTCGAGGGCACGCAGACCAAAGCCGTGATTCAAGCCCTAAGACTGCATCCTGCAGTACATAGCTTACATACCACCAATGGCAAATGGGATTTACTGGTGGAGTTACGGGCCGCGCATTTAGAAAGTTTTGATCAGGTGTTAGACAATATTCGTACCATTCATGGCATCTATAATACTGAGACCAGTATTTTATTATCGACCTATAAGACATAAAAAAACCCCTGATCAATGATCAGGGGTTTTTTGAATTTGGCGGAAGCGGTGAGATTCGAACTCACGGAGGA
>CAVBYE010000162.1:0-4984 GCA_963599285.1 Bacteroidaceae bacterium | reverse complement strand
CCGTGAAGGCGGTCGTACAGTTGGTGCTGGTGTTGTTGCGAAAGTAACTGCATAAGTATTCACTGTGTGAAAAAAAAGCGTCCCTTTGGGACGCTTTTTTTTGGCTCATATATTTTGAAAGCTCAATCTATTTAAAATAAAAATGAAGACTTTAAAGCGGATTGAGATAAATTTTTTTCCATTTATTTTTATCGATTTATCTTTATAATTCGCAGCATATCCGTCAAACAAAGAGATCTGACATGATCCGTCTAATGCAAGCAGACGATGTTGCTGCTGTGAGTGCAATTGAACGTTTGGTTCAAAGCCATCCTTGGACTGAAAAACAGTTTATTGAGGCTGTAACAAGCTACCAAAGCACTGTGATTGAACAGCAGGGCGAAGTGCTGGGTTTTTGTATTTTGCAGCCCGTGTTAGATGAAGCGAATTTATTGCTGATGGCGGTGCATCCTAAAATGCAAGGGCAGGGCTTAGGTTATCGCTTGCTTGAGCAATCTATGGAGTTACTCAAAAATGAGCCGGTGCAAATTTTCTTAGAAGTACGTGAAACTAATATTGCTGCGGTGAAGCTGTATGAAAAGTCAGGTTTTCATCAAATTGATTTAAGAAAGAATTATTATCCAAAATCTGATGGCACACGTGAACACGCGATCATTATGGTGAAAGCGTGTAGTGATGATTTTGCAGCCTTGTTTAAGTAAGTTTATTTGATAATTGAATTGTTCCAACCTGAGGGCAAAGTCGTCATTAAGGATTTACCCAAGTTTTGGATTTCCTCTGCGGTTAAATTACGATTCAAACGGCGCCATTGGCCATCAATTAATAATTCGAGTGGCGTGTATTGGGACTTATAATTCATTTTTTGTGAATGTGGGACCCAATAGCCTAAATAAACGAAGCCTAAGTCACGGGCTTTGGCATATTCAATTTGCTTTAAAATGGCAAATACACCCAGTGAGCGTTTGCTTTCATCAGGATCAAAGAAAGTATAGACCGCAGAAATTCCATCATCGAGTGGATCACAGGTGGATACACTAATTAAACGCTCGCCTAGCCAAAGTTCGAGGAAAAAGCTGTCTGTGCAGCTATGCATCAAAAACTTTTCAAACTGATCTTCACTCGGTGGATACATGTCACCATCATGATGGCGTTGATTAATATAGCGCTCGTATAAATCATAATGGATGGAAGTGGCATTTTGGGTTTGGGTAATTTTAACGGTTAAATCTTGGTTGCGTTTCCAGGCTTTTTTTTGCTGACGATTCATCTCAAAGTCATTCACAGGTACGCGGCATGACAAACATTGACGGCATAAGTGACATTCTGGACGATAGACAAAATCGCCACTACGACGAAAACCCAAACGAGACAATTCGGACAGTGTGACCACATCAATACGATGTGCAGGATCTAAAAACACCATGCGTGCAGATTTGTTGTCTAAATAACTGCAATCATGTGGTGGGGTAATATAATACTGTAAATCATTTAACAGGGACTGCGGGTGATAAGAGTTCATAACAAGTTCCCTCTGTTGGCTATTTATCATTCATGAAGTCGCATGGTCTGCGCTATTGTTTTACTTGAAAATACACTGTCCTGATATTTTTTCCAATCAACTGCAGGCTGATTTATCACGTCTTGTAACGAATTGAGGTACGCTTGGCGAGAAAGTGTACTTGCCCCTAGGCTTAAGAGATGATCGTTGACCAATTGGCAGTCAATCCAAGGTAAATTTTGTTCATGCCCAATGAGCATGAGGGTGTAAAACGCCATTTTTGACACATCGGTTTGTGTACTAAACATAGATTCGCCAAAACAGCCGCGTCCAATGCTGAGTCCATACAGACCACCGACCAATGCATCGGCTTGCCAAACTTCGATGCTGTAACCATAACCAGCTGCAAACATTTGGCAGTAGCCTTGTACAATATCTTCACTAATCCACGTTTCATCTGCGTAGCGACGCGGCATTGCACAAGAACGAATAACGCGTTCAAAGGCCTGATTGACTGTAATTGTATAGTCAAATTTTTTCATGTTCCGTAGTAAAGATTTACTCGGTTTGTAATCAAGTGGTCGAATAATGCAGCGTGGCTCAGGGCTCCACCAACAAATGGGTTCATCTTCATTAAACCAAGGAAATAAGCCATGGCTATAGGCTTCAAACAACGTAGAAGGTGTTAAATCTGCACCAATACAAATCAAACCTTGACCTTCGGGGTCGACCTCAAGCGGATCAGGGAAAATAAATTCAGAAGCAGCAAGTACAGGCATGAGCTTGACCTTTATGAAAGCAATAAAAAAGCCGCCCACTTGGGCGGCTTTTAGCATAGCAGAGCTTATTCGCCTAATGCATCTAAGTATTTTTCTGCATCTAAAGCAGCCATACAGCCTGAACCTGCTGAAGTAATGGCTTGACGATAGATTGAGTCAGCAATATCACCCGCTGCAAATACACCTGGTACAGATGTTTGGGTGGCATTGCCTGAAGTACCGCTTTGTACTTGAATATAGCCATCACGCAACTGTAATTGGCCTTCAAACATGGTGCTGTTGGGCTTGTGACCAATCGCCACGAACATACCAGATACCGCCACTTCTTGGGTTGATTGATCTTGGGTTGATTTTAAACGTACTGCAGTCACACCTGTGTTATCACCTAAGACTTCATCGACTTGGTGATTCCAAATGATGCTGATCTTACCTTCTTTTTCTTTTGCAAAAAGATGATCTTGCAAGATTTTCTCTGAACGTAAGCTGTCACGACGGTGTACTAAAGTCACGTGAGATGCAATATTTGAGAGGTAAAGCGCTTCTTCAACCGCAGTGTTACCACCGCCGACCACCATAACGTTTTGTTCTTTGTAGAAGAAACCATCACACGTTGCGCATGCGCTCACGCCTTGGCCCATGAATGCTGCTTCAGATTCAAGACCTAAGTATTGTGCAGTTGCACCAGTACAAATAATTAATGCGTCACAGGTGAAGGTGTCCATATCACCTTTAAGCACGAAAGGACGTACGTTGAGATCAACTTCATTAATATGATCGTACACAATTTCAGTGCCAAAACGTTCAGCATGGGCTTGCATACGTTCCATTAATGCAGGGCCAGTTAAGCCTTCAGGATCACCAGGCCAGTTGTCGACTTCAGTAGTCGTGGTTAACTGACCACCCAATTGTAAACCTGCAATTAGGGTAGGTTTTAAGTTCGCACGAGCCGCGTAAACTGCAGCACTGTAACCTGCAGGGCCTGAGCCTAAAATAATCAGACGTGAATGACGAGCGCTCATCGAGGGCATCCTTTTTTTATTTAGCAATTTGTGGAATTATACAGGTAAAACAGGCAGGCGTCTTAACGCGTGTATGTCGATATTTTTGATCATCGACATAGATTTAAACTATATAGAATTTAATTGCCGCATCTTCACAACTTAGCAGCATTCTAATGCATCTTTTTTTAGTGAACAGGTGCATAATATTGCTCTTTGTGTGTCGCTCGCGTGCCACATTTTCGCTCAAACTTTTCTCAGACTTGCTTACAGGACAGTATATGACTGCAATGTCGAGTGCTTATGCACAGCGCTTATTACTGACATTATTTTTGCTCTCATTTGGGATTTATTTGTTCCTTGCAACAATGACCTATACCCCATTTGACCCAGGTTGGATGCACATTTCAAGTGATACGCAGCAGGTATCCAATGCCAGTGGTATTGTTGGGGCATGGATTGCAGACTTATTGTTTGGCTGCTTAGGTTGGGCGAGTTTACTGATTCCGGTGTACTTTTTTGTTGAAGCGGTGCAAGTGTGGTGGCCACGCAGTTTTTTAAACCGTCCATTTCGCTATGCGGCACAGTTCTTTATTCTGTTAATTAGTGCCACGCTATTGTATTTGTTCTGGCAACTGCCAGCAGATACCCTTGCCAATGCCTCGGGTGGGATTATTGGCTATGAGCTGGGGCAAAGTTTGACGGGTTTGCTGACGATTTACGGAGCAGCAGGCTTTTTAATTGTATTTGGACTCGTGTTATTTACTTTGGCCTTTGGGGTGAAGTGGAATAAAACGTGGGTGACTTTAAAAGCCTTACCGACGCAACTACAAGATTTATTTTATAAAAATGTGCCTGAAAGTGAGTCGGCCTTTGACCGTACCACGCCAAGTCTACAAAAAGAGATGCCTGCACCAGTTGTTGCCGCTGTGGCTGAAGTTACGCCTGCCACCGAACATCAACATGTGCAACATGCACCGGTACGTGATGCCGTGGCAGAACGTCTGTTTAATGACATGGTGGCCAAAGAGCGTCAGGCAGAACTACGTGCCAATGAAGAAGCCTTTTTGGCACGTGAGACTGAGCAGGCACGTTTGGCTCGTGAGGCGGTATTAGAAGCCGAGCGTCAGCAAGCAGCCATTGATATGAGTAAGGCCTTTGATGCGGCACGTGCAGCACGAGAAGAGCGTAAACGTTTGGTGGCCAGCGATGAAGTATCACGCGTATTAAGTAAAGAAGAGATTCAACAGCAAGATATTGATGCACTGTTACAAGAAGCCAATCAAGTACCAGCCAAAGCCACTGAGGTTGTGGCTGAGAAAAAAATGGATTGGAACGACGAGCAAGTCTTTGACGAATTGTTAGCGAGCGTCCCTCAGGCAGCAGCAGCCCCTCATGTTGTGCCAACAGCGGATAGTGTAGAAGCGGAGTTGGCTGCCTTAGATCAAATTTTACAAGAGCCTGTGCCGCAAGTGGTGCCTGCACCTGTGAAGTCATCGGTTTTTAATCATGCTGCCTTGCATACGGGCACAGTTGATGCAGCAGATGTAGATACCGTAACAGCCCCTAAAAAAGAACTTTCTAAACAAGAATTTATTGAAGCATGGCATGAGACTGCAGGTAAGCCGCAAAGCGAAGATGAGTTTGATGCCCCGCTTACAGACAGCATGGGACGCCCAATGTCACGTGCGATGCAGTTGGCACAAAAA
>CAVBYE010000161.1:0-5008 GCA_963599285.1 Bacteroidaceae bacterium | reverse complement strand
TTTAAAAACATGAAATCCTTATTTCGATCTCTCTACTTATTTTTAAGTACAGCTTAAATGCACAAATGTATCAAGTGCACACCTTTTCACTGATCTGCCAATAAAATATACAGATTGGCCGCTTCTGAATTTCTCAGCGCTCTGTTTTTTAAAATTTTGGGCAAAATAAAATCTTATAAATATAAAGACATATAACATTTGGTTATTTTTTAACAAAATAAAATTTATTATTTTATTGTTTTTATTACCTATTTATCTTTATACTGTATAATTCTTATGCATTTTATAAGATAAAGATTTAATCTTTATCCACTATATAGAATATTGTTTTATTGCTATGATGCTTGGCATTGGTGCAGTATGTGGCATGTGTGTGTTTTACACGCTTTTCTTCTCCCTATGTCATACACGCACCGAAAACTTATTTTTGGGGTGAATTTAAATTCGCTGCAGATTTTGCACACAATTTAAACTTTCCAAGCCAGCATGTGTCATTTAACATTAAGTTAAATTTAATCAGGACAAACATATGAAAAAGCTCGTCGGTCTCGCGTTCGGTGCATCTGTTGCGTTTGCTTTAACAGGTTGTGGTAAATCAGAAGCACCTGCAACCTCTACAGAAGCAGCGCCTGCTACAGAGTTACGCACGATTACTATGGCATCAACAGGTTCAGATACTGATGTCTGGAAACATATTGCGACTTTACCTGAAACTAAAGCTGCGGGCATTCACCTTGAAGTGAAAAACTTCAATGACTATGTAGCGATGAACAATGCTGTCGCAAACCAAGAAATTGATGTTAACACCTTCCAATCATATAACTATATGATGGCGTACAATGCTGAAACTACTGGCAAGAAAGTGGCTGCTGTTTCAACGACGTATATCGAGCCAATGGGCATCTACTCTGATAAATACAAAAAAATTGATGAGTTCCCAGAAAATGCCACCATTGCGATTCCAAACGATGCAGCCAATGAAGCACGCTCTTTGTCATTGTTACAAACTGCAGGTGTCATCACGCTTAAAACTGACTTCAACCCAATCTTAGGCACCACCAAAGATGTCGTTGAAAATCCAAAGAACATTACGCTTAAAACCATTCCAATGGCAACTGCGGTACGTGTGAAAAGCGAAGTGGATGCTATTGTGTTAGGCAACACCCTTGCAATGGAAGGCGGCTTAAACGTATTAAATGACTCTTTGTTCTATGAGCCTGTAAATGATTCAACTAAATTATATGTGAATTTGTTGGTGACTGCTGAAGGCCGTGAAAATGATCCAACGTTGCAAAAATTAGGTGAACTTTACCATTTAGATGCTGTCAAAGTATTTGTAAAAGATAAATTTGGCGGTACTAAAATTGACGTAAATAAACCAATGAGCTATTTTGCTGACGCAAAATAATCATATAATTACCTATACATGAAATAGGCAAAGTCATTTGCCTATTTTTTTCTTTTTTGGCACATGTTGACGATATGATTCAATTTAAAAACATTTCCAAGCATTATCAGCTCAAGGGTCAAACCTTACGTGCACTGGACCAAATTAATTTGGAAATTCCAGCAGGTAGTATTTTTGGCATTATTGGCTATAGTGGTGCGGGTAAAAGTACCTTAATCCGTTTGATTAACTTATTAGAACGTCCAAATGAAGGACAAGTAATTGTTAATCAACAAGACTTAACCGCATTAGATGCTCAATCATTACGCCAACAACGTGCCAACATTGGGATGATTTTCCAGCATTTCAACTTAATGCAAACCAAAACTGTAGCGGCCAATATTGAAATGCCAATGCAGCTGTTGGGTTGGAGCAAAGCTGAGCGTGAGAAGCGCTTAGAGGAATTGCTTGAGTTTATTGATCTCAAACACAAACGTAATGCATATCCGGATGAATTATCCGGTGGTCAAAAACAACGTGTCGGTATTGCACGTGCGCTTGCCAATCATCCTAAAATTTTACTTTGTGATGAAGCGACCTCAGCACTCGATCCACAAACCACCCAATCCGTTTTGGACTTGCTTAAAAAAATTAACCAAGAGCAAGGCATTACCATTGTCATGGTGACCCATGAAATGGATGTGATCGAATCTATCTGTGATCACGTGGCGGTGATGGAACAAGGCAAAGTCATTGAAATGGGCAGCACCCTACAAATCTTTAGCCAACCGCAGCATCCCACCACCAAAACCTTTATTCAGACCGTATTGCAGCAGCAATTACCGGTGAATATTTTGAAAAACCTCGAAAATAAAAACCACAAAAGTATTTATAGCTTACAGTTCCTTGGCACCTCAGCCCAAGAAACCGTTATTCAAGCAGTGATCAAACAGTTTGATTTAAGTTTAAATATTTTATTTGCCAATATGACCGAAATTGATGGCTCAGTGATTGGGCAGATGTTTGTACAACTTCTTGGTGATGCAGGTATTATTCAGCAAGCCATTGCGTTCTTAGAAGCACATGGGGTGAAGGTTGAACAGTCTGGAGTGTTAGAATGAGAGATGTCATTGTCAATTGGCTGACTCAGGTCACCGCACCATTTTGGGAGAGCTCACTCTCCATTGATCAGTTTGTGACTGCCTTGCAAGAAACCATGCACATGGTGTTCTTTGCCTTGCTGTTTGGCTGTATCTGGGGCTTTGTGCAAGCGATTATTTTATTGGTGACGCGCCCTGAAGGCATTTTGCCCAATAAAGTGATTTACCACGGCTTAAATCCTATTGTAAACGCGCTGCGTTCATTGCCGTTTATTATTCTACTGATTGCGGTTATTCCTTTAACTAAATTCTTGGTCGGTAGTTCAATTGGCACATGGGCTGCAATTGTGCCGTTAACCATTTATATTGGTCCTTATATTGGCCGTTTAATTGAAATTTCTTTGTTAGAAGTCAATGAAGGGATCGTGGAATCTGCTCAGGCGATGGGTGCTACCCCAATGCAAATTATCTTTAAATTTGTACTCCCTGAAGCACGTAGCTCACTGATTTTAAACTTAACCACAGCCACCATTAGCTTAATTGGTGCCACTGCTATGGCAGGCGCTGTAGGTGCAGGGGGGATTGGTGACCTTGCGATTTCTTATGGTTATCAACGCTTCGACACCTCTGTGGTGATTTTAACGGTCATTGTATTGTTAATCTTAGTGCAAATTGTCCAAATGACCGGTGAATGGTTGGCAAAACTACGCTAAGCCCAATGACCTTTAAAGCCCTCACCATGAGGGCTTTATTTTTGCCCATAAAATGCGTCAGGACTAAAAGAATACCGCCTGAACATGATAAAATAACCACAGTTTTCGCAAGGATTTATCTATGCACTTTGTCCATCTTGGTATTCATACAGAATTTTCTATCACCGAATCTATTGTACGGGTGCCAGATCTTATTCAAGCTGCGGCCAAAGACGATATGCCTGCTTTGGCACTGACCGATTTATCGAATTTACACGCTGCAGTCAAATTTTATAAAAAATGCTTGGACAAAGGCATTAAACCCATTTTAGGTTCTGTACTGCGTCTAAATGATGCTGACCATCGTGTGACGTTATTGTCAATGACCAATAAGGGTTGGCGTAATCTAACGGAATTGGTCTCACGTGGCTTTATTGAAGGCCAACAACTCGATATTCCGTGTGTACACAAAGAGTGGATTTTAGCCCAACCTGAAGACATGATTGTGCTGCTTGGGGTGCACAGTGATGTGGGTAAGATGTTGTCTTCCTCTAATCCACAAAAGGCGGAACCGCTGCTTGAAGCATGGATTGAAAAGTTTGGTAATCGTGTTTATTTGGCCCTCACCCGCACCAATCGCCCCTATGAAGATGACTTCATCAATGAAGCGGTGAAATTGGCCAAGAAATATCAAATTGGTGTCGTGGCGCATAACGATGTGCACTTCATTCATGCCGAAGACTATGAAGCACATGAAGCGCGTGTCTGCATTGCCGATGGCTATGTACTCGGCGATAACCGTCGTCCTAAAAATTTCAGTCCAGCACAGTATTTTAAAACCGCCGCTGAAATGACGGCCCTATTTGCAGACATTCCATCCGCCATTGAAAACACCTATCACATCGCACGGCGTTGTAACGTCAGCCTACGTTTAGGTTTTAACGATTTACCAGATTACCCTATTCCTGAAGGGCACACCATTGACACCTTCTTCGCGCATTTGTCCGAACAAGGCTTAGAAGAACGCTTAGATTTTCTCTATCCAGTTGCTGAGCGCGGTGAAGATTGGCCAGAGATTCGTCAACCCTATGATGAACGTTTAGCCTTTGAGATTAATATTATTAACTCGATGGGTTTCCCCGGCTACTTCCTGATTGTGATGGACTTTATTCAATGGTCGAAAAACAATGGCGTGCCAGTAGGCCCGGGACGTGGTTCCGGTGCAGGTTCTTTGGTGGCGTACAGCTTAAAAATTACCGACCTTGACCCACTACGCTATGACCTGCTGTTTGAACGTTTCTTAAACCCAGAACGTGTGTCGATGCCCGACTTTGACGTCGATTTCTGTATTGCCGGTCGTGACCGCGTGATTGACTATGTGGCACGTACCTATGGCCGTGATGCCGTTTCGCAAATTGCCACCTTTGGTACCATGGCAGCCAAAGGTGCAATTCGTGACGTGGCACGTGTCTTGGGTAAATCCTATGGTTTGGCGGATCGTATTTCCAAAATGATTCCAACCAAACCTTTGGGTTTAAGTTTGGAAGAATCACTTGAAGCTGAGCCGCAGCTCAAAGACATCGTCACCAACCCATCGAATCCTGATAATGATGATGCCGCTGAAATTTGGGAAATGGCACTCAAACTGGAAGGCATTACCCGAAATACCGGTAAACATGCCGGCGGTGTCGTGATTGCACCCACCAAACTCACCGATTATTCCGCAGTCATGTGTGATGCTGATGGAACCAACCGTGTGGCGCAGTTTGATAAAGACGATGTGGAATCGGCAGGTCTGGTCAAGTTTGACTTCTTGGGCCTACGTAACT
>CAVBYE010000160.1:0-5019 GCA_963599285.1 Bacteroidaceae bacterium | reverse complement strand
GTGCATTATTTAAGGAATGATGCAATTGAAAAAAATAGTGGGCATCATCTGTGTAATGTGGATGGGATACGTGTTATTTGCAGGAGGTTGTACTTTCCCATGGCAAACGGCGGCGGACGGTTCGTCCTGCGGTGGTCGATCGGCATGGAGAAAATAGCATCTTTTGACGCTGATGATGTCAGTGATGCCGTACATTGATACAGCTTTAGATGTCATGACGATGACACGTTGAGCATGACCATAGCCCTCTATTTCAACTTTACTATATTTAACATAATGTACATTATACGAAATCAAAGACAAGGCTTTTTTGCACCAAAATATATGCATGTTGATATTGATATGATGAACAATGAAACATCATGATTATTTTTCTATAAATGATCTTATATCTACAAACACGACCTATAGGTCGTGTTTGTGATTCATTCAAAGATACTATTAAATATATGTTGCTTGCTCATCGTTCTAGCCTTCTCAAAAGTAGTGATGAATAAATCGCTTAGCAGCACTGCCTTGTGCTTTAGGGATTGAACAACATGTTTATATACAATGATGTTAAAAGAAAATTCATACACAGGTAAGCATTGGTCTATGGGAGGATATTGAGCATATTTTGCAAGAAAATGTGTTTAAACCACTGATGGATGAATACGCTGTACCTGGCATGGCGATTGGTGTAATTTACGCGGGTCAACGCTATGAATACTATTATGGCGTACGATCCAAAGAGACACATGAACACGTAAAAAGTCAGACAATTTTTGAGCTGGGTTCTTTCAGTAAGACATTTACAGCGCTTGCAGGTACATATGCACAGAACCAAGCTAAACTCGCCTTTAGCGATCGCCCGAGTAAATATATTCCCACTTTAAAAAATTCAGAAATTGATCAGGTTAATTTATTGGCGTTACTTAGCTATACAAGTGGTCATTTGCCCTTACAATTTCCTGAAAAGATTAAAATCGATTAATAGATGTTAGCCTATTTTAAAGATTGGACAGCCAAGCACCCAATTGGGGGTTACCGTGAATATTCAAATCCAAGCATAGGCGTATTTGGCTATTTAACTGCATATTCGATGAATATGACTTTCTCTCGATTAGCGGTATGATCCAAGCCCTTGGGTGGGAAATGTTTGCTTATCCAACGCGTATCGAAATTTTACAGGCAAGTAACGCAGAGCAAATTGTATTGGGCTTAAATCCTGTGCGAAAACAATTATTGTAACCTAACTCCAAAGTGTTTCATAAAACAGGTTCGACCAATGGCTTTGGCGCCTATCTATTATTTATTCCAGACGAGCATGAATAAAAAGATACCCAAAGCAGACCGTATTCAAGCAGCTTATCAGCTGTTTGAGACCCTCAAACAGCAATGAAATCTGACTCATATACAGAGCATGCACATACTAGGTCATTCATTTATGGATGATCATGTAGCCTAGATCGAACAGCCTCAGCATCGAAGCTGTTCTGTCACATGATTAGTGTGTTAACTCTTCAATCAAACGTGGATAAATTAAGCCATCAACGTCTAATGCCATGCTGTAGACCCCATTGTCGATATTGAAGTTGTTCACATGATAGCTAGAACCATACAGTGAACTCAATTTTTCAGATTTCTGAAACACTTTTTGATTGGCTTTTAAGTCAAGCAAATGGGTGCCATCGACAAAAGTTTTATAGTGCGCTGGTTCTACCCCCACCCGTTTGGCCATAATATTCAGTGCATCCTGCTGGGTGGCAGGATCTTGAATATAGTGCACAGTACGATCCCAAATTTGAATAATTTTTTTCCATTCTTCAGTATGCTGAGACAAATGGCTCATATTTACAGTTAAGGTATCGTAGATTAAGCCGGGTCGATCTGCAGAAGAATAAATAATCTTGGCGCCTGAAACCGCTTTTAAGGCCTGATTGGCGACAGGCTGCCACACGGCGATGGCGGAGACATCAGGACTTGCAAAGACTTGAGGCAATTCATTGGTTACCGCATTAATTAAAGTGACCTGCTCTGGGGCAATTTGACGATCCTTCAATGCAGTCGCCAGCAGATTATGGTCGACCAAACCTTTTTCCACAGCAATGGTTTTACCTTTTAAATCATTGATACTGTGAATATCACTTTTGGCAATAATCACGTCATTGCCTGCAGAATAGTCTGTGGCTAAAATCATAATGCCTTTGGTGCCACCTGAGGCGATGACCAAATTATCGCCATTGGACACGGAAATTGCATCGAGCTGATTGGCCGCAAACGCATTCATCGAGGCCGAATAGTCAAACCATTTAAACTCGACATTGAGTCCCGCCTCTTTAAACCAGCCCTTGTCAATGGCCACTTGCCAAGCCACCCAACCCGGCCAATCGCTATAGCCAATAGTGATGGGGCGCTTATTTTGTACTTTGTTTTGAGCTGCGTGAGTACTCGGTTCAGGAATTTTGGCTGTTTTATCGCATCCACTCAACCCAACAGCTGCACCGCCAAAACAAAGCGCAAACAGCATTTTTTTCATGATGTCACCTCAGTGTTTTTAGCCTGTTGTAAGGCATGGATATAGTTGCGCCAGCCGCCAAAATAACTAATATTTTGAGCATCATTGAGCGCATAGGATTCACAAATAAAGCCTTTCACCCAACGTCCATCGGCAAGTTGCACATTACCAATGCCTAACGGTGCAGGTACTTCTGCCACAAGCGCGCCAAAATTGGCCAATGGCACCTCCCATACCTCAACTTCAATCGTATGCCCCATGGCCTGATACTGAAGACCTGGTTTAGGTGGTTGGCTATTGTTTAAAGCAAAGAGTTGATAGCGAGGTGCGGTCAGGGTTTTTTCAACCAAGGTGGCTTGACGCGTGGTCAGTTGAAAGTTTAACGGCATACCTTGTAAGTGCGCACCCACCACTGCCAATTGCACCGCATGGGCTGACTGAATACGCGTGGTTTTTTGATACGGCTGTTGTGAGGTGCCTAAGCTTAAATGTTGAGTGGCTTGCCAACGCTGTGCAAACTGTGCCAGAGCTTGATCATGCCATGCTGGGGCAATAAAGGTCACACCGCTAGGTAAACCATCTGCACGTAGGCAATTGGGCACGGCGATTGCGGCTAAATCGGCAAAATTGACAAAATTGGTATAGGCCCCCATATGACTATTTTTGACGATCGGATCGGCTTCGACTTCAGCAATGGTGTAAATAGTGGGTGCAGTGGGCACCATTAAGGCATCAAAACCTGCCAATGTGGATTGAATGCGCCGTGCCAATTCAGCACGTTCATATTCGGCGTGCATGGCATCAACAGCATTAAACTGATCCGCTTGGGCAATAATTTGTGCAATCACCGGATGGGCCTGTTGGCGCTCAATCTTCTGTTCAACAGCTGCTGTACGTTCTGCTACCCAGGCTTTGTTATACAACGCCCAAGCCAGTTGATTAAAATCACTAAAATCGATGGCTTCGACCTGATAACCTAAGTCTTTGACGTGCTCAATGGCGTGGCTAAAGGCATGTGCCGATGCATGATCACCATAAAATTCAAGTTGTGCTGGAATGGCAATTTTTTTCTGAGAAAATTGTGTCGGCACATTGGCGGGATGCACACGAGAATAGGCATCTGTTGCGTCTGGACCTTGCATGATCTGTGCAACTTGCCAAGCATCATCTACCGTTAACGCAAAAATAGAAATCACATCTAAGGTTCGACAGGCTGGGACTAAGCCTGTGGTCGAGAACCAACCTTTGGTGGGCTTAAGGCCGACAATATTATTATGTGCAGCGGGAACACGACCGGAACCGGCTGTATCTGTGCCTAAGGAAAATGGCACTTGACCATTGGCCACCACTACACTTGAGCCTGAGCTTGACCCCCCACTGATATAATCAGGATTAAAACTGTTTTTGACTGCCCCATAGGGTGAACGTACCCCAACGAGGCCGGTGGCAAATTGATCTAAGTTGGTTTTACCAATCACAATTGCACCAGCGGCTTTGAGTTTAGCCACTACGGTTGCATCTTCAGTGGCAAGATAAGCCGCTTCAGGACACCCTGCCGTGGTATGAAAACCTGCCACATCAATATTGTCTTTAACGGCAAAGGGAATGCCGTATAAAGGCAAGTCTAAGGGCTGGTGTTGCAGTGCATGTATTTGGCTGTTGAGCTGTGCCTCTGAGGCAATTTCAATCCAGGCGTGATCATCTTGATTGAGCTGAGCAACATAAGGAATTAAGTCATGTAATTGAATACGTTGCTGTTGGTAAGCCTGTTGCCAATCTGAGAGTGTCCATAAGCGCTGCATGTGGTGATCCTTTAGCTGATGGGGTCATCATTTTGGGGGAGCGGTGGCAAGACAGCATCCATAAGCTCCAAATGCCCTTTAATGACCCCTTTAAGTGCAATAAATTGTTGGCTGATATGTTTTAAATCGCGGCTTTGTCCTTGCATGAGCATTACCTGCATCACTTTTTGATTATCCAGTTGAATATGCAAAGAACTAATCACCTGTGCCAAATACTGTTGTTGTAAATCGATAATTTGATTTCTTAATGTTTTTGAACTGACGTCATACAATAAGGTGAAGGTGCCGGCCATGACCGCATTGGTTTGTACATCTTCGGCAATTAAGTGCTGATGGATCATGTCGACAATGGCTTGTGAACGGCTCTCATAATGTTGTTCGACAATTTTTTGATCTAAGGCAGCAAGACTACGTTCAGGTACAGTGATACTAATACGGGTTAATTTTGGCTTAGGCACGAAGAAGGTCCTTATTCATGTTGCTGTTGTTGTAAATGCACCCCAGCGCGTGCACTCAATAATGCACATAAAAAACGCTGTAGCGGATGCAATGCTGAAGAAGCTTTGGGTTGAATATGCATATTAGTATTACCATATTTTGTTTTAGTATTACTATTTATTAAGCATAAGCTATGCCAATTATAAATCAATTGATCAATATGACCATTTAAATTGTTGTAATTACAATAAATATTTAAAATTATCGCTGTTAGATCTATTT
>CAVBYE010000159.1:0-5078 GCA_963599285.1 Bacteroidaceae bacterium | reverse complement strand
ATTTATACCATACTGTAAAAGAAGCAGAACGCCGTGGTTTGCCCACCGAATTGGCGTTGTTGCCGATTATTGAAAGCTCCTATGACCCTGCGGCAACCAGTTCTGCTGCTGCGGCAGGTTTATGGCAATTTATCCCAAGTACCGGCCGTATTTATGGCTTGCAACAAACCAGTCAATATGACGGTCGCCGTGATGTCGTAGAGTCAACGCGTGCAGCTTATGAATTTTTGGGCAGCTTATATAATCAGTTTGGGTCATGGGAATTGGCCTTAGCCGCCTATAATGCCGGCCCAGGTCGTATTCAACAGGCGATTAACCGTAACCGTGCTGCAGGCTTACCAACAGATTATTGGTCCTTACGTTTGCCACAAGAAACCATGAACTATGTGCCACGTTTCTTGGCGGTGGCGCAAATTATTAAAAACCCAAACGCCTATAACGTACGTTTACCGCCCATTGCCAACCGTCCACATTTTCGTGAAATTCAAGTAGGGCCAGTGAGCCTGAATGATATTAGTACAATTACAGGGTTAAGCCGTAGTGAATTGTATGCCCTCAATCCGGGTCATCGTGGCGATCGTGTCGACGTTCAAAGCCCAATGCGGATTTTAATTCCGGCTGATTTAAGCCCGATGATTGATGCACGCTTGAAAACCTTAACTCAAGGTGGGCTGTCCGCAGCGCAATTGCCCAAAACCCCAAGCAGTTCAGGTGTTGCACCGACCCCAGTACCCGTCACGCCGCCTGCAGCGACCGGATTCAATTCTACGCCTGCGCGTGTTGTGACACCACAAGGTGCTTCGGCATTGGCTGATTTTGCCCGCAATAGTGTGATTCCCAGTGCACCGCGTATTCCAGTTGCTGTCACGCCAAGTGTTTCAGTACAACAGCCAGTACGGACTGAACCGGCGATTACAGCGCTAGAGCGTGATTATATTATGGCGGGGCTACGTGCTGAGGGAGACAGTCAAACTGTAGATGAAGTACTCAAGCCAGTGGCTTCGGAAGCGATGCAAGCCCAAGTGGTGGCAGAGTTGGCTCAGCTTGCCCCACAAGGCACGGAAATTGTAGATCCTGTGGACGGTAAAATTAAAATTACGGCTTTGCAGACCAGTCAATCCATTGCTGAGCAACAGGGCCAAGAAGTAAGTAAAGGTTTTGCTTATCCCAAAAGCGTTGCTGAAAATACCCCTAGCGATGCAGATGAAGTACAACGTAATCAAGGCAAACAGGTCATTGAAACGGCCTCCGATGTGGTGGTGATTCCACCTCAAGGTCAGCGTAGTAACTATCAAGTGGTTCGCGGTGACAGTTTACAGTCGATTGCTATGAAAAATGGGGTTGATTGGCGCGATGTAGCCAAGTGGAACCAAATGGATGCCAATGCGGTGTTATATGAAGGCACACAAATCTATTTATATGATGCTCAACCGACACCAGTTGCACTTGAAAAACCACAGCCTGTAAAACCAGCGCTTTTAGAACGTTATATCGTGCGTGAAAATGATACGTTAACTGGTATTGCCAATCGCTTTGGCTTAAGTGTTAAATCTTTAGCAGCATATAACGATCTCAGCGTAGACACCAGAGTATATGTTGGACAGACGCTGCACCTCAAGGAAAATGCGCAAGCCAAAGCAGCAGTGGTTGCCAAACCAGCCGCTGTGGTCAAACCCACCAACGTAAAGACCGAAACGTATACAGTGAAATCTGGTGAGTATTTGCAAGGTCTTGCACAGCGTTATGCACTCTCACCGCAGCAGTTGGCAGATTTAAATCCGAGTTTGACTGCGCAATCGAGTTTGAAAATCGGGCAGAAAATTAATGTACCGTGGACAGAAAAAAAGGCAGTTGTGCCCACATCTAAACCGAGTGTTACACCCGCTTATGCGTTAGAAAGTTACACCATTCAGCGTGGCGATAGCCTGTTTAGTATTGCCAATAAGCTCAATATTCCAGTGAATGAACTTGCAGCCTTAAATGATCTGGATGGGCAATCTGGTGTATACATTGGACAGCGCATTCGTGTGCCAGTGATGCAAGTCAAGGTCCCTGAGCAATACACCGTACAGTCTGGTGACAGTTTAAGCGCGATTGCAGCACGCTATAATTTGAATCTAACCACGCTTGCTCAGCTGAATGGATTGACTGCCAGCAGTAATGTGCGGATTGGACAGCGCTTAAAGCTCAGCGGTGAAGTTCCTGCAGCTAAAGTGACCCCGCCTAAGCCAAAAGAGGTGGTACAGAGCACAGCTGCACGTCAAGTGACCACACCTGCTGTCGATCATGGCAAAATGCCATCGGTGTATGTGGTGAAGGCAGGGGATACGCTGACCAGTATTGCTGCAAAATATCATTTAAAGACCAGTTATATTATGCAGCTCAATGACATGAGCAGCAGTGCAGTGCGTTCAGGACAGCGTTTAAAGTTAGATGAAGAAACGCTAACTCGTCCAACCCTCACGCCAACAGCTGTACCCAAAAAAGCGGCAAGCTATCGAGTCAAAAAAGGGGATACTCTACTTGGGGTCGCAGCACGTCATGGTGTGACCAGTATTGCCTTAGCCGCATTAAATAACTTATCCCCGCAGGCTGAACTGCGTATTGGTCAATTGATTAAAGTCCCCAATTAAGCGAGAAGACAAATGCGTGTAATCGCTCTTGGTGTGTTGGCGACGGTGTCTTGGACCACAGCGCAGGCGGCACTGCAAACAACGCCCTATATTGCGCTGCATAGTCTGCCGCAATATGCACAGCATGACTTTATGCCCTATGCCAATCCAGATGCGCCTAAAGGCGGCGAGCTGAGTACTGCAGCCAATGGTACCTTTGATAATCTCAACAGTATGAATGGCAAAGGCAGTGCAGTTGAGGGAATTAATTATATCTTTGATACGCTCATGAGCCCATCACTCGATGAGCCGGGCGTGCTGTACCCTTTGTTGGCACAAAAGGTCAGCTTTGATCCGAAGCAGCCCAAGTTTGTGATTTTTCATTTAAATCCTAAAGCCAAATTTAGTGACGGTTCAGCACTGACTGCACATGACGTTAAATTTACCTTTGACAGTTATCAAGAAAAATCCAATCCCGGCTTGCAGATGTATTTATCAGATTTGGCCAAAACTGAAGTGCTGTCGACTTATCAGGTCAAAATGCATTTGAAAACTGCAAATAACACCGAAATGCCGGCCATTTTAGCCCAATTGCCCATTTATGCGGCCAAAGACTGGAAAAAGTACCCCTTTGACCGTGTGCGCATGCAGCCCATGTTAGGCTCAGGGCCGTATCGGATTGCGCAAATTGATGCTGGCCGCAGTATTCGCTATGTGCGTAACCCCAATTATTGGGGCAAAGACTTAGCGGTCAATCGTGGTCGCTATAACTTTGATCGCATTAAATATGTCTATTACCGTAACTTAGATGTGGCCTTTGAGGGGTTTAAATCGGGTCAATATACCTTGCATGAGGAATATACTGCGCGTAAGTGGGTCACGGAGTATCAGTTTCCCGCCATCAAAGCCGGTATGGTGGTGAAAAAGCGCTTAGCGCACCATAATCCCATTCCAACCCAAAGTTTTGTATTTAATAGCCGCCGTGCGCCAATGCAGGATGTGCGCTTTCGTCAAGCCTTAACCTATGCCTATGATTTTGAATGGCAAAACAAAGCCTTGTTCTATGGCCAGTATCGTCGTTTGCAAAGTTATTTTAGTAACAGTGAACTAGAAGCCAAAGGTGTACCTTCTGCTGCAGAAATGGCCATTTTAAAGGATTATTTACCGCGTTTAGACCCGATTCAACGCAAAGGCGTGCAGCGTGATTGGCGTTATCCTGCATCGGATGGAAGTGGGTTTAACCGTCATAACCTATTGGTGGCGCGTGAATTGTTGCTACGTGCAGGCTATCGTTATCAGAATGGTCAACTCTATGACCATCGTGGTCAGCCAATTCAACTGGAATTTTTAATTCATCAAGATGGTCTACAGCGCACCTTAATGCCGTTTATTCGGAATCTGAAACGTTTGGGCATTGCTGTGCAGATTCGTCATGTTGATGTACCGCAGTATATCGAACGTATGCGGCGCAGCGATTTTGATATGACCACCAGTGTGATGCCGCAGTCTTTGAGTCCGGGCAATGAACAAGCGCAATTGTGGAGTTCAGCTGCAGCCGACCAAGCCGGCAACTATAACTATGCGGGGATTAAAAGTGCCGTGATTGATGATGCTGTAGAGCAGTTGATCCGTGCGCCAAATCGTCAGCAATTGATTGTGCGTACTCAGGTACTTGATCGTTTATTACGTGCCGGTTATTACCAAATTCCGACCTACGGTAAGGGAGAGAATTGGTTGGCCTATTGGAATATGTATCGACAGCCTCAGCAACAACCCAAGCTGTCAACCGGCATTGACTATTGGTGGAGTGACGCCAAACAAGCCGCAAAAGTGAAACAATATTTGGGACAACCCTAAACGAGGCAGGGATAAGCAATGGGAAGCTATATTTTCAAACGGCTGCTGCTGATGATTCCAACCTTGTTTTTCATTTTATTGATTAACTTTGTGGTGATTCAAATTGCACCAGGTGGGCCAGTGGAGCAGGCGATTCAGCAGGCGGAAGCCTTTTCTGGTGTTGGACAGCAGAGTGGCGCAGAAACGGTGAGTCAAAGTCGGGGCCCGTATCAGGGGGCACAAGGTTTAAGTGATGAAATGGTGGCAAAAATTGAAGCGCAATATGGCTTTGATCAGCCTCTGCATCAGCGCTTTCTATTGATGCTCGGTCAATATCTGCAATTTGAGTTTGGCACCAGTTTCTTTAAAGATAAGCCCGTTACCACCTTGTTGTGGGAAAAAATGCCGGTCTCATTGTCATTGGGGCTGTGGAGTACGTTGCTGATTTATCTGATCTCAATTCCGTTAGGGATTCAAAAAGCCCGTCGCCATGGCAGTGTATTCGATCAATCTACCTCGATGCTGCTTGCCGTGGGTTATGCGATTCCTGCATTTGTGTTTGCCATTGTGCTGCTGATTTTTTTTGCAGGGGGTGGCTATTTACAATGGTTCCCATTGCAAGGTTTGGTG
>CAVBYE010000158.1:0-5100 GCA_963599285.1 Bacteroidaceae bacterium | reverse complement strand
CACTTCATCAGCCAAAGCTTTCACTTGACCATCGATGATTGCTTGACGTTCTTCAAAAGACGCCACAACGTAAGCTGCTTTTAACTTCGCTAAGTATTCGTCAGCGTGCGTTAAAGTAATTGCTTCAGGTGCATGGAAACGATGACCAAATGTCACGTTACCCGCTTTGTGATCTTGAATAGTTGCATCAATCACATCGTTGTCTTTGAGCAACACAACCCATTTTACAGGACGTACAAATTCAGTACGGCTTGCTGCTGAACGCATGCGTTTCGCAATTGGAAGGTTGTCTAAAGCCACTTGTAAAATTTGTGGTAAAAGCACATCTAGGCTTTGACCTTTTACGTCTTTTAAGTAGCAAACTTTTTCAACTTTACCTGCTTGGAAAGTCGATACTTGATCAACCGTGATGCCTTGACCACGCATAAAGCCTTCAAGTGCTTTAGTTGGGTTACCTTCAGCATCAAAGGCTGCTTGTTTTGCAGGGCCGTCAAAACGTTTTTGTGTGTCTGCTTGTGCACCATCAACATTGACGATTTTAAGTGCAAGACGACGTGGTGCTGCATAAGCTTCGATAGAATCAAAAGCTAAGCCTGCATCTTTTAGGCCTTTAACCGTTTCAGCTTGCAGGGCATCACGTAATTTTTTTAAGCTTTTTGGTGGAAGTTCTTCACAGCCTAATTCGAACAAAACGGTATGTTTAGACATTATTTGCTCTCCTTAGATTCAACTTTTGCTTCCGCTTCAACTTGTGCTTTTAATTGCGCCAAAACTTCGTCACGAAGTGCAGGTTCAGCCATTGGGAAACCAAGTTTCGCACGTGCTGCCACATAACTTGTTGCAATCGAACGTGCCAAAGTACGTACACGTAAGATATAACGCTGACGTTCAGTCACAGAAATCGCACCACGTGCATCAAGTAAGTTAAAGCTATGCGATGCTTTGATCACTTGTTCGTATGCAGGAAGTGGAAGTTCTGCTTCGATTAAACGTGTTGCTTCAGCTTCGTAGAAGTCGAACAGTTCGAACATCTTGTCGACTGGTGCATATTCAAAGTTATACGTTGATTGTTCAACTTCGTTTTGATGGAACACGTCACCGTAAGTCACAGTACCGAATTGACCTTTAGTCCAAACCAAATCGTAAACTGAGTCTACACCTTGCAAGTACATTGCAAGACGTTCAAGACCGTACGTGATTTCGCCTGTTACTGGGTAACATTCAACACCACCGACTTGTTGGAAGTAAGTGAACTGAGTTACTTCCATACCGTTGAGCCAAACTTCCCAACCTAAGCCCCAAGCGCCAAGTGTTGGAGATTCCCAGTTGTCTTCTACGAAACGAATGTCGTGTACAAGTGGGTCAATACCAATCGCTTTTAAAGAATCTAAATAAAGCTGTTGGATGTTGTCTGGGTTTGGCTTAAGCACCACTTGGAATTGGTAGTAGTGTTGCAAACGGTTTGGGTTTTCGCCATAACGACCGTCTTTTGGACGACGTGATGGTTGTACGTAAGCAGCGTTCCAAGTTTCAGGCCCTAAAGCACGTAGGAATGTTGCCGTGTGGAATGTACCTGCACCCATTTCCATGTCGTAAGGTTGTAACACAACACAGCCTTGCTCGGCCCAGTAGTTTTGTAAGGCAAGAATTAAGCCTTGGAAGGTATCAATATGCGATATGGCGCGACTCATGGTCATCCACTTAAAATTAGAAAAAAATTGTTCTCAATTATAGGGAGTTTCAAGGAGTGTGGCAAAGGTTAGTCTTGATTTTTGTCGCCGTGACTTTCTAAATATTTTCATGGTTGATCGACACATTTTTTTGGTGTTGGCGAAACAGTAAAATCCAATACATCACAGCAAAGGGTAGGGCAAAGCATGCAATGAAAGCAATCACGCCTAGGTTAAAACCACGGAGGCCTATATTCAGTACGGTAATAAAAAAGATCACACCAGAGAAGAATAAGGTTAAGACAATAGCACTCGCTAAAATCCAATATAAATTTAAGCGTTTATATTTAAGTAAAGCGCGCTGCAAGGCATAAATAAACACATAGGCAATTAAAAAGTAACTCAGTAAAACCCCAATGGAGTAAGCTAAAAAAATCCCAAATAATTCAGACATAGAGCTGAATCCATTGGTGATAAAAAAGGCAAGAAAGCCTAGGCTCCAAAACAAGAGCAAGGTATAAACCGGGGCAAGTGCTAATTTATTTTGGATCTGTAACGGGGTGACCTGTAAGGACATGGACAATACCTTAACTGTACGCGTAAGAATTTCCATGAATTCAGCCTCACTTTCAACCGTTGAACTGCAGTGTGTATGACCATACTAGCGCACAATTGCACGGTGCCAATACTGTAGGCTGAGCTTTAGCGGCCAAATTTGAAAAATACCCAATTAAGATCAGTTTGAGTCATTGGTAAATACTAAATGTTATGTTATAACATTTCAAAATTTAAACAGACAAATGCTTGAGGGAAATATGCATAGTGTACGTATGTTGGGGCTCGCTGTTGTTGCAGGCTTAATGAGCGCATGTGGAGGTGGGGGATCGACACAAGCAGAGCAGCATGATCCACGACAACCCCCACAAGATTTAAGCTTAGGACATTTAGCAGTGGTCAGTCAGGACAATGATCGTGCCGCAATCTCATTGTATGACTTAGGGCAAAACAAAACGGTGCTATATAGTGCACTCAAACAATTGCCTTCAGGTCTGTACAGTAGTCCAAATCATGGCTATGCCGTAATGATGGATCGTGTTGCTGGCGAAGTGAGTTTTATTCAAGCGGGTCAAACCCCAAAGTTACTCGACTATCGCTTATATGGTGCAGCGCCGACCCACTACCGGAACATCAATGGACAGGCTGCGGTCTTCTATGATGGCAGCGACACCCAAAGCGCTAAATTTGACGTCTTTACTGATCAAGATATTGCACAGGGCAGTGTGGCGACACAGCATCTCGCGTATAAACATCACGGTGTGGCAGAACCACGCGGCAAGATGGTGCTCAGTAGTGACTTAGCAGCGGGTGAAACGCAACTCAGTCGCGTTAAAAGCTATGCACAGCATGGTAACCATTATCATGAAGAACAGACTATGACCCAAAGCTGTCCGGGTTTGCATGGTGCAGCATCTAACCAACACTTTATTGGTTTTGGTTGCCAAGATGGGGTGCTGTTGCTCGAGCAACAAGGGCAAAACTTTATAGATCACAAAATAGCGACGCCAGTACGCATTGGGACTTTGCTAGGTCATGAAAAGGTGAACGATTTGGTGGCGTTGTCTTCGACACAACAAGACTTATTTATTGTTGATCCGAAGACACACCAAGCAGATGCAGTCGCATGGGCAGAACCAAGCATTCAGCGTCTGAAACAGAGCTTTAGTCCAAGTGGTCAATACTTTGTCATTTTGGATCACCAAGGGCGCTTGCATATTTTAGACACCCAAAACTGGCAGGTGGTGCACCGTGTACAAGTATTCAATCCTGAATCAACGGCAATTGGGCAAGCTCAATTGGCCATGCATGCTAGCCAAGAGCGACTGTTTATGAATGATGTTGCTGAACAAGCGATTATTGAGCTTGATGTGAGCACAGGCACAGTTCTACGACGTATTGCACTTGAAGTGACACCCAAGCAATTGGCATGGGTAAAAGCAGAATAAGCGTAATGATGACCTAAAAAAGCACGACCTAGCGTCGTGCTTTTTTTGAATTATTTTTGATCATCATAGACCGTGCGCATGCGAGTTGGATGTACTGCTGTTTGCTCAATTTTGGGCATCACTAACCACAGTACCAAGTACACTAAAATGCCCGGGAAGGCAGCACTCATCACTGAAACTAAAATAAAAATAATGCGTAGTAAATTTGCATTCCAACCAAAACGTTCAGCAATACCACCCATTACACCAGCAATCATATTTGAGCGGTTTGAGCGATATAAACCAACATTGGCCATTGAGGTCTCCTTGAGATCAAAATATAGGGATCAGTCTATGCTGACCGATACAGTATATATAAGGTCAATCGAAGTAGATTTAAAGCATAGGCTGTTAAAATATGTTAATTTTATGTAAGGGTGTGGTGAGCTAAAGTTGAGGGAGCTTTAGTGTGCACAAAGACACAGACCAATAAATATAATGAGAATAGACGTGTGAAAACGTTTAAGCAACGTTGCAGTCGATGTTGTACATCACTGCAATTTAAGTTGAGGCTAGGATAGTATCGTGTATATAGATAAAAAATATATCACTGGGGTGATCCTGATTTTAATTGGCGTGGTGGCATGTGATTTCCAGCATCCGGTTAAAGATCCAATTGTCGATGACAGTTTACGCCAACAGATCTCTCAAGAAATTCAGGGCTATAAACTCAAAGACTTAGCAGGGCAGACGCATTTACCACGTTATTATATTGATGAGCGTGAACAGCTCCGTCTAAGCCGCGAAGCCTTGGCCTATACAGGGCGTTACAAAGTGGTGATGAACTGTGAGGATGAATTTGTTGCATGTGAGCAGGGCACAGCAGACTTTATCTTAAATTTGCTGCCTAATGGGAAAGCGCATCGCACCATTATTTATACCGGTACCATTACCTTTGAATCCGGTTCTCAGCACCGACAGGATACTTGGCGCTATTTACCTGAACAGCAACAGATTGTGTTGCAACGTGCTTCGGGGGTAGAGTTTTTCTATAACATTAGCCCAGAAGGGCATCTCATCGTCAATCGTCAGAAAACAGCCGTGGCCACATCGACCAATCGTCAATATTTCGCACAAGGTAATCCGATGCCTGCACATGACTATGTGTTTGAGAAAATTGTGCGTTAAATACAACGACAAAAAATCCAGCAATAGTCATTAAACTAAAGTGAATACTTAAAATAAACTAAAATGTGATGTCTTCGGATTTGAAGAGATGAATGGTGGGTCGTCCGCGACTCGAACGCGGGACCAACGGATTAAAAGTCCGCTGCTCTACCAACTGAGCTAACGACCCATTCAAAAAAAACTTAAGAGCTAAGTTTTGAGGAGATGGTGGGTCGTCCGCGACTCGAACGCGGGACCAACGGATTAAAAGTCCGCTGCTC
>CAVBYE010000157.1:0-5208 GCA_963599285.1 Bacteroidaceae bacterium | reverse complement strand
TCCGTATGGTTAACCAACGTCGTAAGCTTCTTGACTACCTTAAAGGTAAAGACGCGACTCGTTACAGCGCTTTAATTGCTGCTTTAGGTTTACGTCGTTAATTCGATTAAATCTCTGTTTTTCGGAATATTGCATGTTCAGTGCTGTAGGACAAAAAACAAAAATCTACTTGGCCTTGGCTAAGTAATGGGGAAGGGGCGAATGTTCGCTCCTTCTTTGTGTTTAAAATCTAGTGAGGTCGGCTTCTAAGCTTTGTCATTTATGCTCAAGCCCACGATGCGGTGTAGTGAATGCCAAACCTTAGGGGTCTCCACTAGAATAAGATTAGGGAAACAAAACATGTCAATGTTTAATATTATTCGTAAAGAATTCCAATATGGTCAGCACAATGTTGTGCTTGAAACAGGTCGTGTTGCACGTCAAGCAAACACTGTTGTGATCACAATGGGCGGTGTACAAGTGCTTGTTGCTGTGGTTGCTCAACCAACAGCGAAAGCGGGTCAAGATTTCTTCCCACTCACTGTGAACTACCAAGAAAAGCAATATGCTGCAGGTCGTATCCCAGGTGGTTATGGTAAGCGTGAAGGCCGTGCCTCTGAAGCGGAAACTTTAATTTCACGTTTAATCGACCGTCCAATTCGTCCATTGTTCCCAGAAGGTTACTACAACGAAATCCAAGTAACAGCGACTGTTATTTCGTCTGACAAAACGATGGAAGCTGACATTGCTGCAATGCTCGGTACCTCTGCTGCACTTGCAATTGCAGGTACACCATTCCGTGGTCCAATCGGTGGTGCGCGCGTTGGTTTAATCAACGGCGAATACATCTTGAACCCGAACCACGAACAATTGAAAGAATCTGATCTTGATCTTGTGGTTGCAGGTACAGAATCTGCAGTATTGATGGTTGAATCTGAAGCGAAAGAACTTTCAGAAGACCAAATGCTTGGCGCTGTATTGTTCGGTCATGACGAAATGCAAATCGCCATCCAAGCGATTAAAGAATTTGCAGCAGCAGCAGGTGCAACTGAGTCAACTTGGACTGCACCAGCGAAAAATGAAGTGCTTCTTGCACAATTAAAAGATGCATTCGAAGCGAAAATCTCTGAAGCGTACACAATTGCTGTGAAACAAGACCGTTATGCGGCACTAGATGCACTTCACGCTGAAGCGGTTGCTCAATTCGTTCCTGAAAATGACGAAACTGGTATTGCTGACGAAGTTAACGAATTATTTGAAGACCTTAAATACCGTACAGTACGTGATAACATCTTGTCGGGTAAGCCACGTATTGATGGTCGTGATACGAAAACTGTTCGTGCAATCGACGTACAAGTAGGTGTATTGGGTCGTGCACACGGTTCTGCATTGTTCACACGTGGTGAAACGCAAGCATTAGTAACGACTACATTGGGTAACACGCGTGATGCGTTAATGGTTGATACGCTTGCAGGTACGAAAACTGATAACTTCATGCTTCACTACAACTTCCCTGCATACTCTGTAGGTGAAACGGGTCGTGAATCTGGTCCTAAACGTCGTGAAATTGGTCACGGTCGTCTCGCACGTCGTGGTGTTCAAGCGGTTCTTCCTGCTGCTGACCGCTTCCCGTACGTAATTCGTATCGTATCTGATATTACTGAATCGAACGGTTCATCTTCGATGGCTTCTGTATGTGGTGCTTCTTTATCACTTATGGATGCAGGTGTTCCGCTTAAAGCACCAGTTGCGGGTATCGCAATGGGTCTAGTGAAAGAAGGCGAGCGTTTCGCAGTGCTTTCTGACATCTTAGGTGATGAAGACCACCTTGGCGACATGGACTTTAAAGTAGCAGGTTCTGCAAACGGTATTACTGCACTTCAAATGGACATCAAGATCGAAGGTATTACCGAAGAGATCATGGAAACTGCATTGAACCAAGCGTATGCGGGTCGTATGCACATCCTGAACGAGATGAACCAAGTGATTTCACGCGCTCGTCCAGAAATCTCGATGCACGCGCCGACATTCCAAGTGATCAACATCAACCCGGATAAGATCCGTGACGTGATTGGTAAAGGTGGTGCGACGATTCGTGCGATCACTGAAGAAACTAAAGCGGCGATTGATATTGAAGACAATGGTACAGTGCGCGTATTTGGTGAAACCAAATCTGCTGCAATGGCTGCAATTGCGAAAATCCAAGCCCTTACTGCTGAAATCGAACCAGGTACAATCTACACAGGTAAAGTGATTCGTATCGTTGAATTTGGTGCGTTCGTAAACATCCTTCCAGGTACTGATGGTTTACTTCACATCTCTCAAATTTCAAACGAACGTATTGCCAACGTTGCTGACGTGTTAACTGAAGGTCAAGAGATCAAAGTACAAGTGGCTGATGTCGACAACCGTGGTCGTATTAAATTAACCATGAAAGACATCGAACAAGCATAATTGTTCATGACTTAAAAAAAGCCCTCATTTGAGGGCTTTTTTTAGGACTGTTGTAAATGCGCCTGTTGCAGCATGTGATACATTTGATCTTTGAGTCTCAGCTTACGGCGTTTGAGCTGTTCAATCTCATTGTGTAATAGATTGACAGGATTCAGTTCAAGCTGGGCAACCTCACGGTCTAATTGTTCATGTTGCTCAAAAATATAAGCAAAATGAGGGTTATCTTCACGTAACCGTGCAATTAAATTGCTAAATTCCGGAAACATGTTTTTAATCTTTTTATTGCAATCTTTGATTTTCATAAACTTAAAATATACTCATGAAACATTAAAAAAAGAACATGTCGCTTAAGGGGATCCAGCAAGCGCTTTAATGCTGTTGGAAGCTCAAGTGCTTGACCTGTTTACGCAAGTGCTGCACCTCATCAATTAAATCCAACATCATGGCCACAGCGGAGAAGCTGGCATTAAAATCACGTTGTAAGCGATAGGCTTGTTGGGCACGTGAGACATCTTCATTGGAAAATTGATGAATGCGATGCTCAGCGCGGCGCATTAAAATGTCGTATTCAAGCAGTTGCAGCACCCACTCAGGACTTTGGCCACACATTTCTGCAAAACTTTTTAAATCGAAACTGCCCAATTCTTCAGCCATCTCGGTTTGCGTGTAGCCATTGGCGGCAACTTCACGATAATGAATTGTAGTCATGCTGGACTCCCTGTAGACGTGTCATGTTCACAGACATCAAGTACTCAACCCAAATGCAATGGGTCAACGTGCTAAGGTCTACCTTTATTTAAAACGAACATTTCAGCACACAGTGTTTTATTTGGTATCCCTTATTTTTTTTCAGGTAATGTTTGATAGCAATATGTAGTGATGCACGCTGAACATGCAGTTCTATGTAAATATGCTTATTTTTTAACCTGTGGATTTAGTTGTAGCAGATCATGGGGCAAGTTGGCTAGGGGGCGTCTGAACAACCCGACAAAAGGCAATAGAGACAAAAAAAGGCAACCTGAGGTTGCCTTTTAAATTGGGTATCACTTAGCTTAAGTGTTGGCCAAATAAACCGAGTGCTTCTTCTGCGCTAAAGCTGTAACGCGTATTACAGAATTGGCAATCCATATGAATTGGATTCTGGTGCTCTAAGGTTTCACGTACCGCAGCAACACCAATTTGCTGCAATGAGCCAGCACAACGCTCTTTAGAGCAGGTACAGCCAAACTTCAATACTTCTGCTTCAGGTAAGCGAACTTCTTCTTCGTTATATAAACGATACAGAATATCTTGAGCAGAAAGATCAGTCAGTTCATCCGCTTTTAAGGTTTGGGTGAGCATCGTTAGACGTGGCCATAAGTCTTCATCGACACGTTGCTGCTCTTCTTCACTGTTACGAGGTAACAGTTGAATCAGCAAGCCACCCGAACGTTGTTGATTGCTTGCCAATACAATACGAGTTGGGATTTGCGCTGACAAATCATAGTACTGCATTAAGCAGCCTGCCAAAGTTGGGTGATCTAAAGGTACAATCCCTTGATAACGTTGGCCATGTTCTGGCTCAATATTAATAAACAACACGGGTTGTACGAGGGTGTTAATCACCGTACTGCTGTCGGTTGCTTGGTCAAAGCGAGGGTCTGGTTCATAGTCTGCTAAAGCACGTACTTCGCCTAAATGGTTACATTCGGCCATGGCCCATTTCAGTGTCCCAGAGGCTTGAATTTGTAAACTAATACGGCCCTGAATTTTCAGTGTACTTGCCAATAGTGCAGTCGCACTGAGCATTTCACCCAGCAAAACCTTAATGGCTGGGGCATATTCGCGCTGTGCTAAAATCGTGGTTAAGCTGTGTTCAAGGTGCACGACTTCGCCACGAACAGGGCTATCTTCAATAAAAAAGCGTTGACGTAAATCAGACATAAAATTCTCCATAACCCTGTCTTAATGGTGGCTCTATTGTAAAACACAAGTCACTTGGCTTCACTAACTGTTGTGTCGAATGGTTCGTCTGTTGAATCTTGTACTTCGGACTGTTGTGCTTGCATCCACGCGAGATCTTCAGCAAATAAATATGCCAATTCATCAATCGCAAGTTCATGGGTCTGATAGCAACGCATTTCATCATATTCAATCTGTTGTTGTGCAGACTGCAGTGCTTGATCATGCTCGCGAAAGGCGTGTACTTGTTGCTGCGCCTGTTCAGGTGCAAGACCCAAATGCGTTAATGAAACCTGTGCCAATTCAAGGGCTGAACCATAGGTCTCACGCCATAAATGCTGCACATTTAATTCACGGAGCAAATGGGCATGATGGCGATCACGTGCACGAACCAAGAGCTTGAGCTGAGGGTAGTTCAGTTGAATATAGCGCACGACATTCATGCTGTCTTCCACATCATCAATGGCCACCACCACCACTTGAGCAGCTTCAATGCCTGCTTGTTTTAAATGCTCCGCTCGAGTGGCATCTAGCGCAAACAGTTGACCTGCTTCTGTTGGAATCACATCGTGCGCAGCAAGAGCATTGTCTAGCGCATGAAAACGTACATGATTAAGATGGGCAATACGACCCACAATTTGCCCAAAGCGGCCAAAGCCCAAAATGAGTAACGGTGTAGGCGGATGTGGGGTGCTATGCGTTTGCTGCTCAGCATCACGATCAACTTTCTGAGGAAGCTTCGACCACAGATGGCCTAACAGGCGAGTGAACCCGAGCCACAGTGGATGAATGAACAAGACCAGCAGTAGCATCAGTAAAAAGGGTTCTACAATC
>CAVBYE010000156.1:0-5217 GCA_963599285.1 Bacteroidaceae bacterium | reverse complement strand
ATGCCTCTGCTAATTGGTTGGTAATATGTTGGGTATTGGCGGTGTACTGTGCCACCTCTTGCGAAGTTTCATTAATTCGTGAAACCAAATCCCGTAACTGATCAATGGCAAAGTTAATCGAGTCTGCAATCGCGCCGGTAAAGTCTTCAGAGACCGTGGCATAAGAGCGTAAATCACCATCGGCCAAATCGGCAATTTCGTCCAATAAACGTAAAATCGCATTTTGGTTACGGTCATATTCTTCTTGTAAACGTGCCACGCGTTCTTTATCGGCTTCACCGCGTAGGTTTAACAGCTTAAATACACCCACCAAGAAACCAATTAAAGCTAAAATTAAGCCAATTGCCGGAATCCAAAGCGTAAGCGTTGAACGTGTAGATAATTGTTTGAGCTGCTCAAGCAAAGGTACGGATTCTTGATAGATCACCGTTGAAGCTTGACGGACTTTACCAATTTGCTCCGCATTTTTTTGCACCATCAAGCTAATTGGTGCAACCACTTGGTCATATTCAGCTTTAATATTGGTTAAGGTGGTTTGTAAATTACTGTCTTCTACACGTGCAATACCTAAGGCTGGGTTACCGCTTAAATGCCCATTTAAAGCTGCAGAAAACTGACGTACATCGGCATTAAAATCACGCACAAAAGAGGCTGAAGTTTCTGCGCCATTGGTCATGTGCTGCATACTGCGTAAAATGCGCTCGGCCAAAAACACCTGATTCTTTGCCAGCGCAATTTGGCTGCCCGCTGCACCTTGGCGTGACATCTGTTCGACCACCACGTTATATTGGCCTTGCAGATTTGGCATTGTTTCGGTCAGTGCTAAGTTGGCATCGTATAATTGATTCATCAAGGGCTGCTGTGCGCTAATCACATCAATACTGCTGGCCATTTTGCTCCAATGGCTGTCAATATTTTTCATGACATCACTTTGACCTTCTACACTTTTCACGGTGGCTAAGTGCTGAATCATGTCATTTTTAGCTGTGGCCAAACTTTGCAGCGCTTCAGGGGTACCTGTGGTGCTGGTCATGGCCGCTTGATTGGGTAAGGTATGTGCCCAAACACGTAACTCCCCCACACTGTGGGTATAGGCATTATTTCGAGGAACGTTATAAAGTAAATAACTTAAAAATAATAAGGCCAAGATTAAGCTGAATACCGCCCCATAAATCACTGGTTTGGACTTTTCACTATCGCCAAATACACGTGAGGCCTGATCAATCTGTGTCTGTAATTTTGTGATCAGACCAGTGCCTTCTCTGCCCTTTTTGATATTAAAGCCCATGACAGCTTCTCCCCGAATATGTGGTGTACATCGATATCATCATTCGATGGTTAAATATAGTTTTATAATATAGAGGCATTCATATATTTTGGATTTTGGAGTAATTGACTGAACAAAAACACCTGCCATTTTTGATTATGCTGATGGAAATACCCCTGACAATAGTCTTGTAATTCACTTTCCACCGTCTCTGGTGCAGCAGAAAAGAAACTGTGGGTATTAAAATGCTGAATCCCCAACACTTGATCTACAATCAAACCCACATAATGCTCGTCGTGTGCAATACACAAGACTTTTTGCGCACCTGTAGTTTGACTGCGTTGCCCGGTTAAATAGTGGCTTAAGTCCGACACTGAAAGTAAACGCCCGCGAATGTTGGCCACTCCACGCATCCATGCACAGGTATTGGGTACCGGTGTGCATTTAGGTGGATAAATCACCTCTGAAATTTCCCCAAGCGGTGCAACAAAATATTGCCCCATCATTTCAAATGCAATTCCCGACCAACGATCTACTTCACTGTTGCGATTTACATAATGCTTATTGCCGCGCTTTGCTAAACGAAGAAGCTCAATAAATCCATTGGCAGCCATAGTTTATTCCACAGCCAGATGTTGTTGAATCACATCAATTAATTGTTGTTCGTCTACAGGCTTAGTTAAATAGTCAATCGCCCCCTGACGTTTGCCCCATACACGGTCCGTTGCTTGATCTTTGGTGCTGACAATCACAATCGGAATATGCTTGGTGGCTTCATTACGCGCAATTTGACGGGTGGCCTGAAAACCGTTGACCCCTGGCATCACCACATCCATCAGCACCATATCTGGCAACTCGGCTTGCGCAATCGTAACCCCATCGGCGCCATTAGATGCTTCAAGCACTTCAAAACCGTGTTTACTAAGAATCTCGCGAAAACGAAATGTTTCGGTCGGTGAGTCATCCACGATTAGAATACGCGCCATAACTTTTCCCCAATTACAATGATGTTAAAAAATTATACTTTTACATGTGTGCGGATTGCACCCAATAACTCTTCTTTACTAAACGGTTTTGTTAAATATTGATCTGAACCCACCACACGGCCTTTGGCTTGGTCAAATAGACCATCCTTACTCGACAGCATAATCACCGGAATATGTTGATAATTTTGCGAGTTCTTAATCAGTGCACAGGTTTGATAGCCATCTAAACGCGGCATCATAATGTCGACAAAGACAATATCTGGGTTGGCTTCAGCAATTTTTGACAATGCCTCAAAGCCATCCACAGCAGTGACCACTTCACAGCCTTCACGTTGTAATAATGTTTCTGCGGTACGACGAATGGTTTTTGAATCATCAATCACCATTACTTTTAAATTTTGAAATTTATCGTCCATTGTTATGCCCCTCGCTGTGGTGTGTATAAGCAATGCTTTTTTACAAATTATACGCACTTTTAACACAGTTTTATATCATTTTTCAACGAACTGAACTTGAGGAGCAAGGCGTTTATGCACTTTTTTGACAACCGAGTCACAGCCTTGTTCTTTCAATTGATCTTTTTTTCGCGGATACATATTTAAAAAGTTAAAATTATCGTAGGATTTTAAATTATTTATTTAAAAATGAGTAATTTAGTCAACTTTATTGGGGGAAACAATGCATGCGAAAATTAGGTTACAAGGTCGACATAATGCACGATAAACGACGATTTTTTTGGCTGATTGCACTGGTACTGAGTCTCAGTACACATATCACCCATGCACAAAGCGCTAAAAATGACACGTGGTACCGTTATAAAAATGCCCAAGGCACAGCGACTTTAAGTCGACATGTCAGTGAGCAACATATTCGCCATGGCTATGAGGTGCTCGACGCGCATGGACAAGTCATTAAACGTGTAGCTGCTTTTCAGCCTGAACGTGCCGATCAACAGGCACAGCGGCATAATGCCCAGCATGATCAACGTGAACATGACTTACGCCTGCAACAGGCCTATGGTTCGAGTCAAATGGCGATGCGTAAACGCGATGAAACACTCAAACATTTAAAACAACAAATCGACTCTCAGCAGCTGCAATTGCACCAATTACAGCAAGAACAGCAGCGTTTAAATCAGCAAGCTCAGCGCCATGTGCAAGGCGGGCAAAAGATTCCGCTAAATTTACAGAACACTTTGATTAAAAATCAAAAAAATATTCAGAATAGTGTGACGCAATTGCAATCCTTAAACACTCAATATCAAAAAAATCAGGCAGAATACCAACAAATTATTTCGCGGCTCAAAAGGCTTGAGTAATTGTCTCGTTTTGCAAACGACGAATATACTGCTACATATCTAGGAATGATCATGCAACGTTCATCTTCACCTTTAACTCCAATTCTTATCGTGTCCAGTCTGTGTTTAGTTTTAAGCCTAATGGGGTGTAAGCAAGATGAGCCTGTCCCCGTGGCAGCAAAGGTTGAAAAAATAGAATTAATTCAACAGGATTTAGTCAATATTGAATATGGGGAAGCGGTACAAAAAACGGCCTTCACGGGCACCATTCGTGCAGTGAATCAAAGTAGTATTCAAGCGCAAGTGACGGCGACTGCAACACGTGTGAACGCACAAGTGGGTCAAGCGGTGCAAAAGGGTCAGGTGTTGGTGGTATTAAACAACCAAGATAATGCGGCACGTCTTGCGCAAGCCCGTGCCAATTTAGCCGCAAGCCAAGCACAAGCCAATCAAGCCCAACTCATGGTACAACGTAAAAAACGCCTTCTTGCACAGGGCTTTATCTCCCAAGTGGACTATGAACAGAGTGTTGTTGACTACCAAAGTCAGCAAGAAAGTGTCTACGCCCAGCAAGCCAATGTGGATATTGCAGCAAAAGCCGCGCAAGACGGTATTCTTCGTAGCCCAATCTCAGGGGTGATTACTGTACGCCAGGTTGAGCCGGGGCAAACTGTATCTGCAGGACAAACCTTATTTGAAGTTTTAGACCCTACTCAGTTAGAACTGCAGGGCAAAGTTTCTAGTGAACAGCAGGCAGCCTTGCAAGTTGGGGCAAAAGTTGAATATCAGATTCAAGGACAGGCCGATCAAATGAGTGCAACACTCAGTCGCGTGGCCCCTCTGGC
The DNA here is from genome assembly GCA_963599285.1 of Bacteroidaceae bacterium. Taxonomy (GTDB): domain Bacteria; phylum Pseudomonadota; class Gammaproteobacteria; order Pseudomonadales; family Moraxellaceae; genus Acinetobacter. The sequence goes on along the minus strand of CAVBYE010000156.1, from coordinate 822 downwards.
TGATGTGAATAATCGCCAAATTGAGTTCTTTGCTGTACCACAACAGCAGATTCAAAGCTTAAGTATTGGCGCTTTTGTTGAAGGTCACATTCTTTCTGGTGAACCCATTGCTGGTCAAATGATTCCTTTAGACACCATTCAAGATCCTGAAACTGCCCCTTATGTATGGGTGGTGCGTGCCGGCAAATTGGCCAAAGCCCCGATCACTGTACTTGAACGCAATGATGCGGCCAAACGTGCCATTGTCAGTGGTTTAGCCACAGGCGATCAAATCAGTCGAATTCGCTTTAACGATAAACAACTGAATCAACCGGTTAGTATTAGCCCTTAAGGCAGGATCATCAAGCATGTGGTTAACTAAAATTAGCGTTAAGTATCCTGTATTTACCGTCATGATGATGCTCTGTCTCATGGTACTGGGCTTTGCGTCTTGGCAACGTATGGGTGTTGAAGAATTTCCGGATGTCGACTTCCCCTTCGTCGTGATTTACACCAATTATCCGGGTGCTTCACCTGAAGCCGTTGAATCCGACATCAGTAAAAAAATTGAGGATCAGGTCAACACCATTTCTGGGGTCAAAAAAATTGTTTCGCAGTCTAGTGAAGGACTGTCGACCGTTATGGTGGAATTTAATCTTGACGTGTCTTCTACGTCCGCTGCACAAGATGTCCGCGACAAAATTGCACCCGTGGTGGCTGAGTTTCGAGATGAAATTTCCGACCCTGTGGTAGAACGCTATGACCCGACTGCCAATGCAGTGATGTCATTGGTGTTTGAGGCCAATAATTTATCCTTACGCGAGCTCAGTTCCTATTTAGATC
>CAVBYE010000155.1:0-5384 GCA_963599285.1 Bacteroidaceae bacterium | reverse complement strand
GAAATCCACAGCATTGCGGCGCCTGAGCCCTATGAGTTGCGCCGCCCCTATTTATGGCGGTTTTGGCGCAAGTTACAAACCGATGGTGACATTAATATTTTTGACCGGACTTGGTATGGGCGGGTATTGGTGGAGCGGGTTGAAGGCTTTGCCCAACCTGCAGCGTGGCAGCGGGCATATGAGGAAATTAACCGCTTTGAAAAAGACTTAGTCGATCATCACAGTGTGGTGATTAAGTTTTGGCTCGCGATTGCTAAAGATGAACAAGCAGCACGTTTTCAAGCCCGTGAAGAGACTCCACATAAACGCTTTAAAATTACCGAAGAAGATTGGCGTAACCGTGAACGCTGGGATGACTACCTACAAGCGGCAGCGGATATGTTTGCACATACTGATACCGACGAGGCACCGTGGCATATTATTGCCACGAATGATAAAAAAACGGCACGAATTCAAATCTTAGAGGCCATTTTGAAACAATTAAAGGCTTAAAAAAACGGGCCTAGACCCGTTTTTGAGGAAGACACGTTAGCGTGCTTTGGGCGCAGCATCGTTTTGCTGTTGCTCAAGGCTGGGTACGTTGGTGACAGGTGGTGCAACAGCTTCACCACGTTCTACCCCTTGTTTGAGCTGAATGGCTTTGGCCAATTTGTAGCTTTCTTCAACATGTGCTTCAGCGACTTTTTTCATCACAATATAGCCTAAACTTGCAGCAATAATTTGCCCGCCAAGCGGAATAAACTTGGTGACTTGTTTGGTGATATATTTGGCTGCAACGTTATTTAACGACTTTTTCATGGCGGTACGAGCCACCACCATGCCTGAAAATTCCACGCCACGTTTTTTCAGTTCATTCCAATGCACTTGTTTGGTTTTTGGGTCAAACACGGTGACTTGTTCTGGGGCTAAACCAAAGCGTGCATTAATGTCGGGAATCAATTGCGATAAAATCCCCACATCAATGGCCACATCTAAAAAGGGGACAGGAATAATGGCTGCACCGGCTGACACATAGGCCCGTTTTTTAACTAATTCTAAGCAATCGGCACGGACTTGTTCTAAATTTAATTTGGGGTCAATGGTTTGTGGAATATTGTCAATTTTCATTGTGAAATACCTTAAACTAGTCAGAGATTGTTCTTGCTTTATAAAGTGATGAATATGCGCTGTTGGATGTTAATTTGACATAGCCAAAGCTTGGGGTCTAGTACAGAATCTTTATGGTTTTGTAGATAAATGAGTATTTTTATTGGGTTTTTGAGGACATTATGGCGATTCATGTGATGCAAAGTCAGCGGATTGAAGTGCTGTTTGAGGCAATGCTGCGCGCAGTGCAACAAACCCATCACAATCCTTTGATGGTGTTGAAAGCACAGCATTTTATTGTGCCCTCTGTTGCCTTAGAAACATGGCTCACGCAGCGTTTGGCGGAAAAGCGTGGCATTAGCGCTAACAACCAATTTCATACCCGTATTCGTGGCTTTCAGTGGTGGGCCTACCAAGAAGTGTTGCATGACCAACGTGATGAAGTACGTAAAGCCAATTTGCCACGTTTAATGATTAAATGGCGTGTCTATCAAAGCCTAAAAAACTTTATTCAAAGCCCAATCAATCTTTTAAAGCAGCAACATCCACTGTATCCAATTATTCAACGTATTTATGCCAGTGCCGACCGTTTAGCGGGTTTTGAGCAACTCAATAAAAAGCAAAGCATGTTGTATTGGGTGGCGGAGCAACTGTCGCGTTTGTTTTCTAACTATATGGAATACCGTAGCGATTGCAGCACGTGTCACGGTGTATGTCAGTGCGGTAGCAATTGGCTGCAAACATGGGGGGCAGACCAAGCGCTGAATGTCGAACAGATGTTCTTTAACGTGGGCACTGAAATTGAGCAATTTCAACTTGAACAAGCCGTTGAGCTAGAAGCATGGCAGCGTTGGGTATGGCGAGCAGTATTTGCTGAAGACTTTAAACAAGTTGCGCGGATTGATGCTCTATTTTGGCAGCGTTTAGACGATGAAAACACCCGCCAAGCAGCGTTAAAGCGTCTACCTAAGCAGTTGGTGTTATTTACCTTGTTGGATTTGCCCCCTGTGCAATTGCAATTCTTACGCCGTTTGGGTCAGTACATCGATATTTTTGTGTTGCATTACAACCCATCGCAAGAATATTGGGCCGACATGGTCGATCCACATTGGAAAGCCCGTTATGACGCGCAGTTACGTCAGCGTTTTATTGAACGTGAACAAGCAAAAAATCGTGCGGTAGATGATGCAGCGATTCAAGCCTATGTGCAAAAATTTAGCTTAGAATTTCATGCCGAAAAACGCGATTCGCACCATCCCTTACTGACACGTTTTGGTAAACAAGCCCGTGACCATTTCTCGTTGTTATCGAGTTTGTCATCCAATGAAGAGGGGCAATGGTTTGACTTATTCCCTGAGGATTATCCAAAAACACTGTTGGGTAAAATCCAAAGTGATATTTTAAATTTAGTGCAACCTGAAGCCAATGCTTATGCTTTAGCAGCGGATGATCATTCGATTCAGATTCATGTCTGTCATTCGAGCTTACGCCAATTAGAAGTATTAAAAGAACAGATTACCCATTGGCTAAGTCAAAGCACACCTGATGCACCGCGCCGTGCCAGCGATATTTTGGTGCTTTGTCCAAATCTTAAAGATATTGAACCGCAAATTCGCAGTACCTTTGCTGCCCCAATGTCTGAACGAGAACGCATTCAACAGGACAGTGTCTATCTGCCGATCCAAATTGCCGGTGTTACCCAGTTGGATGCGCAAAACGCATGGCGTGCGGTGCTCGGTCGGATTCAACTGTTACAAGGGCGTTTTACCTTAGAAGAATTTGCCGATTGGCTCAGTTTATTTGCCACGCAGCAACGCTACGGTTTAGAGGTCAATGCGCTTGAGCGAATTTATGAGTTGCTACAGGCTGCAGGTTTTAAACGTGGTTTTGATGAACTGCATTTACAAGAAAGCCTGATTCAAGGCGACGAGGACTATCGGTTTAGCTTTAAATTTGCCTTAGATCGTTTGGCATTGGGCATTGCTATTCCTGAGCATACGGTGTTTGAGGACACTTTAAGTTATGCGCATGTCCGTCCAAGTGATTTTGCTTTAATTGGCACATTAATTGAAATTTACCAAGATATTGCCGCTCGTCGCACTTGGTTAAACCAACATGAAACCGAAGCTGAGCAAACTGCGGAATATTGGCTCAATCGTTTAATGGATGAAATTAACGAGTTTAAAGAAGCAGGCGTAAGCATTTTAGACAGCGTCTATCTGTTGGTGAAAAAACAAGAACGGATGCTGACCTTAACCAGTTTCTATGACGATGCCGAGCAAGACGCGCTGCGTAGCTTAACGTTACCCTTGCCGTATATTTTGGCCGAAGTCGAAAAAAGCCTGACCACGCAACTTGAACAAGCCGAACCAACAGGCCAAATCACCTTTAGCCAAATGGGACAGATTCGTCCTGTACCGTATAAATTGGTGGTGATGCTGAATTTAGATAGCGGTAAGTTCCCAAATCGTGATCAGCATATTCCTTTCGATTTAATGCAAATTTTGCGACCAAAATTAGGTGATCGTTCACGTTTAGAAGATGATCAAGGCGCGTTTTTAGATGCCATGCTACTTGCGCAAGACAACGTATGGCTGTTCTATAATGCGTTTGATTTAAATGACAGTGAAGTACGTGATCCATCGAGTGTGGTACAAGAATTTGTGCAGCATTTAAATTTGATTACCCAAAAAGATCCTGCACTTGCAGCAAATACTGATGTCCATGGGGTAGAAATCCCAACACAGCTGCTTAGTCTGTATCAGATTCATCCTTTACAGCCGTTTGACCCTTTAGGTTTTGAGCAAGAAAATGCTATTCGTTATCAAAACCAATGGTTTAAAGTTGCCAAGCAACTGACAAGTGCCAAACAACCGCGCACCGCATGGAGTCAAGGTAGCTATCAATTGGGCAATTTAGAGATGCCACTTGAAGTGTTAGATAGCGAGCAATGGATACACGATATTTTATTCCCTGCGCGCAGTTATTTAAAAAATCTTGGGGTCAAAAATTTAAGCCCAACCGATACAGTGGAAGCGCAAGAACCATTGTTATTAGATGGTCTAAAGAAATATCAACTGCGCGAGTTTATGTTGCAGCAGGCACACGCTGAACCTGAGTTGCTCAAAGATATTTTACCTGTAGGTAAAACCCAACATGCCACTTGGCAGCAAGGAATATTAGAACAAGAACAGCTGCTTGAGCGTTTATATGCGTTTGCGCCACAAGCCACCACCACCACGCGTCAAGTGCTGAAAATTCAAGAGCAGCTACATATCACCATTCAAGTGCCTGAACAAAATGCAGATCTTTGGGTCAATGTGATTGCGGCAAGTGCCAAGCCAAAACGCCGTGGGCGAGTGTGGCTTGAGTATTTGTTGTGGCTCGCGTATCTCGATTTGGGTCAAGGCGGGACGGATTTAAAACGCATTGCGGTCTGTAGTAATAAAACCATTATTTGCCAAGGGGTCAGCTCGGAGCAGGCAAAACTGTGGCTACATGATTGGCTTGCGGCATGGCAGCATGCCAAGCAGCAACCATTATTGTTACCGGCTGAGTTGATCTTAAAAGATGAAGTGAAGGTGGAATGGACAGATGTTTCTAATGGCTTGATGCAAGTGAAAGATTTAGACAAACTGTTTAAAGAATGGCGTAAGTCGGACAACTTTGCCGGTTATCGTTATGACAATGAAGAGTGGAATATTAAACACCGCGATTGGCAGTTTATTTTACGTGACTGTGACAGCAATCAATTGCTTGAGCAGGCCTGTTTGGACTTCTCTTATCGACTTTATCAGCCGATCTTTTGGCATCAAGCGCTGCAGGACGCAATATGAATAGTTTTTATCAGCCCGAAGCCTCGTTTGCCCCTATTCTTGATATGCAGTTTCAAGGCTTACATTGGATTGAAGCCTCAGCGGGTACCGGTAAAACCTATACGCTGTCGAGTTTAATGGTGCGCGTGCTGTTACATGATTATTTGCCGCATCAAGTGATTGCTACCACGTTTACCCGTGCCGCTGCCGCAGAGCTAAAAACCCGTATTCGTAAGCGTCTGCAAGAAACACTGCATTTTTTACAGGTCTACCAAGTCTTTAGCCCTACTGAAGTTTTAGCCAAAGCCACACTTGAAAAAGACGTACTATTTCAAAAAATTCTACAGGATTATTTTGACAAAATTGGTTATGCCTGTGAGCGCTTAAAGCTCGTGCTTGATCAATTGGACGAGCTATTTATTGGCACGCTCGACAGTTTTAGTCAAAAGCTACTCACTGAATTTTCTTTTGAAAGTGGCAAGA
>CAVBYE010000154.1:0-5389 GCA_963599285.1 Bacteroidaceae bacterium | reverse complement strand
GCATTGACACGAATACCATCTTTAGCATGTTCAAATGCTAAGGAAGCTGTTAATGCGTTGACGCCGCCTTTGGCTGCTGAGTAGGGCACACGGTTAATGCCACGGGTGGCAATAGATGACACATTAACAATGGTCCCTTGTTGATTTTTAATCATCTCAGGCAGGACAGCACGACAGCACCATAGGGTTGGGAACAAGGAACGATTCACTTCTTTGATAATTTCTTCTTCAGAAAATTCATCAAAGGGTTTCATCCAAATGGCACCACCCACATTGTTGATGAGGACATCGACACGACCATAGCTTGCGATGGCTTGGGCCACGACAGCACTTGCACCGGCATAGGTTTCAAGGTTGGCTTTAGCGACAGTGGCTTGTCCGCCTGCGGCAGTAATTTCGGCCAAGACGTCATCGACATAATCTGAAAAATCAGCCAATACCACTTGAGCACCTTCAGCCGCGACATGTTCTGCCACGCCACGACCAATGCCTTGTGCGGCACCAGTCACAATCACCACTTTATTGGCAAATCGTTGCGTCATGTTCATCATCCTGTTTAGTTGGCAGAGAATTTTTCAAATAAGAAGTTCGCAGGTTGAATACCTTCGGTATCTAACCAACCACGTACCGCATCGACCATGGGTACAGGACCACAGAGATAAACATCAACATCACCACCGTTTAACCACTCAGTTTCAATATGACCTGTGACATAACCTTTGCGTTGATGTGCAGAATCTGGATTTGCCACCACGGTGCGATATTCAAACCATGGCAGTTTGGCTTGTAGGGCATCCAATTGTTCAATTTCCACTAAGTCAAAATCATTGGTCACACCAAAGACTAAACGCACCGGATGCTGAGCGCCTTTTTCTTCAAGTACCTGTAGCATCGACATAAAAGGCGCAATGCCTGTACCACCTGCTAGCATGACGACGGGACGCACGACATTACGTAGATAGAAACTACCGAACGGACCAGTAAAGCTCATTTTGTCGCCTGCTTGGGCATTTAAACTTAAGAAGCTCGACATTTTGCCATTTGGTACATTACGCACGACAAAGCTGGTTAAACGGTTGCCCGGTTTTGAGCTAAATGAGTAGGAACGGGTCTCTTCTGTGCCAGGAATTGCAACATTGACGTATTGACCGGCAAGGAAGTTGATTTCAGGTTGACCTTCATCAAGCTGAATATCAAAGGTAATGGTAGATTCAGACAGGTTTTCAACACGTGCTAAGGTGCCTTGGTATTGATGAATTTCGGTTTTACAGACATCAGATGAGGCTTGAATTTGGAACACAGCATCCGAAGTTGGGCGGCATTGGCATGCCAAGATGTAACCTTGCTCCGCTTCTTCAGGGGTTAAGGCATCTTCAATATAGGTTTCTTCAGGCATGTCATAATGACCCGACTCACAAAATGCACGGCAGGTACCACATGCCCCATCACGGCAGTCGAGCGGGATATTGATTTTTTGACGGTAGGCCGCATCGGATAAAGATTCGCCTTGAGTAACAGAGATAAAACGCGTAACGCCATCTTCAAATTGAAGCGCAACATTGTGACTAGACATGGCTGAATATCCTTTTAAAAACTTTAAATCTTGGGGAGAGCCTGAACCAAAAATCCATTTGATTCAGGCGAGTCTATCTTTTTGAATTACAAGTGGTAAACGTCGATCACTTGGTTGATATAATCATTTTTAAGTACCACGTATTTACTTAGAATTTGTGGTTTTTCGCCTGAAAAATCAATTTCATAACGTGACATACCAAAGTAGCTATACGAGGTTTTGTAACGGAAACTTAAGGTATTCCAGTTAAAACGCACCGTAACTTTGTCACCCTCATGTGCCAGCACTTCAATGTTGCTGAGGTTATGACAGGTACGTGTATCTGGCATGGTTGCAGATGAACGTTCAGTTTTAATCCGGAACACACGGTCTTCTAAACCTTGACGGTTTGGATAATAGATCAGTGAAATTTCCGACTGTGGGTCGGTGGTTAGAGTGTCATCGTCATCCCACGCTGGCATCCAAAATGAAGCCGATGGGGCATAACACGCCAACCAGTCATCCCATTGTTCATCATCTAAAAAACGTGCTTCTTGATAGAGGAATTGCGAAATGGCATCTAAGCTGAGCTCTTGATTGATTTGCGTTTGTGCATTCATGCGCTTTCTCCTTGTGTAGAGACCGCCAAGGCTTTTTCATTGGCAATCGCAATTTTCATCATGTCGAGCCAGTGTTGATGTTGGGCCAAGTACAGGCCTTCATCTTCGGTTTTAATGCCAGACAGTTTTGGTTTTAAACCAATTTCATTGGCCGCCTCATCTGGGCCATGAATCCAATGTTTTGAACCACGACACATATCGTTCCATTCCAGCTCAATGCCTGCGTAACCGGCTTGGCAAGCACGGAATTCTTCTAGATCGTCAGGTGTGGCCATGCCTGAGGCATTAAAGAAATCTTCGTATTGGCGAATACGGCGGGTACGTGCTTCTGGTGCTTCACCTTTTGGTGCAATACAGTAAATCGTAACTTCTGTTTTATTGACCGATAAAGGACGCAAAACCCGGATTTGTGAACCAAATTGATCCATTAAATAGACGTTTGGATACAAGCATAAGTTACGTGAGCGTTCGATCATCCATTTCGACATCGCCTCACCAAACTTTTCAGCATATTCATCGGCTTTGGGGAAGTTTGGACGGTCTTCAGGGTTGGCCCATTGTGTCCACAGCAGCATATGACCATTTTCAAAGCCATAAGAACCACCACCTTGTTTGCCCCATGCGCCTGCACTCATGGCACGAATATCATCACCGGCTTCTTTTTCTTTACGTTGCTGCGTGGTGGCAGCATAGTTCCAATGTACCGCAGAGACGTGATAGCCATCTGCGCCATTTTCAGCGGTCAGTTTCCAGTTACCTTCGTAGGTATAGGTCGATGAACCACGTAAAACTTCTAAGCCCTGATCGGATTGATCGACAATCATGTCAATAATTTTGCTGGTTTCACCCAAATAGTCTTCAAGTGAAGGCACTTCTGGATTTAAGCTACCAAATAAGAAACCTTTATAGCTTTCAAATTTCGCGACTTTTTTCAGGTCATGTGAACCATCGGTATTAAAGCAATCGGAATAACCTGCCTCAGATGGATCTTTGACTTTTAACAGTTTGCCTGAGTTGTTGAAGGTCCAACCATGGAACGGGCAGGTGTAAGTGGCTTTGCTGCCACGTTTGCTACGACACAGCTGTGCACCACGGTGTGAACAGGCATTGATCATGGCATTGAGTTCACCTTGGCGGTTACGGGCAATGATGATCGGCTGACGGCCAATATGGGTGGTGTAGTAGTCATTGTTATTTGGAATTTGGCTTTCGTGGGCCAAATAGACCCAGTTGCCTTCGAAAATGTATTTCATTTCTAAGTCAAACAAGGCTTGGTCTGTAAATACCGAACGATGTAATTTGTATTCACCGGTTTGGTCATTATCTACAAGTAATTCATCTATACGGTCAAGGTGGCTCGTATTAATCACAGGAATACGTGGCATGTCTAAACTCCGACGGTGCGAAAAGGGGGCTAGTGTGCGAAATACCTCGTGCCGGTATTTCGCTCGTCTTTAACAGTTATGCGCTTGCGCGACGACGCTCAACCACGGTAGAAGGTGCACCAGCAACATCTTTTTGCAGTACAATATCAAAGCTAATGTACTTAAAAGGTGCCGTTAAACCGCGACGTGCAATTTCAGCTTCGTCTGTAATATCGACCGCAGTGGCCACTAACCCTTCGCGGGTTCCAAAGGCAAAGTCATCCCAGAGGTATTGGTCACCTTCAATATTAAATTGGGTGGTAAGTTTGCGATAACCTGGCGCTGAGATGAAGTAATGAATATGCGCAGGACGTTGACCATGACGTGCAATTTGATTGAGCACCGCTTGTAAAGGTCCTGCTGGGTTAAGACCATAGCCCACAGGCATTGTGGTCAATGCAGTATATTGACCGTCTGCTGCGGTATAAATTGAGCGACGCAAGTTGAACTCAGTTTGTGACTGATCAAAGAAAGAGTAGTTACCATTGCTATTGGCATGCCACATTTCAACTTTCGCCCCTTCCACCACGTTGCCTTCGGTGTCTGTGACGCGACCTTCAACAATGAGGGTTGGAATTTTGCCTTCTTCAGAACCGTCATCAAGGCGCGCAAAGCTTGTCGCTTCAGGCGCACCAGCAACATACAATGGGCCTTCGATGGTACGTGGTGTACCGCCGGTGATGCCGGCTTTAGCATCGGCTTCGTCGGCACGTAAATCGAGGAAATGTTCTAGACCAATGGCAGAGCCCATTAAGGCAAATTCATCTGCTTTGGCAATATCAATAATGGTTTCAATGCCGGTCCACACCTCGGATTGAGATAAATCTAAATCTTCAATGGCTTGGAACAGGTCAGTGACCAAACGGACAATAATTTGTTGGACACGTGCATTCACAGGACCCTCTGCAGTGTCGACGTTACATGCTTTGACGATATTTTCGATGTCTTGACGGTTCATACTAAAGCTCCTTGGCGTATGAGATATGTTCTCGTGGCTGGCTAGTGAAGACGTGCTGGCCACGCTCCTTGTGTCTTTTTGGGCATGAGTGTGGACGGGGCATCGGGGTGATGCCCTGACCTGAAATTGAGTTTGAGTTTGGTTTAAGCGTCGTGCTTAGGCTTAGCGATCATCTTCACGAATTGAAGAGGGATGGCGATTGAGGGCCATAACATCAATCTTCATATAGGGATATAGCGGTAAACCTTGTAACAGGGTGTGCAATTCTTCATTGCTGTCCACATCAAAAATACTGATGTTGGAATACTGGCCGGTAATACGCCAAATGTGGCGCCATTTACCTTGACGTTGTAATTCCTGAGAATAGGCTTTTTCTACGGCTTTAATTTCAGCAGCAGTTTCAGCAGGCAGATCACGTGGAATATGGACATCCATACGGACTTGGAACAGCATGAGAGACTCCTTCAATTCAGCAATTATGCGCGACGCAAGCGGTCGATCTTATCTTCATCTAGGTCAATGCCGAGACCTGGGCCTTGGGGTAAATGCAAGGCAAAGTCACGATATTGAAGTGGTGTTGTTAAAATTTCTTCAGTGAGCAGCAAAGGGCCGAACAGCTCTGTGCCATAGGCTAAGTTTTCAAAAGTTGAGAACAGATGTGCTGAGGCGATTGTCCCAACTGAACCTTCCAACATGGTGCCACCATACAAGTCAATTCCTGCAAGGTTGGCTAAGGTCGAGAGCTGTTGTCCTTCTAGAAGCCCACCTGACTGGGCCACTTTGACTGCAAATACAGAAGCCGCATTGGTTTTGGCCAAACGGTAGGCACTACTTG
>CAVBYE010000153.1:0-5417 GCA_963599285.1 Bacteroidaceae bacterium | reverse complement strand
TTCCACACAGATTGGATGTGTAAATTCGAGGAAGAATGATTCTAAGGATGTAGTAATGGTATGATCAAAACTCTAGCCATCGCTGAGTTGAGTAATTTAGGGGCATAAAACGCAGTTTTTGGCAGAATATCAATGTCATGCGCAGTTTGATTAAACGCATCAATACTATTTAACAGCATCGTCAAGGCGTCAGCAGTCACTGACCCCTTAACCTTATGACCTTACTCTGCTGCTGCAGTTGACTCAATTTGACGGTGTGCTGAATTCAGATAATCGTCAGATTGCATTTCGAGTAAGCGTGATCGGGTACGCTCAATTTCAAAGGCAAGTTTCTCCCCTGAATAAATCTCAATAATATTGTCTTCAGACGTTAATAACAGTTTTACGCCACGATCGTAAAACTCATCGACTAAATAAATGAATCGACGCGTACCATCCGCTAAATAATCATTTAAATGCGGAATATTGCTGACCAATACGGTGTTATAAATATTGGCAATTTCAATAAAGTCGGCAGGACTACGCGGTTTCAAACATAAATCAGCAAACTCGCACCACAATACATCCTCAGTATGCGCAACTGTGGCCACTTCGCGATGATTGATGGTGATCGGTGCATGAGAGACCGTTTGTGTACGCGTTAGTGCATCAAAGCGCTCTTGCATCCACAGTTGATGTGCCTCGTTTAACGGATATTTAAACAGTTGTGCTTGTTTGAGCACACGTAAACGGTAATCGACACCTGCATCTACATTTAAAATGACACAGTTTTGTTTCACCATTTCAATGGTCGGTATAAAGCGATCACGGTGGATGCCATTTTTATATAAACCATCTGGGGCAATATTTGAGGTGGCCACCAAGGTAATACCGCGCTTGAATAACTTTTGGAACAAGTCACTTAAAATCATGGCATCGGTGACATTAGACACAAAGAATTCATCAAAACAAATCACCACAGCATCTTGGTAAATTTGATCCGCTACGGTATCTAATGGATTTTGCTGACCTGATAATTTATTTAATTCTCGATGCACATGTTGCATAAAGTGATGGAAATGCATACGCGTTTTACGGCGAAAGGGTACAGAATCATAAAACTGATCCATCAACCACGTTTTACCACGCCCCACTCCACCCCACATATATACCCCTTGTGGTGAAGTTTGACGACGGAAACGACTAAAGATTTTTTTTGAAGATTTATAACGTTCGTTCAACTCTTGCCAAACACGATCTAACTCATGCACGGCCTGTGCTTGTGCCTCATCTGGCATAAACTTACCAGATGCCAATGCCTCTGCATAACGCTGAGCGGGCGATAAAGGGTTAAATGCTGAATTTTCTGACATATCATTGCATACTGTTTAGAGCTAAGCGAAGTATAACCAAGATTGAGCTTGAATATATAACACTTTGGATTATTTATGATACTGACGTGGGCTTTGTCCAAACCAACGCTTAAAGGCATGATTAAAGGCTGCAGGCTCCGAATAGCCTAAAAGCTCGGCGATCATTTCGATCGAATATTCTTTATATTCGATTAAACTCAGCGCTTTATCTTTGATAATATTTTCGCGAATTTGCTTATAGCTACAACCCTGTTGTTGCAATTGATGGCGCAAAGTACGTTCGGGAATATTTAATGCCTGTGCAGTCTCTGCCATGCTTGGCAACATGCCTTGCTGAAGCTGCAAATAATCATGTACACGTTGTAACAACAACGGTGTATGTTCATCGATCTTGAGGCGATTGATTTCACTTTTACATTTATGCTCATAGGCTTTGAATGTCATGGCATCGACTGAAGGAATATTCACTGCTAATACATTGGCATCAAACCAAAAAATTGCTTCCCGAGTATTAAAGCTGAGCCCTTCACCATAAACTGCATAATATCCTTCGATTAATTCATCGGTTTCTGGTTCAAAAAAGGGCAGTTCAATTTGCAAAGCAGGTACCTTAAGCCCCATAGTTTTATAAAGATCTGAGACAAACTTGTAGGTACTTGAAATTTCACACTGGGTTCGCAGCAAACCTAAATCGGTGTTGAGTTGCTCGGGAACATAACGCAAACCCACGCGCGTATTTTGCTGAATTAAACTTAAATGACCCGTCAAATGGGTGAGACGCTGATATTCAATCACTTTATTCAAGGCTGTTTCAATACGGTCGCTGGTCACCAGTAACATCAGTAAAGGGCCGTATCCGACCAAATTATAATGCTGACCGATCCAAAGCCCCAAAGCTGGATTTACATTTTTCCCGAGCACTTGCAACAGATTCCATTCCAAGCTTGGGTGAATAATGGCACTCGGGTCTAAAGCCTCACTGCGCAACCCAATGTGTTGCAACTTAGGATCAACTTCAAGACCTGCTTTACGCATAGCTTGAATCAAGTACAACAGCCCTAAAATCGATCTTTTCATAATTTTGCCATCACAAAACAACCGCTCTGTTTTACTACAGTTTTCGGCTTTTTCCCATTGCCGAAATGATCACTTTAAAGTAAAGCTGCCAAATGCCTGTGCAAATTGATTCAATATGTGCTTTAACTTCAGTATCATATTGAAACACTTTCTATAGCATCTGTTTCATGCAATCTATTTGGCTAATTTTCCAACTGCTTTTTTGCTTAGCCGTGGGGTTTATTTTTGCAAAATCTATTCCTCAGTGGTTAAAAACATTGAGCTTTCAGGTTTTACCTTATTTTAGTTATATTTTACTCATTGCAATTGCCATGGAATTTTTCCAAGTCTTTGTAGAAATGACCGCGCCTTGGACAATTATTGGCCCTGCGCTGACCTTATCTGCCACGACATCTGTAGGTGCTTTTGTATGCTGTTACCTTTTATTTAAGTTATTGGGTTATGCACCAAGTCGCGGTAAAGTAAGTTTGGCACTTTTTATGCATTCATTGGTGAATATTAGTTATGCCTTATTGGCTCTGCTGACAGGCCTGGCTTTGGCCTATTTCAAACAACAGCTCTCCTTTGATCTGCATATCAGCAGTTGGGGCTTGTTATTAGTATTTATGTTACTCATTGGTTTAGACCTTGCGTATACGCCACTTGATCGTTCATGGCTGAACTGGAAAATCTTATTTGTACCTTTAGGCTGTATTTTAGGCTCAATTGCGGGTGCTTATGCCAGCTATCTATTACTACAGGATTTATCTTTAAAACATGCCCTGCTTTTTTCACAAGGTTATGGTTTTTATTCCATGTCTGGCATTGTCATTACTGAATTAAAAGGTGCAGAACTTGGCAGCATTGCGCTAATGAACGATTTATTTCGAGAAATCTTTGCCATTTTATTGATGTATTGTATTGGCTGGCGCTATCCACGGGCTGCAATTTCAGCTGCGGGTGCAACTGCCATGGATGCAACTTTGCCTATGGTTAAGCACGCTTGTGGCAATAATTTTATTCCGCATGCGATGGTGAGCGGTTTCATTTTATCCGTACTTGCCCCTATCGCTGTGAGCATATTGGCAGCAATTCCATAGACCTCAGTTTTTTTAAAAAATCCCCCTTTGAGTTAGGGGGATTTAAACACTTACAATGTCGCTAAAATATCTTTCAAGGTCTGACGTGGATCAGCAGATTGAGTAATTGGACGACCAATCACCAGATGGGTAGAACCATCGAGCATTGCCTGTTTAGGCGTAACAATGCGTTTTTGATCATCTGCATTCGATCCTTCAGGACGAATACCCGGTGTCACCAATGCAAAATCTGCACCTAAGGTTTCACGCAACATTTTTGCTTCTTGTGCTGAACACACCACACCATCTAGACCGCTGTCTTTGGTTAGAGTTGCAAGGCGTTTGACATGTTCAAATGGTTCGATGTCTAAGCCTAAATCTTTTAAATCTTCACGACCCATTGAAGTCAATACTGTAACTGCAATCAGTTGAGTGCTGTAGTTTCCTGCTTTTAAACGTTCAACACAGGTTTCCATCATTTTACGGCCACCTGAGGCATGCACGTTCACCATCCATACACCCATATCTGCTGCCGCACATACAGCTTGTGCTGTTGTATTTGGAATATCATGGAATTTTAAATCTAAAAAGACTTCAAAACCGCGATCATGCAGCGCTTTAACGACGTTTGGTCCCTCATGGGTAAATAACTCTTTACCAACTTTCACGCGACATAAAGTTGGGTCTAGCTGCTCTGCGATTTTTAATGCGTCATATTGGCTTTTCGCATCTAATGCAACGATGATACTCAAGAGACTACCCTTTCTAACAGACAAATTAAATGCATTATACGCACTATCTAAGTTGCCTCAAGCCTTAACAAAAAAATCAAACTCAGTCTGCCGTATTCCCTGAGTAAAGTGCATAAAAAAACACCCGAGATCAAATCACCCCGAGTGCATTTTCATAATCAATATCAAATGAGAGATAAAAGAACTAAATAAAAAACCTTACAGTGGTCGGTCGTCTGGATGCACATCCAAGACAGTTTTCTCATGTCGAGTATTTACCACAGCCTCAGCTGCTGCTGCTTGTGCAGTTTGAATTTGCTCTTTACGTAAATAGTCAATATCTTTACGTAGACGCTTGATTTCCCAACTGTTCTGGAACACGCGAAATACTTGTACACCCAGTAACAAGCCAATCACAATACCTAAACCTAGCGTAATCAAGAGCAATAGACCCAAACGCATTGCAGGAACTTGGGTAAATAATAAATCTACCGAAAGTTCGGTACTATTTTGTAGCACCAATGCTAATGAATAACCAAAAATAACTAACAACAAAACAACGAGGACGTAACGCATAAACACCCCTATAATTTTTTTAATTAATTCGCAGATTCATTTACTGCATCGCGTAACGCTTTACCTGGTTTAAAGTGTGGTACTGCTTTGGCTGCAACTTCAACCGACTTACCCGTTTTTGGATTACGACCTACACGTGGTTCGCGGTGATGCAGTGCGAAGCTACCAAATCCACGAATTTCAATACGGTTATCCGAAGATAAAGATTCAATCATTTGATCGATCATGATCTTCACCGCTTCTTCCACAAGGGGCTCAGCGAGATGTGGATTCTTTAAAGAAATTCGCTCTATTAAGTCGGATTTATTAAGTGCTTCAGTAGTCATCGTCGACCTCTTTAATTATCAAGCTACTTTTACTTAAAAAGATAATAACCTGTTTAAATACAAAACGGTAGCGCAATAAGTGAATACTACGCTACCGTTTATAGTAATTGTGTAAAAAGTATAAGCTAATTTACATTAACCATACATTTCATACATCTACTTAGTTGCCCATTTGAGCTTTGATCAAGTCACCAATAGTTTTAGGACCATTGTCTTGACCAGCTGCAGCAGTTTTTAAGTTCGCAACAGCTTCTTTCTCTTCAGCTTCGTCTTTCGCTTTGATAGACAAGTTGATAG
>CAVBYE010000152.1:0-5488 GCA_963599285.1 Bacteroidaceae bacterium | reverse complement strand
ACAGCTTTCGGGTCTACACGTTGCATTAACGGTTGGAACAATGCAATTTCATGACCCACAAGAATGGTTTCACGCGAAGCAAAGTCAAAGGCATCTAACTGTAAGAACGCTTGAACTTGAGCCGCCAATGTTGGCAGTACAGGCGCAAGGTAAACCGCCAATTGACGGAACAAGTTAATACCCACAGAACATACGTCATGCACTTGTTGTTCTTCGCCTTCAATTTTAGCGAGTGCCCAAGGCTTTTTCTCATCAATGTATTGATTCGCTTTGTCAGCTAACGCCATGATTTCACGAATCGCAGCAGAGAATTCACGCGCTTCGTATTGCGCTGCAATTGATGCACCTGCATCAATAAAGCTTTGTACCAATTCAGGTTCAGCACACGTTGCAGACAATTTGTTGTCAAACTTGGTGTTGATGAATTTCGCACAGCGGCTAGCGATGTTGACTACTTTACCCACTAAGTCAGAGTTAACTTTCTGTACGAAATCATCAAGATTTAAGTCAGAATCTTCAACTTTATCAGACAGTTTAGATGCGAAGTAGTAACGTAGGTATTCAGGGTTTAAATGCTGTAAATAGGTTTCAGCTTTAATGAATGTACCACGAGATTTTGACATCTTCTGACCGTTTACAGTTAAGAAACCGTTTACGAATAAGCCAGATGGGGTACGGTAGTTGGCACCTTCAAGCATTGCAGGCCAGAACAGCGCGTGGAAATACACGATGTCTTTACCAATGAAGTGATACACCTCATTTTGAGAATCTTTTTTCCAGTAATCGTCAAAGCTTAAATCAGGACGTTTGGTCTTGATGTAGTTTTCAAAGCTCGACATATAACCAATTGGCGCGTCTACCCATACGTAGAAGTATTTGTTTGGCGCATCAGGAATTTCAAAGCCAAAGTATGGCGCATCACGTGAAATATCCCAATCTGATAAACCTGCTTCAAACCATTCATCAAGTTTATTGGCAATAGATACCGGTAAACGACCTTCGTCACGTGTCCATTTTTGGAGGTATTCTGAGAAATTCGGTAGTTTAAAGAAGTAGTGATCTGACGATTTCTCAACTGGTGTTGCACCGCTTAAGGTTGATTTTGCATCAAGCAGTTCAGTGGCATTATAAGTGGTACCACATGCTTCACATGAGTCGCCGTACTGATCTTCAGTTTTACATTTTGGGCATGTGCCTTTAATGAAACGGTCTGATAAGAACATGCCTTTTTCAGGGTCAAACAATTGTTTAACAGGGCGTACAGCAATGTTGCCGCCATCACGGTTTTTAATATAAATTTCTGAAGCACGCGCTTGGTTTTCTGGGCTGTTGGTCGAGTCGTAGTGGTCAAAATCGACTTTAAAGCCTGCGAAATCGCGTTCGTGTTCGGCTTGCACATTGGCAATTTGTTGTTCTGGGCTAATGCCATTGGCTTCGGCACGTAGCATAATTGCTGTACCGTGAGCATCGTCTGCACATACATAAGTCACGTTATGACCCATTGCACGCATCGCACGAACCCAAATATCTGCTTGGATATAACCAAGTAAGTGACCCATATGGATCGGGCCATTGGCGTAAGGAAGGGCATTGGTGACTAAAATATTACGCACGGATTCACTCTCTCATTCGTATTCATATGCAATGGGCATGATTTTACCTGAGTTAAGCCAAACTTGCATAAAGCTTTATATCAATTGTGTGCAAATCGATGCATTTAGTAAAACAGGCAAAACAGAGCAGCGCATCAGATTTTAAAAAACTCAACTGAGCGTGAACATGAGATAAAGCGCTATCGGTTAGACCCCAGAATAGCGATAATGAACCTCATATAAATAGTTTGAGTGTATAAGTCATGATGGATGACGATTTTGATTTTGACGAGCCGGTCACCCGTATTGCGGCTAAACCCACCCAAGCCCAACAAGCCGGAAAAATCATTTTAGAACAAGCACAACTTGATTTAGATCAAATGACCCGAGGCGAGCACAACTTCTTAATGCAAACGCTTGAGCAGCTTGCATCACAAGAGCCCTATTTTCAGGTATTGGCTGATGCACTCAATCAAGCCCCTGACACCAAGGTGCCAAATGATGCATTAAATCTGTTGCATTTTTGGCGCTGTATTCATGAACATGAAGACATCGGGGAATTTGACTTACTTGATCTGATCAATGGCGAATTTTTCCAGCAACAATTGCTAGGCGCATTGGATGATTTACAGGTTGGGGAGCATAATGCCGTGCGCCGTGGCTTAATTGAGCAAGCCTTACAGTTATATGCACAAGGGCTGTATGTGGGCTGTGTGCCTGTGCTGTATGCTCAGCTTGAAGGCTTACTCACTGATGTACTGGTGGCAAAAGGGTTTTTACAGCAAAAAGACACCAAATTTGTTGATGTACATAAAATTGTACCCGGTTTAAAAGGCAATGAGATTAAAAGCTTATGGCATAAGGCCAAAATTGCCGTAGAAATGAATCCGTACTTTGCTGAGCTTGCGGCCTACAAAATGGACAGCAGTTCGAGTGTTACCGCAACACGTCATAATATTTTACATGGCACCGATCTGCAGCATTTTAACCAAGCACGTAGCTTTATTTTGTTCTTGTGGCTGTTTAGTGTCGTCAGCTTTATGCGTGGCATTCGCGCTTAAGTTTTTGGTCATGAAAAGACACACTTTTTGAGTGAAATCAGCGTGTCGATCTGCATATTTGGGCTTATGCTAACAGCAGTAGGGCAAGGAATATGCAGATGCGCGCTTTAGATGAAGACATCGCAGAGCAAGATCACCGTGCAGCAGCATTAAAACCGGCTGTTTTGAGACGCCATCTTGAACATGAAGAGGTCGATGCGGATGACAGCGAGCGTGATTTTGACGATGATCCGGCCTATATAGATAAACAGCCTTGCTTTGGGAAGAGTCATCGTACTTGATAATTTTTTGTATGCTGATTGTTTACATTTAAACCGATTACTCGTAAGTTAAAATAAAAAATGTTAACAAGCTAATAGATATTAAAAAACAACAAAGAGGATCCATCATGTCAATCTTAAGTAGTTTAAAAGCCAAAGCGACTGAAATCTTAGATGAAGCCAAACACAAGGTGGCTGAGGTCAAAGACAAAGCGCATGAACTGGCAGACGAAGCCAAATTAAAAGTGGCTGAGGCCAAAGAAAAAGCCCATGACTTGGTTGATGAAGCCAAAGCCAAAGCTGGTGAATTGGGGGATGAGGCCAAATTAAAAGCTGAGGAAGCCAAAGAAAAAGCCAGTAGTTTGGTCGAGGAAGCCAAGACCAAGGTGGCAGACCTCAGCGATGAAGCCAAAACCAAAGCAGCAGATTTAAGTGATGAGGCAGAGTCAAAAGCAGAACAGGCCAAAGAAAAGGCCGCTGAATTGACCGATACTGCCAAAACCAAGGCGGCTAAAGTTGCAGATGACGCCACTGCGAAGGCCAAAGACTTAAAAGCCAGCGCAGAAAAGCAAGTGGATGAGGCCAAAGCAGCGCAAGACAAAGCTTAATTGGCAAAGCATCAATAAAAGAGACTGCATCAGCAGTCTCTTTTTTTTCCTGCCCTCAATCTTGATAAAAATGCGCACAATTGGGCAGAAGCTGAAAGGGAATGCTTAACCTCACTGCAAATAACAGTTAAACTAATCTGCCTAACTGTCTGTTGAGACTTGGAGTAAATATATGTCGTGGCTTTCTTCACTTAAATCAGTTTTTTCGCCAGCCAAAGAGGTGAATGAAGAAGAAGTTCAAGCCGTGTTGCAAAACTATCGTTTACCGCAATCAAACGATGCACTCAAAGACCGTATTAGCCAAATCAACATTCAAGGACAGATGCTGCAAATCAGCATGAATACCTATCCTGAAGAAAAAGAACAGCTGCAACAGATTCATGACGAATTGGCACAAGCGCTGCAAGCATGTGGCATTCAAGAGCTGAATATGCATGTGATTCAACAAAAAACGGGCAAAAAATCAGGTGGTTGTGGTCATAATCACAGCGAAGGTGAAAGCTGCTCGAGTCAAACAGCATCACCTGCAAAAAATAATTTACCGCCAGTGGTCGATGCCTCAGCAGGTGTAGACGCTGTACAACAAGCCAATGCCAACTATCAGCCAAAGCAAGAAGAAGCACCTATTCAAAAGGCTGCACCGCAACAACGTGATGTACCTAAACATCCACGTATTCAACATGTTGTGTTGGTATCATCAGGTAAAGGCGGTGTGGGTAAATCAACCACTACGGTAAACCTTGCCCTAGCACTGCAAAAAATGGGGCTAAAGGTTGGTGTATTAGATGCCGATATTTATGGCCCAAGTATTCCAACAATGTTAGGCAATGCCGGTCAAACACCAATGATTGAAGCAGAGCATTTTGTTCCGCTTGAAGCCTACGGCATGGCGGTGCTCTCGATCGGTCATTTAACAGGGGATCACAACACACCAGTTGCATGGCGTGGGCCAAAAGCAACAGGTGCGCTGATGCAGCTGTTTAACCAGACCTTATGGCCTGAACTTGATGTACTGATGATTGATATGCCACCAGGTACAGGTGATATTCAATTGACTTTGGCACAGCGTATTCCGGTAACAGGTGCGGTGATTGTAACCACACCACAAAACGTGGCTTTAATGGATGCAGTTAAGGGGATTGAACTGTTTAACCGTGTGCAGATTCCGGTCATGGGTGTGATTGAAAATATGTCGACGCATGTATGCTCAAATTGCGGCCATGAAGAGCAAATTTTTGGTACAGGCGGTGGCGATAAGCTCTCTGAGCAGTATCAAATTCCATTGCTGGGTCACCTACCTTTAAATGCGGTGATTCGTGAAAATGCAGATGCCGGTCAACCTTCGGTGGTGGCAGGTGATGCGGCGGCGGCAAGCTATATGGCGATTGCGGAAAAAATTGCCCAAGCACTGCCAAAAGCTGAAAAAGATCAAAATCGTATCTTCTAAATACAGCGAAAAAAAATCCCGCTACATGAGCGGGATTTTTTTATGTTAAAGCCAAATTATTTTGCAATTTTTGCCAATAATTCTTCTTTGGTGATATTGATAGATTCAGCGTCACGGCGGCCTTTATATTCAAAGGTACCTGCGTCCAAACCTTTTTCACCAATCACAATACGGTGTGGAATACCGGTAATTTCAAGATCCGAGAATTTCACGCCCGGGCGTTCGTCACGGTCATCTAAAATGACGTCGTAACCTGCAGCAGTTAATTCTGCATAAAGCGCTTCAGCTGCTTCAACAGTACGTGGTGATTTATGCGCGTTCATTGGCACAATCGCAACTTCAAACGGTGCAATGGCTTCTGGCCAAATAATGCCTTTTTCGTCAAAGTTTTGTTCAATGGCAGAGGCAACCACACGGGTTACACCAATACCGTAACAACCCATGGTTACGACCATTGGTTTGCCGTCTTTACCTAAAACTTTACAACCTAAAGCTTCAGAGTATTTTTGACCCAATTGGA
>CAVBYE010000151.1:0-5552 GCA_963599285.1 Bacteroidaceae bacterium | reverse complement strand
GAGAGTGATGCCATGTTATTCAAAAAAATCGCTATTGCTGCTGCAGTTGCTACTACTTTAGCTTTCGTTGGTTGTGCTAAAAAAACTGAAGAAGCTGCTGTTGACGCTAACGTTGCTGCATCTGAAGCTGTAGCTGCTGCTTCTGAAGCTGAAGCTGCTGCTGCTGCTGCATCTGAAGCTGCTCCTGCTGCTGACGCTGCTGCATCTGAAGCTGCTGTTGCTGCTTCTGAAGCTGTTGACGCTGCTGTTGAAGCAACTGCTGCTTCTGAAGCTGCTGCTCAATAATCTAAACTTTAGATTATTCGAAAAAAAGAGAGCCATTTGGCTCTCTTTTTTATTGCCTGTTGTTCAAGATCTCTTGCTCAAACAACAGCTGTAAAAAAGCAGATCAATCGATCTGCTCATTTCCTACACGTTGACGGAATTTTTGTCCCGCACGGAAGGTCACTACACGACGCGCAGAAATCGGAATTTCTTCGCCCGTTTTAGGATTTCGACCAGGACGCTGGCGTTTATCACGCAGCTCAAAGTTACCAAACCCCGAAAGTTTAACCTGCTCCCCAGAGATTAGCGCTTGGCTAATCTCATCGAAGAATAACTCGACCATTTGCTTTGCTTCACGACGATTTAAACTCGTGAGCTCACTTAAATGATCAGCCATTTCTGCTTTTGTTAATGCTGTCATGAAGCCCTCAATGTCGCTTGGTAAGTGTCTTGCAACACTTGTAAAATATTATCCATACCGGATTTAATTTCAGCATCTTCAAGTGTACGTGATGGATGTTGCCATAACACAGCAAATGCCAATGAGCGTTTGCCTTCTTCAACACCTTGACCAGTGTACACATCGAATAACCAAGTCGAGTCTAAAAGCTCTCCGCCTGTTTTCTCGATAAGTTGCTGAATTTCGCTAACATTAATCTTATCACTAATTAAAAGCGCAATATCACGTCGAACTGAAGGAAAACGTGATAATTCTGTAAAATTAGATACATAAGTTTGCAAAACAGCCGCCTGATCGAGCTCTGCGACCCAAGTAGTGCTTAAATCTAATTCTGATTCTAAAGATGGGTGTAAACGGCCAAAGTAACCAATTGACTGACCAGCCACCATAATTTCTGCAGACTGACCTGGGTGTAACCAAACGCGCTCTGAACGTACATAGTCAACGTCTACACGCGCTGCGGCTAAAACTGCTTCAATTTCACCTTTAAAATCAAAGAAATCCATAGCCTGTGGTTTAGCATGCCAAGATTCAGCTGTTTTTGCCCCTGTTGCCACCATGGCAAGTGTTGGGATTTGTTTTAAGTCATGAATTGATGTTGCATCTTGATAGTCAAAACGCAAACCAAGCTCAAAGAAGCGTACACGGCTTTGCTGACGATTGACATTGTACTGTACACAAGGAATCAAGCTTGAAAGCAATGTTGAGCGCATCACGGCTAAATCACTTGAAATTGGGTTTGCCAATGCCAATGGATTTACCGCAGGGTTCAACTGTTTTTCAAGTTTCAAGTCTGCAAAGCTAAAGCTGATTGCTTCTTGGTAGCCAAGTGCAACTAGGCTTTGACGCAATTGTACCGTTTCAAATTGATCTTGGTACTTGGCCAATTTCACATCAATTACAGGCAAGCTGATTTGAATGTTGTCATAGCCGTGAATACGTGCCACTTCTTCAATTAAATCTTGGTAGATTGCCATGTCATAACGGTGTGATGGTGGAACAACAGACCATTGGCCTTGTGCTTTTACCGTGACTTCACAGCCAAGGCGCGTTAAGGCATCGGTAATGAAATCTGCTTCAACGGTATAACCGAGTAGTTGATCCACTTGTGCTTGCTCAAGCGCAATTGCTTCGCGTGTTGGCAACACTGCAGTATTTTCAGCCACTGTGATCGGACCAAATTCACCACCTGCAAGCTCCGAAATCAATTGTGATGCACGGTGCATCGCAATCAATGGCAGTTCAAAATCAACACCACGTTCATAACGCTGAGAAGCATCAGTATGCAAACCAAAGCTACGTGCACGACCTGCAATGTGCAGCGGTGCAAAGAATGCTGACTCGAGGAAGATTTCAGTCGTTTCATCGGTTACAGATGAAGACAAGCCACCCATGATACCTGCAATTGCCAATGCTTTATTGTCATCTGCAATCACCATCACCTTGTCATTTAACTCAACTTCTTGCTCATTAAGAAGCGTTAATTTTTCGGCAGCAGTCGCTTGACGTACATGTACTGCACCTTCAACTTTACCACCATCAAATGCGTGAAGCGGTTGACCGAGTTCCATTAATACATAGTTGGTAATGTCGACCAAAATACTGTGCTGACGGATCCCAGAGCGCGCCAATGCACGTTCCATCCATACCGGTGTCGGTGCTTTGGTATTTACATTTTTGATCACACGACCTAAGTAACGTGGGCAACCTTCAGTCGATACAATCACTTGCTTTGCATCAACAATCGTTGCAGCAACTTCTTTAATTTCAGGTGCAGTCACAGGCAACTGGTTAATCACACCAATTTCACGTGCGATGCCGCGAATGCTGAAACAGTCACCACGGTTTGGTGTGATGCTGATGTCAATCACGTTGTCATCAAGGTCTAGATATTCACGGATATTTACGCCGACAGGTGCATCATCTGGTAACTCTAACAGACCATCGATTTTATCTTCTAAGTCAATTTCAGATGCGCCGCACAACATACCTTGTGATTCAATGCCACGAAGCTTGCCTTTTTTGATTTTAAAATCGCCTGGTAATACTGCACCAATGGTTGCAACCGGTGCTTTCATACCTGCACGAACGTTTGGCGCGCCACACACAATTTGTAATGGCTCAGCTGCACCGATGTTTACAGTCGTTACACGTAAACGGTCTGCATCAGGGTGTTGCTCTACCGTCAAGACTTCACCAACCACTACACCTGTAAATGGTTTTGCTGCAGGTGCAAGCTCATCCACTTCTAGACCGAGCATGGTCAATTGGTCAGATAATTTGTCGCTATCGATGGCTGGGTTAACCCATGTGCGTAACCAATTTTCGCTAATTTTCATTGATATAAAACCTGTAATTCGAATCTTTAGAATCCCCCTCTGACGCCAGCGTATTTCGTGGCGTCCCTCTCTTTTTTAAAGGCGAGGTTAGGAGAGGATTAAATAAAAAGTTTTAAGCAAACTGACGTAAGAAACGCACATCGTTTTGGTAGAACATACGTAAGTCATTAATGCCATAACGTAGCATTGCAAAACGTTCTACACCCAGACCAAATGCAAAGCCTTTGTATTTGTCTGGGTCAATGCCTGCAGAGCGCAATACGTTTGGATGTACCATACCGCAGCCCAACACTTCTAACCATTTGCCACGCTCATCCATAATATCCACTTCAGCACTTGGCTCAGTGAATGGGAAATATGACGGACGGAAACGTACTTTTAAGTCTTTTTCGAAGAATTCGTTCAACAAGTTAATGAGCAAACCTTTAAGTTCAGCGAAGCTGGTGTTTTCAGCCACGTATAAACCTTCGATTTGGTGGAACATTGGCGAATGCGTTTGGTCTGAGTCACAGCGATAAACACGACCCGGGCACACAATACGGATTGGCGGTTGCTGGGTTTCCATCGTACGGATTTGCACGCCTGAAGTATGGGTACGTAGCAAATGGTTCACATCAAAGTAGAACGTGTCATGCATGGCACGTGCAGGGTGATGTCCCGGAATGTTTAGGGCTTCAAAGTTGTGATAGTCATCTTCGACTTCAGGACCAGTTGCAACAGTAAAACCTGCTTTGGTAAAGAACTGACAAATGCGCTCTTGAACTTGAGTTACCGGATGAATACTGCCCACAGTCTGACCGCGACCTGGCAAGGTAATATCAAGGGTTTCGCTGGCAAGTTTCGCCGCTAAAGCAGCTTGTTGTAGTGCAGTTTGACGCGCAGTCAATGCCCCATTAATTGCTTCACGAACTGCATGGATTTGCGCACCAAACTCTTTACGCTGTTCCGGGTCCATTTTACCCAATGCTTTCGATTGTTCAGCAAGCTGGCTCTTCTTGCCCGTAAATTGCACACGTACTTGATCGAGTGCAGCAAGATCCTCCGCCGCTGCAATGGCAGCAAGCGCTTCAGTAGTCAGGGCTTCCAGTGACATAGTAACTCTCAAAGCAACAATTTAAAATTTATAAAACCCCACATTCTAACAGTTTTTAGACATTTTTATGAAGCGTGTCTGCAACGAAAATTTTATTGTCACTGTGTTTTAACTAAGGCTAAGATAGGCAGAATTTAATCACAGAAGTTTGGGTATGGCGCTTGATCCAATTTGGCAACAACAACTGACCTTGGTCAGTTATGGAAATGAATATTTAAAAGGTCATTTTAACTTCAGCCATTGGCTAGAACATGCCATCTTTAATCAGCATCAATTTTATTTTCGTGATTTGCTGACCCAACAGTTGTTAGCACAACATTTTCAGCCGTGGTTAGAGGGTCTTAAAGCACAAGGTGTGACTCACCTCAGCTTGCATAGCTCTCAATTGTTAAATGAGGAAAAAAATCCGAACAGTCAGGTCGAATTGGTGCCCTATGCACATTTTATTGTGAGCCATGCCCCTAAACAACTGCATGCCTGGATTTTTGGTCAAGAGCTTGCTGCATGGTATACGCTAGAACACAATTATGTGGTGCCTGCTGCTCAAGCTTTAGATGTTCGCTTAGAAACATTATGGCGTTTTGAACTGAACAGTAAACTGATTAAACGGATTCAAACAGATTTACAACGTCCTGATTGGGATCAGATTGAGCAATTTATCCAAACTGAGCTGTTTAGTCTGCCGCTTGTGCAGGCATGGTCAGCACCTGAGTCTGTAGATCTACCTTATACTGGTCAGCCCACTACAGATATGGGCACACGTTTGGCCTTGCTGCCTACCGATTATGCTGCCGATTATGCACACCAAAGCCTGCATCGTTTAGCTTCTTTGAGCCAATATATTACTAAACAGCAACAACACGCCCAACATGCAGATGGACGTACCTTTAGCGCTGAAGATCATTTACAGTATCGTCATTTTGGCAAAAAACTCGATGACTTATTTAGTAAGTTTATTGTCAAAGTCGCTAATCACTATCAAACTGCACATTTAACCCCTGCTGTAGCTTCGGCAGAGGCTGTTGATCTGCCCACAAAAAAACAAAGCAACACGAAAAACGTGTTGGCATTAATCATTGTGACGGCATTACTGTGTACTTTGGCGTACTATATTGATCTTTAAAAACAGGCATAAAAAAAGACCGCAAAGCGGTCTTTTTTTAAATCATCGAAGATGATTAAGCAGCTAATGCGCCTTTAGCTTTTTCAGCTAAAGCAGCAAATGCAACTGCGTCATGCATAGCGATGTCAGCAAGTACGCGACGGTCGATGATAACTTGAGCTTTTTTCAAGCCAGCAATCATACGGCTGTAAGACAAACCGTTTAAACGAGCACCAGCGTTGATACGCGCAATCCATAAAGCACGGAATTGACGTTTCTTTTGACGACGGTCAC
>CAVBYE010000150.1:0-5562 GCA_963599285.1 Bacteroidaceae bacterium | reverse complement strand
GTATTAAGCTTAGATGACTTACTCACCCCGGCTTTAGCCCAAGAGACCCAGTGGAGTGCTGAAGAAAAGCGCCGTGAAATTGAAAACAACTGCCAAGGGATTTTAGGGTATGTGGTGCGTTGGGTTGATTTAGGCGTAGGTTGCTCAAAAGTGCCGGATATTGATGATGTTGGTTTAATGGAAGATCGTGCCACTTTACGTATTTCATCTCAGCATCTTGCCAACTGGCTCTGTCACGGCGTGGTCACACAGGCCGAGGTTGAAGCGGCTTTACAACGCATGGCTAAAATTGTCGATCAGCAAAATGCGGATGATCCGGAATATCGTGCGATGTCAGCTGACTTCGAACACAGTATTGCCTTCCAAGCTGCTTCAGATCTGATTTTTAAAGGACAATTACAACCGTCCGGTTATACAGAACCTCTGCTACATGCAGCGCGTCTGAATGTGAAAAAACAGGCCTAATTGAACCGAGCAACAACGCCTCAGCATGCTGAGGCGTTGTTGTATTGACCATTATTGTGCAGTATAGCCACCATCCATAACCACCGCTTGACCGGTGATACCACCGGCTTTATCACTGGCGAGGAAAATAGCATAGTCGGCAATCTCTTCTACGCTGAGTAAACGCTTTTGTGGCACCATCGCTAAAATCACATCTTCTAAAGCATGACTTTCACTGACTTGACGGGTTTTGGCCAAGTCGCTAATTTGGCCGCGTACTAAAGGCGTATCGACATAGCCTGGACACAAGGCATTTACTGTAATGCCCTCACGCGCACATTCGAGTGCCGCCACTTTAGTCAGTCCAATGACCCCATGTTTGGCACTGTTATAGCCGGCTTTCCCTGCAAAGCCAATGAGACCATTAATAGAGGCCATATTAATAATACGACCAGACTGTTGGCGTTTCATAATAGGTAAGGCATGTTTAATGCCAATAAAGGCACCGACGAGCATCACATTCAGTAGCTTTTGAAAGGTTTCAGTGGGAAAGTCTTCTATGGCAGCCACATACTGAAAACCTGCATTATTGATTAAAATATCGAGTCGACCAAAATGTTGCACTGTCAGTTCAATAGCCTGTTGATATGCCGTTTCATCGCTCACATCGCAAGGTGCACATAAAACTTCAAAGCCTTGCTGCGCTAGGACTTGCGTGGCCTGCTGACATTTTTGCTGATCGAGGTCTGAAATAACCACTTTGGCCCCTGCTTGTGCAAATTTTGTCGCAATTTCTAAGCCAATACCACTGGCTGAACCGCTAATAAACGCCACTTTATGCTGTAATAGTTCCATCATTCTTCTACTCTTGTTTTCATTCTCTTAAGTGCGCCAATGGCGATATCGAGCATCTATGCGCTGCTGATCATCATCCGCATCTTATATTGATCTGCTCTTAGGCCAAAAGCAAGATTTGCCTCTCAAGCACACTGAAGCCAAGTCAAATTCCTGTAGTCACTAGAGGCGTGTTTAGCGCGTGTCGCTGCAGCATTAAGCCTATCTATTCAGCACATGAGTGCAGCATGCATGAATAAGATGACATTTTCTGGTTTTAAAGTCTCTCTACACAATGGATTCTATTGCACTACAAGTGAATAGCTAAGCATTTTATATGATTAAGGAAAATTACCGATCGTTTACACTAGCAAGCTTCTCCTCCCACTTTTGAGATTTGCTATGCTTGGTTTATCAATTGGACACATTGCTTTATTCGCTTTGGTGTTAATTTTATTATTTGGCACTTCAAAATTAAAAAATTTAGGTAAAGATTTAGGCGGTGTCCTTAAAGACTTTAAACAATCTATTCAAGAAGATAGCAGCAAGGAAAACACGCCTGCAGCACCTAAAAAATCAGATCAATCTCCTCAAGCGTAAACGGTTACGATGTTCAATATTGGTCTCTTTGAGCTGATGTTTTTTATCAGCTTTGCATTAATTTTTTTGGGTCCAGAAAAGCTGCTCGAACTGTTAAAGACAGTGTATCAGTTCTATCACAAACTCAAGTACATGCTGCAACATTTTCAGCATGATGTGGAACGCGAATTAAAACTCGATGCCTTGCAACAGAGCTTGGAAGTTGAAATTAATAAAGTCAGGGACTTAGAAAAAATCCTCACTGACAGAATTTATGCAGATTTACAAACAGAGCAGATGGTGTATGTGAGCGTGCCCTATAGCAGCCTTGGCAACATTGAAGCCCTTACCCCTCTCGATCCGCTGCCCAAGTTGTTGCCCTGGAGTTATATGCAGTTGAACACGCAGTTCAGTCGCCTTTCATTTTCTGTTAGACCTTCGTTATGATCGCTCAAAACTCATCTGCCCCACTGCGTGAGCTGCTGGGTCATTTAACCACGCTACGACGTTGCCTGATTCAGATGCTGCTGCTTTTGGGTGTGGTGTTTTTATGTTTGTTGCCTTTTGCACAGACCTTGTATGACTACTTTGCACAGCCTTTGCTCAGTGCTTTACCTGAACAGAGTCAAATTATTGCAACGGATATTACCGCGACCTTTACCGCACCTTTTAAATTAACCTTGTTTCTGGCCTTTTTGCTTTGTTTACCGGCATTGCTGTGGCGCGCTTGGCACTTTATTGTGCCCGCCTTATATTTGAGGGAAAAGAAACTGATTCGGGCGTTAGCAGGTTCAAGTTTAGTGCTGTTTTATCTGGGTATTGCATTTGCACGTTTTGTGGTGTTGCCGTCTGTACTGTATTTTTTCATACACATTGCACCTGATGCTGTATTGCCGATGACCGACATCAGTAGTTATTTAAGCTTTTGTTTAAAATTATTTTTTACATTTGGCTTGTGCTTTGAGATTCCAATTTTAATTTTAGTCTTGGTGCTCTCGAATGTGGTCAGCCTCACGCAATTGATCGAAAAGCGCAAGTTTATTATTGTCGGGTGTTTTTTTGTCGCGATGTTTATTACCCCACCCGATCTTTTAAGTATGTTGCTGTTGGCTGTGCCAATGTGGGGATTGTTTGAACTTGGGCTGTTCGCCGCAAGATTTCTGCCAAACCAGACCCAATAATGCCCTACCCGCATTAAAAAAGCCTGATGTCTAGATCAGGCTTTTTTAATGGTTTAACTGGTCACTCGCTTTTGCAAGCTAATGACTGCGCGATCTAATAGGAACCCAATGAAGCCAATAATTAAAATAATCGACAACAATTCGGTGTAATCTAAACGATCTCGTGCATCAAGAATAAAGTATCCTAAGCCTGAGCTGACCCCAAGCATTTCACTTGGAACCAAAACAATCCACACAATACCAATGGCCAAACGTAAACCCACTAAGACTTGTCCAAGCACACTCGGCCAAATAATTTTTTGCATAATCTCGCGCGGTGTCGCATCTAGGCTATGCGCTAATTTCAGCAATTGAGGGTCTACCTTTTTTACCCCAGTTGCCGTATTCAGAATAATCGGCCACACTGCAGCAAACGCCAGTAAAAAGTAGATCGGCTTGTCACCCACACCCAAAATCATGACCGCAATAGGCATCCATGAGAGCGGCGAGATCATACGTAAGAATTGGAAGATTTGTGAACTAAATGCATCAGCTTTTTGATTTTGCCCAATGAGTAAACCCACAGGGATACCAATCAATAGCGCGAAGCCCAAACCCACCAAGATACGTTGAATACTCATCCAAATATGGACATAGGTTTCACCATCTTGGATTAAGCTGACAAACTTGATTAACGTTGCACTTAAAGTGAATTGCTCAAAGAAGCCTTCAGGAATAAAGCTGCCTGCAACCCACCATACAGCGAAGAAACACAGCAAACCACATAGCCCGTAACTGTGATATTTCCAAGTGGGCATTATGCTTTTGCTCATAATTGAAAAATCTCCTGACGGGTAAAGGAATCTTGCAGGCCAAACACCTTCATTCCGCCCAGCTTTTGAATGGCTTTTTTCACAAAGCGATCATCCACCAACTGACGCGCTGCTAAAGTAGGGTTGAGCTGCTTTAAGAATGCAGGATTACCTTCCACTTGGGTATGACGCATGCGTTTAATTAATTCCACCGTATAACTTTCAAACGGATAAGGCTGAAAATCAATGCGATGGTCTTTCCAAGTTGGATGCTGAATTGCACCTGTACCCAAATAGAAGTTTTGGCGTGCAGGTTTAGGATTGACCACTTCAGCAATGACCGCATGAATATGTGGTGTTAAACGTGGTTTATGCTCACGGGAAATAATTTTCGCCACTTCAGCACGGTTGTTACGACACCAAAGCTGAGCTTCAACAATCGCATTGACGACTTTTTGTGACCATTCTGGCTGCTGATTGAGGTCCTTTTCATGCATGTAGACCACGCAGCAGGCATGTTTTTTCCAAATATCACCGGTAAAGCGTAGCACTTTACCAATTTTTAAATGTTCAGCAATGGCATTAAAAGGCTCAGCCACCAAGTAGCCTGCGATCTGCTTACTGAGCAATGCAGGTGGCATATCTGAAGGCGACAAGACAATGAGACCCACTTCATTGGCTGCCAATTTTCCTTTTGGCTTGGTCACAACTTTAAGACCAGCATGACGCAACATTTCCTGTAGCACCACGTTATGCACCGAATACCAAAATGGAATCGCCACTTGTTTACCACCCAAGTCTTTCAAGCCTTGAATGTGTTTGGCGACAGTGAGTGCGGAACCACCAATATGATTCCACGCTACGATTTTGGCTGGAAATTGGCTGCCAAAACGTGTCCACACTGCCATCGGAGAGAGTAAATGAATGACATTCACACTGCCCGATAAAAATGCTTCAATTAACTGTGCCCAACTGCGAAACAAAATCGGTGGATCGACTTGTAGGCCTTGTTTTTCGAACATCTTTTTTTGATACGCCACCAATAACGGTGTGGCATCGGTAATCGGGATATAACCAATTTTTACCCGTTTGGTTTGGGCATTTTCAGCTGCACTGGCCATGCTGGCTTGCATCGGCAATGCAGCAGTACCAGCAAACAATCCCATCAATTTAAGAAAATCTCGACGAGAATGATTAATATCGTCATCACACATGTCTATGTCCTTAAATCTTTTCTAGCAGTTTGGCTTGATGCTGATGCAATGACTTTAAAATTGCATTGCGAATCGTGGAGAATTGTTCTTCCCACAGATCACGTGGCTGCTGCTGGTTTAAGGTCCACATTTGACTGATGTTGGCCGGTTGTCCCGATAAGAAGAAAATACGATCTGAAATCAGTAAAGCTTCATCAATATCGTGGGTGATCATGACCGCAGCCCCAATTTCTTGGCTGTGAACCAGCTCAATCAGCAGCTGTTGTAACTGTGCACGATTGAGTTCATCGAGTGCACTAAATGGCTCATCGAGCAACAATAGACGCGGTGATTTGGCTAAAGCACGTGCCAATGCTACACGCTGTGCCATTCCCCCAGACAACGTGCTCGGCTTAGCATGTGGAATATGCTCAAGCTTCACTCGTTTTAATGCATTTTGGACACGGGTTTGAATCTGCTGTGTCGGGTGATCATGACCGCAGCCCCAATTTCTTGGCTGTGAACCAGCTCAATCAGCAG
>CAVBYE010000149.1:0-5573 GCA_963599285.1 Bacteroidaceae bacterium | reverse complement strand
ATATAGCCAAGGTGGTTTTGCTCCCAACGGGGTGAGTGCAATCCTTGCAGGTATTTTGGTGACGATCTTCTCCTTTTTTGGGGCAGAGGTGGTGTCCATTGCCGCAGCAGAATCTCAAAATCCTCAAGAAAAAATTCGCCGTGCAACTAATCTTGTGATTTATCGAATTGCGCTATTTTATATCCTGTCCATTTTTTTGGTTGTTGCTTTAGTGGATTGGAATGCACCGGGTTTACAGCAGATGGGCACATTCCAATATGTCTTGCATGTGCTGAATGTTCCAGGAACCAAATTGATTATTGATTTCGTTGTATTTATCGCTGTATGTAGCTGTATGAATACGGGAATTTACATTGCCTCTCGCATGTTATTCTCACTCTCGAGCCGTCAAAATGCACCTAAAAGTATGATGAAAGTCGCAAGCAAGAGTGGGGTACCTGTACGTGCAGTTTGGGTTTCAAGTATTGTTGGCTTTTTAGGTTGCTTAGCCAACTATATTTTTCCTGGAGAAGTATTTGGTTTCTTATTATCGACCACGGGTGCAATCGCGCTATTGGTGTATCTCGTTATTGCTATTTCTCAACTTAGGATGCGTAGACAACTCGAGCAGCAAGGGATTGAACCAAGCTTTAAGATGTGGTGTTTCCCTTGGCTCACGTGGCTTGTCATTGCGCTGATTCTCACAGTATTGAGCTATATGTTCTTGTCGCCAGACTATCGCTACGAAACATATCTTTCTATGGGGGTCACACTGATCATTGTCGCATTTAGTTTAATCATTACGCAAAGAAGAAAATTAAAACCCCATTATCTAGAAAATAATATTATTCAAAATTAATCGATTGAATCGACCCATTTAATACTCTCGATTCGAGAGTATTTTTATGCGATTTAAAATAGAGAATGAAAAAATGGAATTCCTCCCATCATTAAATTCTTAGCATTAAAATTTACTTTTATATCTAAGGCGATGAATATGAATGTATTACATCCTAGATAATAAAAGGTACAAGATGGTAAATAATAAATCCGAATTAAAACATGCATTGTCTAATCGGCAAGTTTCAATGATTTCTCTAGGTGGTATTGTGGGTGCTGGTCTATTTGTTGTCTCGGCAACAGCACTCAATGCAGTAGGACCGGCCATCTTAATTTCCTATGCATTGACCGGGCTCATGGTACTGTTCGTCATGCGTATGCTCGGAGAGATGGCGATTCGTAAGCCAGATTCTGGTGCATTTTCAACGTATGCCAGTGATTCACTTGGTCGTTGGGCAGGATTCACGATTGGTTGGTTGTATTGGTGGTTTTGGGTACTGGTTGTTGCATTTGAAGCGATCTTAGGCGCCAATATTTTCCACCATTATTTCCCTGAGTTTCCAAGTTGGCTTTTTGCAGTGCTGTGTATTTGTCTCTTGGCGTGTACCAACTTAATGGATGTGCGCAAATTTGGAGAATTTGAATTTTGGTTTGCCTTGATTAAAGTCGTGGCCATTATTGCGTTTATCCTATTTTGTATTTCAGCTTTGATGGGTTTTTGGCCGTTAGCACCAGTTGAGAATATTTCGGGTGTTGGAAAAATTCTTGAAAATGGCGGCTTATTCCCACATGGTTATGGGGCAATCTTTACAGGCATGCTACTTTCCATGTTTACGTTCTTTGGTGTGGAAATGCTTTCGATCCTTGCCGCAGAGTCTAAAGATCCAGCCAGACAAATTAAGAAGACCACCAATTTGGTGATTTTACGGATTGGTTTGTTCTACATTATTTCAATTTTCTTGGTGCTATGTATTGTGCCGTGGAATGCACCCGGTCTGAAAGAAATGGGTACTTTCCAATATGTATTGCACGTTTTAAATGTTCCAGGTTCACGTTTAGTGATGGATGTGATTGTCTTTATTGCGGTCACGAGTGTACTAAATTCCGGTTTATATACCGCTTCTCGAATGTTGTTCTCCTTAAGTCAACGTGGCGATGCTGCAAAATCCTTATCTCAAGTCTCAAAACACGGTGTCCCTCAAGCCGCAGTATTGGCATGTACCCTGATTGCTTTGGTCGCTGTTGCAATTAACTATGCTTTCCCTGAGAAAGTATTCATGGTGCTGTTATCAACCATGAATGCCATTGGCCTATTGGTGTATTTAGTTATTGCACTCTCACAGATTGTTTCTCGATCACGTTTAGAAAAACAAGGGGTGAAGTTGGACTTTAAAATGTGGTTATTCCCTTGGTTAAGCTGGTTTGTTGTGGCCACTATTTTAACTGTGTTGGGCTATATGTTTTTCTCTGAACAACACCGTTATGAAACGATTGTGACACTGTCTTTAGCCAGTTTTATTCTGATCATGAGTTTTGTGAAAAAACCACATCAGCTCACACAGCAAGCACCTGTATCTAGCATTATTCATAAGGGGTAACAAGAAGATGGAAATTTCAATTCAAACTGCCAAAACACTGTGTTTGGATATATTAAAAACAGCAGGCTATACTGATTTACATGCCCAAGCGATCACAGATGTATTACTACAAGCGCAGATCGACGACTGCCATTCACATGGCCTCTACCGACTTCTCAACTGTATTCACTCTTTAAATCAGGGCACGGTGTCAGCAGATGCACTGCCGACATTCAAAACGCGAAGTGATTCGATCACTCAAGTAGATGCACAACGTGGTATGGCTCCTTTAACATTGCAGCAAGGCATTCCTTACCTCATTGAGCAAGCAAAGCAACAAGGTATTGCGCTGTTAGCCATTAACCAATGTGTGCATACCACAGCCTTGTGGTATGAAGTCGAATTACTGACGCAAGCCAACTTAGTGGCGTTTGCATGTACTTCAAACCATGCTTGGGTTGTGCCTGAAGGTGGAAAAATTCCTTTGTTTGGTACGAATCCAATGTCATTTGGTTGGCCACGTCCGCATCATCAGCATCCTTTTATTTTTGATTTTTCGACTACCGCGATGGCACGTGGAGACATTGAACTCTATCGTAAAGCAGGTAAGCCCTTACCAGACGGATGCGGTGTCGATGAACATGGTCAGCCGAGCAATGATCCCGCTGAGATCCTCGATCGAGGGGCAATGAAAACCTTTGCAGGTTATAAAGGTTCAGCCTTAGCGGCTATGGTGGAACTATTAGCCGGGCCGTTAATTGGGGATGTGCTTAGCCGTGAAGCGCAACAACTCGATGCAGGATTAGGTGGATCTCCGTTAGGTGGCGAATTTATTTTAGCCATGTGTCCTGAAAAAATTCTAGGTTCATCTGCCGCACATTATTTTGAAAAAGCTGAAGCCCTATTTACAGGGTATCAAGAGCAAGATTTACGTCTGCCTTCTGCACGCCGCTATCAAGCACGCCAACGTAATCTAGAGCGGGGCACAGTGCAAATACAGGACTCTGTTTATCAGGATCTAATGAAATATCAATTCAAAAATGAAATTACAGCTTAAATAAACATGAGATTCTAACAATGCATATTATGGTATTAGGTGCTGGCGTGATTGGTGTGACTACAGCATATTACTTAGCTAAAGCAGGTTATCAAGTCACTGTCGTTGACCGTCAATCGGGACCTGCATTAGAAACCAGTTTTGGTAATGCCGGACAAATTACACCGGGCTACTCTTCACCTTGGGCAGCCCCAGGTGTTCCGTTAAAAGCCATGAAATGGATGTTTCAACAACACGCCCCGCTTGCGATTCACGCCACTAAAGATTGGTTTCAGTATCAGTGGATGTTGCAAATGCTGAAGCACTGCAATACTCAAAGCTACCAGATGAACAAAGAGCGTATGGTTCGAATCTCACAATTCAGTCGTGCATGTCTTGACGATTTACGTCAAGACATCAACCTAGACTATGATGCGCGTCAATTAGGCACCTTACAGATTTTTAGAACCGAACAACAACTCGAGGCAGTAGCAAAAGATATCAAAATTCTCAAAGCAGAAAATGTGCCTCACCAATTGTTAAACGCACAAGAAATTATGCAGGTAGAGCCTGCACTTGCCAAAGCCGAAGTGAAAATTTTAGGCGGTTTACATTTACAAAGCGATCAAACAGGTGACTGTTATAAATTTACAACACAATTGGCCAAGCATTGCCAGTCTATGGGCGTTGAGTTTATTTTTAATGCATCTGTTGAACAGATTTTGGAACATCAAGATAAAATTCAGGGGGTGCGTCTTGCAGATCAACGTACACTCAAAGCAGATCAATATGTTTTGGCATTAGGAAGTTATAGTCGGGCTTTGGTGCAGCATTTGCGATTGAACTTACCTGTTTATCCCTTAAAAGGGTATTCAATTACCACCCCTATTGTGAATCATGATTTGGCCCCTGTTTCTACAGTTTTAGATGAAAGTTATAAAGTGGCATTAACACGATTTGACGATCGAATCCGTGTAGGAGGGATGGCAGAAATTTGTGGATTTGATAAAACATTGAATACGCAGCGTGAAAGTACTTTAAAGATGGTGCTTGGGCAACTGTTCCCACAGGCCAGTCAAACCAATGATACCCAATTTTGGACCGGATTTAGACCCACGACGCCAGATGGGACACCAATTATTGGCAAGACACGACTACAGAATCTATGGACCAATACCGGTCATGGCACTTTAGGCTGGACGATGTCCTGTGGCTCTGCCCAATTACTGACGGAATTAATTGCTCAGCGCCATCCTTCAATTAAGGCAGATGATTTGTCTATCGCACGCTATGCTTAATTGAGTTGTACCAAAGCAATGCAGAGCTGAAATATAAAAATTCCTGCCCAATGTGCAGGAATTTTTACATTTAATGTTAATCTCTGCATGCAGATAAGAAGGGCAAGAACGTTATACGTCTCAAGACGTTCAGGAGCATTTATGAATGTAGATTACTATGATGAACATGCTGAGCAATTTTTTCAAAACACATATCAAGTGAATATGCAGCCGATATATGCCCGCTTCCTAGAACATCTGCCATCCAACGCCTATATATTAGATCTAGGCTGTGGTTCAGGGCGTGATACCCTTGCTTTTAAGCAACTTGGCTACCAAGTTGATGCTATGGATTTATCAATTGAATTGGTTAAAAGAGCAAGAGCACTGACACACGTTGATGTACAGCAGCGCAGTTTTTATCACTTGAATGCGCTGAACAAATATGATGGGGTCTGGGCATGTGCCTCACTCTTGCATTGTGAGCGTCAACGTTTAGCTGAGGTGCTGCATCGTATTTATACGGCACTCAAACCGCAAGGTGTGTGCTATATGTCATTTAAATATGGGACTCAAGATCGAAAACAGCAAGGCAGAACGTTTACCGATTTAAATGAAGTGCAGCTGAATGAGATCATGCAACCTCTAAAAGGGGTGATTGTACTTCAACAGTGGATCAGCAATGACCAACGACCAGATCGAGAAGAACAATGGTTGAATGTGGTTTGGCAAAAACAATAATTCAAACAGGGCATGGTTTTAGTATTCAAAGCAGTGTTAGCATATTCAATCCAAGCCTTTAAATGTCCGTGGATGATGGTCTAAATGTCCCACTTTGAACAAGAACCCCCAAAGCTTGAACAC
>CAVBYE010000148.1:0-5588 GCA_963599285.1 Bacteroidaceae bacterium | reverse complement strand
CAAACTGACTTCGTTGCTAAAGACGAAAACTTTGCTGGTTTCTCTGCTAAAGTTGCTGCTGCTGCACTTGCTGCAAACGAAACTGATGCTGCGAAAATTGCTGAACTTAAACTTGAAGATGGTTCAACTGTTGAAGAAGCACGTATCGCGCTTGTTCAAAAAATCGGTGAAAACATCCAAGTTCGTCGCGCAACGATCGTTGAAGGCGAAAACCTTGCTGTTTACAAACACGGTTTAAAAATCGGTGTTGTTGTTGCATTCGCTGGTGATGCTGCGACTGGTAAAGGTATTGCAATGCACGTTGCTGCGTTCAACCCTGTTGCTGTAACTGAAGCGGGTGTTTCTGCTGAGCTTATCGCGAAAGAGAAAGAAATCGCTGAAGCGAAAGCGCTTGAATCAGGCAAACCTGCAAACATCGTTGAAAAAATGGTAACAGGTTCAGTTCAAAAGTACTTAAACGAAGTTGTACTTGAGAACCAAATGTACGTAATCGACAACGACAAGAAAGTTGCTGACGTACTTAAATCAACTGCTACTACAGTTGCTCAATTCGTTCGCTTCGAAGTAGGTGAAGGTATTGAGAAGAAAGCTGAACTTTCGTTCGCTGAAGAAGTTGCTGCTGCTCAAGCTGCTGCACAATAATTTTTACCTTTAGGTAAAAGTTAAAAAAAGCCCCAAATTTTGGGGCTTTTTTTATAACAGTTTACCAATCAGATGTGCAAACTGATGATGGCTGTAGTCTTCGCTTAAAAATAAACGCACGCGTGCGGGGGAATAAGTGGCTTGTAAAACATGGTTTAAGTCTTGCAGCGGTTGGGTTTTGCCATGACTTAAAATAAATTGGAATTGCTGTGGATGTAAAATGGCAATGACATTAATCCCATGACGTAAAATGGTATTCAGTAAATTTTCCACAATTACAATGGTCATCTCTAAAATGCCGTCTTGCTGTTCAAAATAAAAAGATTCCGGCAATTCATATGGGGGTTCATCATCTTCATCTTCACCCATTTCTTCGGCATCAAGTTGTTGTTGTTCTTCGAGCTCTTCAAAGAAGCTATACACTTCATCGAGGGTCGCATCAATGGCAATCGGCTTGGTGTGATTAATGGCTAAGAAGTTTAACTTCATATCAAAGGCATTGGCCCATTCTTGATAATGGCAATCTAAAATGTAGTCCTGTGCCACGCTAAATTCTTCAAGCCAAGTTTCAAACCAAGTTGCACTGTTCTGCTCAATATCAATGGCAGGGAAATCATCAGGCGTGAGCTGAGGGAAAATATGAATCAGTAAATCGCGCAGCAATTGGCTTTCGTGCATAGGACAAAATAGAGACAAAGAGAATAAAATGACTATAGACTATTTAACCGAAAAAATGCATGCCACACGGGGATAAAAAGCAGAATTTTTATCAGAAATAAGTGGTGCACTCAGATTTTTTCAGCATGCGATTTTTTCGGGCTTAAATTTGGCTGAAATTGGCACTAAAACCACGAAATAACCAATTAATATCGGTTATTTCGCTGTTAAAACCGATAGCACCCTCTAAATGGCGTTGATTTGCGTTTTTTGGCGACTTTTCCATTGGGATAGGGATTTACCTAGATAAGTGTCAAGGCACCATATCGGGCCAATCAGTAAGAATTGTAGGTCTTTAAAGAAAGAAGGCTTTTTCCCCTCAATCTTATGGCCATAAAATTGCCCGATCCAAGCCAAAATGAAGAGGGCGATATAGACCC
Source organism: Bacteroidaceae bacterium (assembly GCA_963599285.1). Lineage (GTDB taxonomy): Bacteria > Pseudomonadota > Gammaproteobacteria > Pseudomonadales > Moraxellaceae > Acinetobacter. The sequence continues at coordinate 3,849 of CAVBYE010000148.1, read as the reverse complement.
CTAAACCCAAAGGTAAGCTCCAAATCAAGTACACCATCAGCATACTTAATACCGCCATGGCAACGGCCAAAATTAAATCAAGTCGTGCATAAAAGATAAAGCTCAGCACGAGAAGTAGCGTGGTCAGTAAAGCACTAAAATGTGCCAAGATGCCCAAGATAGAAAAATAGATCGTGGGTACACAGATCCAATGCAGGGCTTTGTTGGTGGGGTGCTGATGACTGTCATTGTATTCGCTAAACCATTCTTGGATTGTTTTCATAAGATGTATCCTCTTCCATGCTCATGTGACTATAAAATTGAATCGCATGGCGGTCAAATCACGAGGCATAAAAAAAGCCACTCGAAAGTGGCTGATATCAAAACTGGTCGCTTGCGCTTAAATTACGAATTTGGACCTGCAACACGTTCAATGCTAACTTTTGCAACACCAGCATTGGTAATGCCTAGTTTTTTCGCAGCACCATAAGATAAATCCACCACACGGTTACCATGGAATGGACCACGATCGTTGACTTTCACAATCACGCTCTTGCCATTACTTTTGTTGGTCACGCGGATATAGCAGTTCAAAGGTAAGCTGCGGTGTGCTGCAGTCATGGCATGCATGTTAAATACTTCACCACTTGCTGTTTTACGGCCATGGAATTGACGACCGTACCATGATGCCATACCTGTTTGGCTGAACTTACGTACTGTTTTTGATGCCACAGTATTTAACTTTTCAATCACTGAAGGCTCTTCTGCTGGAAGATCGATCTTTGCAGCAAGGGCTTGACGGCGAACTTGATCGCTTGAACGTTCAGTGATTGAAACGCTATTGAATTCTTGAGATTCTTTGCTTAATACGCGTGCGGCTAAACGCGTGGTGTCTTGGTCATTTTTTAATGATGACGATGGGACCATATCCGCATGTGTTTGACCGAAAGCAAACACGCTGGTCAGGGCTAAAACATATTTCATTGATGAAAGCATACACAACTCCATTACTTAAATTTACGCCCTAAGGGGGGATAAATTTATCGTGATATTTAAGTTTACGACGAGATTTGACGGAAAGGATAATATTCATGCCTTCACAAAGGTGTCTAGCCTAGAGCAACAAATAATGAGAAAAATTACTAAAAAGCTATTTTTTTGATTAATAAATATACAATATTGTAACAAAATATTTAAAAAGTGTGTTATTTGAGCGATAAGCTAAAAATAAATCTTGACTTTTAAATTTGTTGTTTGAGTGGGAGTCTTATCGACTCGCCACTTCGGTGCCTAATTGCCATACTGCCGTCGCATATAAGCGGCTCTTGTTGTAGGTGGTAATCACCTGAAAATTAGGGTAGGTAATGTAATAGCTTGGTCCATAGCTTTCTTGTAGTTGAATCACATTGACTAGATCTAAATTATCTATTTTTACCAATGGGTTAGCTGTAACAACACCTTGTTTTCTCAGTTCACCATAAGGCGTGGGTTGGGTTAAATCTTTGGCAATGACCTGATCAGGCTGCTGACCTTGATAACGGGCTAAGAAACCAATGGGTTGATTGCGTTGCCAACCATGCTGAGCCAAGTAGTTTGCAATGGAGCCAATGGCGTCCACAGCAGAGCCACGTAAGTCGACATGACCATTGCCATCATAGTCCACCCCAAACTTAGGAATGTTACTCGGCATAAATTGTGGGTAACCAATGGCACCTGCATAAGAGCCCCGTACTGAGTGCGCAGGAATGCCTTCTTTATAGCTCCAAGCAATCAAGGCACCGAGCTCATCTTGGAAGTATGGGCCACGACGTGGATAGCCAAAGGCAAGCGTGGCTAAGGCATCTCGGGTCATTAATTCACCCTTGTTGGTGCCAAAACCAGTTTCTACGCCTAAAATTCCTAAAATGACGCTTTGAGGAACACCAAACTGCTGTTCAGCACGGTTTAAGGTGTCGGCATACTGTTGTTTAAAACGCACACCACGTTGAATGGTGCTTTCAGCGAGGAAGTTGGTTTTATAGCTATACCAAGGCTTGCTCTCGCCAGGGCGGTTCATAATTTCAATAATATTTTTACGATTGGTGGATCCATTCATGGCCCAATCAATTTGCTCTGCGCTGAGACCATAGGTCTGCATGGTTTTTTGCTTAAATTGCGCATATTCAGGATGATAGAGGAATTCGTTGGCTTGGCTGCTGATACTGGTGGTGGTGAGCAGGGTTGCACTTAATAATAAAGTGGACATTTTATGATGAAGTCGAAATTTGAATGGCATATACAGGGTCCAAAATGCAGTATAGAAACAGGGGGGGATGCACCCAAAGTAAATAATGATCTTAAGCGTGGGCCAATAGGGCACAGGCCTAACATAGCATTTTTTTAATCTGGATTAACAAAAGCTGAACAAAACATTAAATTGAATGGAAGAAAATTATAATTTTCCAATAAAATCATTGTTTTAATTAGATGTTTTCTAAGCGTTTTTGAGACAAAGCAGATGTGCAAAAAATTACAGCCAGCACAGCAGCATAAAGAAAATTGTCTGCACTGATGTGTATCAGCCTAGACAAGCTATGAGACTGGAAAATGATCAGGATTGGCCGTGCAGCAAGTCCTGATAATAGTAGGCCATGACTTTGAGTTGTTGACGATTTAAACAAGGCACCACACGGTCTAAAGCGGCATGAATGGCAATCATGAGCTGTCGACGTCCAAGCTCTGCATGTTTAGCGTTTTGCATGTTTAAGTCTAGACACAGCAAGAAGTCATGTAAGAAGTGTTTGAGTAAGGCATCAGCACACTGTTTATAGCATTCTGTTAATGCGGCAGCATCAATGCTGTGACCAAGTTGCATGTGTTTGAAATAATGCAGCAGATTCGTGGCTAAGCGTGGATCTAGGTGTATACCGATACGGGTTTGACCATGAAGATCCTTAAAAAGCGACTTGGCCCAAAACTGAATACAGGCTTTGGCGTGGTGTTGCTGATCTTCATATTCTAATGCATGAAACAGCTGTTGAAGATTGAGCTGTATATAGTGGCAAAGTTTAACTAGGGGTTCAGCTTTGTGGTGAGACGGCAGCTGCTCGGCACATTGGCTGAGAAACGCATGTGGCAATTCATGTTGCAGTTGCTCTAAAACATGGTCACGCAGGGGTGCAAGGGGCACCCCTGTGCGTTGCTGTGCACGTGCCTGATGAAGAGCATCTAATAAGCTGCTCGAAGGTACAATACCTAAATAAAACATCATTAAGTGCTCAGCTCGAATTTTATTGACGCGAGAGGCGAATCGGTTGTGGCAACCATGCCAGATCAGAAACGCGACATGGGTTAATGTCTAAACCACCACGACGCGTGTAAGTTGCATAGACCATCAATTTCTCAGGGCTGAATTTTTGCCACAAATCAGCAAAGATTTGCTCCACACATTGTTCGTGGAAGCCATTATGCTGACGATAAGAAATAATATAGGCCAAAATGCTCTTATAGCATGGCTTAGCCCCTTGATAGCGAATAAACACTGTGCCCCAATCGGGTTGACCCGTTACAGGGCAGTTACTGCGCAGTAAGTGCGAATACAGCTGCACCTCGACGTGTTCATTAACCGGATCAAGCGCGAGTAAAGAAGCATCAGGATGATTTTCTAAACGCTCAGGCACTAAGTCATCAATACATAGGCCTGTAGGTTGAGACACTTCAAGTGCATCTACTTGGAAGAGTTGTAGGCTGACTTGTGCTTGGGCCGCGTGTGATAAATCACGTTCCACTGTGGCAATAAAGGCGGCTTGTGATTCAAATTGAGTGAAGTTTAAGCTGTTAAAGTACAGCTTTAACGATTTAGACTCAATTAAGTGCGGTGATGTAGCAGGT
>CAVBYE010000147.1:0-5632 GCA_963599285.1 Bacteroidaceae bacterium | reverse complement strand
CAACTTTAGCAGAGAAACCAGCAAAGTTTTCGTCTTTAGCAACGAAGTCAGTTTGACAGTTAACTTCTAAAAGAAGTGCTTTGTTACCGTCTTGAGCGATTGTGATCGCGCCGTCAGCAGCAATGTTACCCGCTTTTTTAGCCGCTTTCGCTTGGCCTGATTTACGAAGGTTGTCAATTGCAAGCTCGATGTCGCCACCAGCTTCAGTTAACGCTTTTTTGCATTCCATCATTGCTAGGCCAGTACGGTCACGCAATTCTTTTACCATGCTTGCAGTAATCGCAGTCATGTGAATCTCCTAAATTCGGTAGAAAATGTATTCTTTTAGAACAGAAACGGCCCAGAGGATACTCATGGGCCGCCTGCATACATGACGTTTAGTTTGCCACCATCACATGTCGCAAAAATGACAAGCTCACGTCAAAACGCATTAAGCCTCAGAAGCAGGAGCTTCTTCGCCTTTCGCTTGTGCATTTGCTTGTGATTGCGCATATTCTTTACCAGCAAGAATCGCGTCAGCCATAGCAGAAGCATAAAGAGTTACTGCACGGATCGCATCGTCGTTACCCGGAATTACGTAGTCTACGTTGTCTGGGTTAGAGTTTGTATCAACGATACCGATTACAGGAATACCAAGGTTTTTAGCTTCTTTGATTGCAATTGCTTCGTGATCAACGTCGATTACGAATAATGCATCAGGTAAACCACCCATGTTCTTCACGCCGCCTAAAGCACGCTCAAGTTTTTCCATCTCACGAGTACGCTCTAAAGCTTCACGTTTAGTTAGCTTAGCGAAAGTACCGTCTTCAGATTGAGTTTGAAGGTCTTTTAAACGGTTGATAGATTGACGTAAAGTTTTCCAGTTCGTCAACATACCACCTAACCAACGGTGATCAACGTATGGTTGACCAGCGCGTTGCGCTTGTTCACGGATGATTGCAGAAGCTGCACGTTTAGTACCAACGAACAAAACTTTGTTCTTTTTGCTAGCCAAGTTGTTAGCAAAGTTCAAAGCATCATTTAACGCAGGAACAGTGTGCTCAAGGTTGATGATGTGAATTTTGTTACGCGCGCCGAAGATGTATTCGCGCATTTTTGGGTTCCAAAAACGTGTTTGGTGACCGAAGTGAGCGCCTGCTTGAAGAAGGTCGCGCATGCTTACGTTGTAATCTGCCATTTTCTTTTACCTTAAAGATTTGGGTTAGGCCTCCATATATCCGCATTCTCCACCCTAAAGGGCACCCAGAGAAATGTGTCGATATATGTGCGGATTTTATTGCCCCATCGCACAAAGCCCGTGAACGAGATTCACGAAAAAGCATTTGATAAAATGGGCGGCTATTTATACCATAGTCACATACAAATTTCCAAAAGTTTTTGAAGATCATGAACAGTACTTATGAAGCTCCACGTCGTTTAATCAAATCTGCTGAAGATATCGAAAAGATGCGTGTAGCAGGACGACTGGCAGCAGAAGTCTTGGATATGATCAAACCGCATATCAAACCGGGTGTCTCTACACTCGAATTAGATACGATTTGTCATGATTATATCGTCAATAAACAAGACGCCATCCCTGCATGCTTAGGCTATGGTGCAGCACCAGGTCGCCCTGCATTCCAACATGTGATCTGTACCTCTGTAAACCATGTGGTGTGTCACGGCATTCCGTCGGAAGCGAAAAAGCTGAAAAAAGGTGACATCTTAAATATTGACGTGACCGTGATTAAAGATGGCTTCCACGGCGATACCAACATGATGTACATCGTTGGTGAGGAAACCACCATTCTAGCAAATCGCCTCTGTAAAGTGGCACAAGAAGCCCTTTACCGTGGTATGGAAGTGGTAAAACCAGGGGCAACCATGGGCGACATCGGTCATGCAATTCAACAGTATGTTGAGTCTGAACGCTTTAGCGTGGTCCGTGAGTATTGCGGCCACGGTATTGGTACAACTTTCCATGACGAACCACAAGTGTTGCATTATGGTCAACCGAATACCGGCATGATCTTAGAAGAAGGCATGACCTTTACCATTGAACCGATGGTCAATGCAGGCGTTTGGCAAACCAAACTGCTTGGTGACAAATGGACGGTGGTAACCAAAGATCATAAATTATCAGCGCAATATGAGCATACCTTACTTGTGACCAAAACAGGTGTTGAAGTGCTGACTGCACGCCCTGAAGAAGATTTATCACGTTTTAACTAAGCTAAAACGTTGCACACAAGGCCACCTTCGGGTGGCTTTTTTTATAACTAAAACCAAGAATCATGCAAACTTAAATTTATCGTTCCCTGATTTTGAATGGTTTACCATAGCGCAAGCCTACAACAGGGATGTGATATGTCAGACACACGCTTTTCTCAACCTCTCATTTATATGCTCATCGGCAGTGCCATCATTTTGGCACTCTCCTTAGGGATCCGACATGCCTTTGGATTGTACTTGGTGCCCATGAGCCACGAATTTGGCTGGGGACATAATGTTTTTAGCCTCGCCATTGCATTACAAAACCTGATTTGGGGCGCAGTGCAACCGATCACCGGTGCCTTTGCCGATAAATATGGCTCTAAGGTCGTGGTAACCGTTGGGGGGCTGCTATATGCCTTAGGCTTAAGCCTGATGGCAATGAGCTCAACGGGTGTATTACTAAATCTGAGTGCCGGTTTAATTTTAGGTTTAGCGCTCTCTGCCACCTCTTTCCCTGTCTTGCTCTCAGCTGTGGGACGTGCCGCGCATCCATCTAAGCGTAGCCTTGCCATGGGGATTGCCAGTGCTGCAGGCTCATTTGGGCAATTTATTATGTTGCCCACCACCCTGCTTTTATTACAAAGCTTTGGTTGGAAAAGTGCCCTACTGATCAGTGCCATTTTGGCCGCCTTGCTCATTCCTTTAGCATGGACCTTAAAAGCGCCGATGTACGTGGACCCCAATGCAAAGCCCAACAACAAACCTGCGCTAAGCTTTAAACAGATTTTAGTGATTGCTAAAAACCATAAACCGTTTTGGTTTTTATCATTGGGCTTTTTTGTCTGTGGTTTCCAAGTGGTATTTATTGGAATTCACTTACCGGGCTACCTCATCGATCATGGCTTTACTGCAACAACCGGTACTATTTTCTTAGCGCTGGTGGGTTTATTTAATATTGTGGGCACGTATACCGCAGGTTGGTTGGGCGGTAAATATTCTAAACCACATCTCTTGATGGGCTTATATGGCTTACGCGGCATCGCGATGATTTTATTCTTACTGTTACCGCTGAGTACTTGGAGCGTTTATGCCTTTGGTGTGGTGATGGGACTACTTTGGCTCTCAACTGTTCCGCTCACCAACGGCATTGTTGCCAATATGTTTGGGGTGAAGTACCTAACGATGCTCAGTGGTTTAGTGTTCTTTACCCATCAGGTCGGTTCATTCTTAGGTGGATGGCTCGGTGGTCTAAACCATGATATGACGGGTAATTACAATGTGGTGTGGATTTTGTCGATTGTACTGAGTATCTTTGGGGTATTGGTTCACTTTATGGTCAATGAAAAGGCGGTGGTACATGACTGAATCTCCTTGGCAACTCAAACTCAGCTTAAGCGTAATTGTGATGCTGCTGTTGGTGTTATCCATCAGCCTCTGGTTAAAAACCCCGTATCTATTTGAGTACTTTAACCAAGCCTTTTGTGCACATTAATGTCGCTTTTTCAACAGTCAACACAGCAGAAAATTAACCGTCTATAGTGAAAAACACTAAAAGATATAAAAACAATTATTTAGGTTATTTTCTGCTATTTTTCATAAATTTAGCAATTTTTCTAATTTCCCATTGTTATAGCTACTGCTTAGATTAAGTCCAACAAAACACATTCTATGAGTACAATAATGACCGCACTGACGCAACTTTCTCAAGCCATTCACGATGCACCACGTTGGCACCAAGCTGAACAATTACAAAATGACGCTGAAATCGAAATTCGCCCCATCCAAGGCGCACTCGGTGCCGAAGTTTGGGGCTTAGATGCGGCTAAAGCACAAAGCGGCCACACCATTTACCGTTTAAAACAAGCTTTAGCCGAGCATTTAATTTTGGTCTTTAAGGGGCAAGTCTTAGATGATGCGCAGTATTTAGCGTTTGCCAGTTACTTTGGTGCGATTTTCCGCCCTACATCCGATAACCCTGTATTGGCCTATCAGCCTGATACCGGCACCCCGCCAGATGTTGTGCCCGTATCCAATGCCGTGGGGCAAGGCGATTATACTGGCCATGGCGAACTCGCTGCACATGCTGACCATCAATGGACCCCGCAGCCCTCTTTTGGCTCATTACTCTATGCGATTGAACTGCCACACGATGGTGGACAAACCTCGTGGTATAACACCATTAAAGCCTATGATGCACTTGATGCTGAGACCAAAGCACACCTTGATGGTTTACAACTGATTACCTATAACCCCTTTGTCCGTGCCAAAAGCAACAAAGGCCAAAATGGTTACAACAACACGCCCTTATATCGCTTTAAAGATCAACCGATCATTGGCTATGGCTATGCACATCCTCTGGTACGCACCCATCCTGAAACAGGTCGTAAAGCGCTGTGGCTGAATGAACGTTCTGAAGTGGAATTGGTTAACTATGACGATCAAGCAGGGAGTCAGTTGATTGCCCAATTACGCGCACACTTACTCAAACCTGAGTTCCGTTATGAACACAACTGGCAGCAAGGTGACATTGTGTTTTGGGACAACCAAGTCACCTTACATTCACGTAAGCCTTTCCCGAGTGAACAGCGCCGTTTGTTAAAACGCATTAGCTTAGCCGGAGGACGTCCATTCTAATGTCATGATTCTAATAATAATAAATTGATTGGTCATTTCAGCGTAAGAGCACCTTGCACGGTGCTCTTTTTTTTATTGCTTGTGCCAATGACAGCATCCACACACATGATAAAACAATGCTGCTGATCAACATAAAAAAACCCGCCGATGGCGGGTTTTCACAACAGCGTCGTTTAGAACAAACGGTTCATGCCGTTTAAGGTCGCAACACGGTACGCTTCCGCCATCGTTGGATAGTTAAAGGTGGTTTCGACAAAATACTTAATGGTATTGTTCGGGCTGTTCATGACGGCCTGACCAATATGAATAATTTCTGATGCGTTATTACCAAAGCAATGTACACCTAAGATTTCCAAAGTATCACGATGGAAGAGCAATTTCAGCTCGCCCACGGTATCACCGGTAATTTGGGCACGTGCTAAATGACGGAACGAGGCTTGACCCACTTCGTATGGAATCTTCTCTTCGGTCAATTGCTGCTCAGTCTTACCAATCGATGAAATTTCAGGAATGGTATAAATGCCGGTTGGAATATCCGTCACCGGTTTAATCCCTTCTTCAGCACTCATATTTGAACCCGCACAGCGGCCTTGGTCATATGCGGCAGATGCCAATGATGGCCAACCAATCACGTCGCCCGCAGCATAAATGTTTTCAACTTCAGTTTGGTATTGATCATTGACTGAAATTTGACCACGACTATTTGGGGTAATGCCCACGTTTTCTAAGCCTAAACCATCGGTATTCCCTGAACGGCCGTTACACCATAAAATGGCATCGGCTTTAATTTTCTTACCACTTTGTA
>CAVBYE010000146.1:0-5633 GCA_963599285.1 Bacteroidaceae bacterium | reverse complement strand
GGGGATTGGACTGACCCTATCACGCAGTATTATTGAAAACCATCAGGGTGATTTATGGGTCTGCGAAGCACAATCAGGGGCGATTTTTAACATTTCTTTGCAAGCACAGGAGCGTGCAACATGTATTTAACCCATGCTGATGTGCCTGAACCTATGGTATATATCATTGATGATGATCAAGATTTGTGTGATTCACTGACTTGGCTGCTAGATTCTGTGCAACTGCAAAGTCAAATTTTCCATAGTGCAACTGAATTTCTCAACACCCCACGCCCCAATAGACCAGCCTGTTTAATTTTGGATATTCGCATGCGCGGGATGAGTGGTCTGCAACTGCAACAACAGCTCAATCAGCAAAATAGCCAATTACCGATTATTTTTATGAGCGGTCATGGCGATATTCCCATGTCAGTGCATGCCATGAAGGCAGGCGCTTTTGATTTTTTAGAGAAACCCTTTAATCCACAACATATGCTCAATCAAGTGCAAGCCTGTCTGCAACGTGCCGAGCATGATTTTATTGCCGAGGAAAAACGCCAACAGCAAATGCTGAAACTAAAATCGTTGTCACCACGAGAAAATGAAATTATCCATTTGTTGGTGGATGGATTATCGAGTAAACATATCGCACAACAATTAAATATCAGCCATAAAACAGTCGAGATTCACCGTAGCCATATTCGGCAAAAATTAGGAACCGAGTCAATCGCCCAACTGATTAATATGGTGTTACTGTGCCAACAACGCCGTGGCGCGGCTTAGGCTGTGCGCTCACATTCGGATACATGCCCAAGCCATGCCTTGGGCATCGTCTTTATGCGTTATTCTATTAAAAAGACTGCACCATCCCGAACAATAGACTGATAAGTTTTTAACCGCACACTACATGGCGCACTACACGGCTCGCCTGTGGTGACATCAAAACTACCAGCATGAAACGGACATTCCACTTCATAGCCTTCTACAGCACCATCTGCCAATGAGGCATCGCCATGGGTACAGGTATCATCGGTGACATAAAACTCGCCATTGTCTAAATGAAAAACAGCTAAGGGTGGATAGCCCTCAAGCATAATTTGTAATCCTTCACCTTGTTCGACATCTACAGTTGCACACAACAATTTTTCGCTGATATTGGTGATTTTTATATTCATTGGCTGAGCTCCGCAATAGGTGAATCTGTGGCTTCAGGGCCTAAAATGTGATAACCAGCATCGGCATGGATCACACTTCCGGTGAGTAATTTGGCTTTGGGGCTACACAGTAAACTTAAGGCATCGGCCACTTCTTGGGCATCGGCAATGCGGCCTAACACATGAAAACGTCCCGCAATACGATCGGTCTTGGCACGGTCACCGCCTGAGATCATTTGCATCGGCACCGACCACGTCCATCCCAAAGAAAGTGCATGCACACGAATCCCGTCTTCTGCTAAATCTAAGGCCATGCTTTGGGTCAATTGTTCTAAAGTCGCTTTAGAGGCTGGATACACCCAACGCTCTTTTTGTGCGATACGCGCACTGACGCTGCTAATATTAATCACTGCCCCATCACTGCTTTTTTGTAATAAAGCTCGGCAGGCTTGCACCAAAGCCGCATGCCCAAACACGCTCACGTTAAAACTATTTTGCCAATCTTGACGGGTCGATGCAGACCCATGATCTTCATATAAACAGGCTAAATTAATCAAAATATCCAATTGAGTGAGTTTTCGACTTAACTGAAGAATACTGTCATCATCGGCTAAATCTAAATATTCATAGTCTGCTTGGGTGGCTGCTGCAACTTTTTTGCCTTGTGCTTGATTAATGTCTGCAACAATCACATGGGCACCCAAACTTTTGAGCTCTTCAACCACAGCTTGACCAATATAGGTTGCGCCACCGGTCACCATCACCACTTTGCCAGTTAAATCCATCATGACACCGCCTTGTATTGAAATGCTTGACGAGATAAATAGGCCTTAGCACCTGCTTCACCTGCAACGGCCGGCCAAAAACCGCGTGGATTGTTAAAGTGCCCCATAAAATCATCGGCAATGACTTGATGTTGCGAGGCGGCACCTAACACCTGCAATAAGCTTGCACTTGGTGGATGAAGCAATAAATTGGTAAATTCCGTGGTGAATTGGCCGGACTGTTGCCAAAATGCTTCAAATACTTCGCGCATCCAATCTGCACTAAAGGCTTGATCACCACGCGCTAAAATAGCGGCAAGATAATGTTCGACCATGCGCGTGGCATTGTTGGCGCCTTGTCCTGCAATGGGGTCATTGAGGATCACGGTATCGCCAATGCCCCAAATGTTCGCGCCATCGTTTAATGTCGCCACCGGATCACGCACTTCGGGTCTAAATGCACCTTTGAGCCATGCATTCGGATCGCTTAATTGCAGATTATCGACCATGCGGAAACTTTGATCAGGTGTGACTTGGGCCACCACCTGTTTGATACGCTGTAGCATTTCCTCGCCACTCGTGACATCATCAAACAGATCCATAGGCCCGTTCGGCACACATTCAAACAAGAAACTGCGGCACGCACCGTGCGTATGACTATAGAAGGGCATACTGAAGTATTCGCCCGCCCCTGCAATAAAATTAAAATGTAGGCTTTGCTGGGGTTGGCCTTGCCAACTGTTTGGCCCGCATAAATCATCGCCAATCAGCAATGCTGCAGCCAATTTACGTGGCGGTGTATGGTGCACAGAGCGTGCTTCATTGCGCGTAAATAAATTGGTAATGTTGCCTTTCCCTGCCGCCAAAATGGTTAAATCATGTGCTTGCGCGATGAGTTCTAAATCTTCAGGGCTGACGTTTTGAATGCTTAACTGACCACCGCGACGTGGATATTCTTGTAGCCAACGTTGATATTTGCTGCGTTGATCCATGGCAATGCCGGCATGTTCATGTAAATAGCCCGTGACAGGCAGCAGAATCTCGCCATTGGCTGCTCGAAAATCCACATGAATGGCTTGCGCAAGATCAACTTGATCGTCCCAAAAATTTAACCCCAATTCACGTTCAACGGCTAAAGTATCGGCAAAGAACATGGTGGTGCTGAGCATACGCCCGTTTAATACTTCATCTGCACTGCGATCTACATATAAACTCACCTCATATTGGTGTTCAAGTAGCGAGAACGCAAGTAATAAACCTGCTTGCCCACCCCCAATAATGGCAATTTTTCTCATCTTTCATTTCCTTTTCAACCGCTTGCATAAGATGCTGATGTCTCTGTCTGAGGATAAGCTTGATTAAAGGTGAGCTTTAATTCCACCCGATCAAACCGCCACTCCCCCTGTGCATTGCGACGTATCTGTGTGTGATAAAATCCACCAAGACACGATGTACTTGGCTTTGGCGCTGGTGTTAAATGGCAAGCTACATCTGTAATGGACGCTGGTTGTTTGGCTAAAGTACAGACTTCCCACAGCATCCACGTCGCAGTGGCCTGATCTTGTGCTGTGATCTGAATATCTGGCAGCGCCATAATATGTAAGCTCCATAACACTTGTGCCTGTGCAATATTAGACAATGCCGCTAAGATCTGTTCACGCCCTTGATACTCTCCAAAGCCTTCTGCACACCACAGTGCATCTTCATGAAAAAGATGCTGCAAAATTGCAGGATTGTTACGCTGATCAGCCGCTGTTGCATAGCGACCAATCAAAGCACGAATCGCCTCACAAGCCTCCAAATAATCTAAACGCTGTTCCAGATCTTGGTGCATGCTCTGTTCCTTTTAAACGTTAATGACATCACCCGACTCATAAATAAAACGCGTTTCTTCAAAGGCATAGGGCACGCCCACCGAACCTTTGTACAGTTCAATATGCGGCGCAACCTCAGCAAAACTCAGACTAAGCCAATACAGCTTGTGCAGTTCTTCAGGTAAAGTACCTAAAGGATATTGATCAAGTGCAGCAAGCAAGGCGCGCATCTGCGGTAAAATGGCCTCATAAAAGGCTTTTAATTCGTCTTTAGTGGCGTTTAACCGCGCTTGATGACGCTGGTTGGCGCTGCCTAAAGCCCATTTGGCAACAAAGGCTTCTAAACTTGCAAAATCAGCAGGAAGTTGTGAAATCAAAGTAGACATATGCAGGCTCCTTAGGCGCGATTTAAATATTGTTCAAGTACGTGATAACCATGACGAATCAAGATTTCTTCATCTTGTAAATGCATGACTTTTTTAGCTTTAGATTCAAGCGCTTCTTGGGTATCTTCCATGGTTGCGGTATCTTCTAACCATGCATTGCGTTGCAAGGTTTGTGCGAATTCTTGTGCCCAACGCTCTGAATAGCTTTTGGCTTTGGGAATGTAATAACGCCCTTCCCAACGGGTTTGATTGTGTCCGACCGGCCAAAATTGATGGGTAAACCATACACCTTCCGTCACATGCACCAAGATATTTGGGAAAATCACCGATAACTCAAAGGAGAAGTCATCACGGTCATTTGGATTGACTGTATTTGGCAACTGCACCCGTTGATAGTGATTGACTAAAGAAGCTCCTGTGATTTCGCCCGACAATGCCGCAGCAGGTTTTGGATTGGCATTTTTGGTCAGACATACCGCGCACGTCCGGTGATCACCAAACAATTGCACTTCTTGTAAGCCGGAGGCAAAGACATTGGGGAATGAACCTGCGTGAATGGTGGCCACATGGTAGGCTTCTGCAAAAGCGTCATGTGCCACTTTCCAATTGCAATTTAATAGGGTGTTATAGGCAAAACACTCTTCCATTTCATGGAAAGGATAACCGCCCAAATGTGTCCCCATCTCGCCTAAGAATTCTTCAAGCGATTGGCTGCCGTCCTGATCCAAGTTGATAAAAATAAAACCTTCCCACACTTGGGTACGGATCGGTGCAAGACCGTTATGGCCTTTGTCAAAACATGAACTAAATTTTTCTTCTTCAGGGACGCTGATTAAATCGCCTTTGGCATCATAAACCCAACCATGAAAACGACACGTCACGACAGCCGCTTTATTGGAGCCAAAGGTTTCATTTCCAGTTTCCACCACAACTTTATTGCCACGGTGCGAACAAATGTTATGGAAGCCGCGAATTTCACCGTCTTTGCCATGCATTAAAATCACCGACGTTTTGGCAAAATCGAGGCGTTTGACTTTATAGTTGCCTTTTTTAGGAATTTCTTCCACGCGACCAACTTTTAGCCACACTTTAGAGAACACTTTTTCAATTTCTTGTTGATAAATTTGTGGTGAAATACACGGTTCTGTAGGAATCGGCTCAATGCCAAGTTCTGGATATAAATCGCCCCAACGCAGTTTTGTATGACTGTTCATGTGACCTTCCTTTATTTATTATTTTAATTGGATTTAAAGCTGCAAGCGGCTGTAGCCTAAAACACCACAACCGCCATATGCAGTGCTTAAAGTTGGTAATGTTCACGCACTAAATGCGCAATCCCGAGTTGTTCTAAAATTGGCATTGGGCACAAAAACGTGGCGCGTACCATGCCCGGTAAACGGCTAATTTCAATCGAACCGGTAATGGTGCAGCGGTTCATGACTTCATCCACGCTTAAGCCCGTTACTTTGGCCGCACGGTTTAAAGCATTGTCTGTCGCATCATTGAGATTTTTGCCGGTGCCCATAAAGGTAATTG
>CAVBYE010000145.1:0-5635 GCA_963599285.1 Bacteroidaceae bacterium | reverse complement strand
ATAGACCTAAACTTTGTGTATCTAAACCAAAATGTTGACGCACCCCTGCAGCCGCTACGCCTGCAGATTGCAAATCAATTCCCTCAATAAACGCGATGAGGAAACAGATCACGATGGTCATTAACGCATTACGTCCTGATTCATGTTGTGCTTGTGTCATCTGACTATCCTTGATTCAAACGGCTGCCTTCCTCGCCAACCTTGCAGCGATTGTCAAGCAAGCTTGACGTTTAGCCCATTAGCAAAAAGTCGTAGCTAAAAAATGGCATCTCTTGGTGATTTACGATAAGATTCATCGATATTATTAGACTTAATAGCTATTATTGATATGAGCTCTCTTCGGACTTTATTACGTCAGCGCTTAGAATGGATTGAAGACCGTCTAATGCAAAACGCTGAAAAAAATGGCTACGGCTATATCTCGCCATCGACTGCACGTTTGTATAGTTATTTAAGC
The DNA here is from genome assembly GCA_963599285.1 of Bacteroidaceae bacterium. Classification (GTDB taxonomy): domain Bacteria; phylum Pseudomonadota; class Gammaproteobacteria; order Pseudomonadales; family Moraxellaceae; genus Acinetobacter. The sequence continues at coordinate 5,178 of CAVBYE010000145.1, read as the reverse complement.
GATGAACCTACCCCAATGCCACAGCTGGCCAAACGTTTAAAAATTTCACGCCAAGCCGTACATCAGTTGGTGAGTGAGGGGATTCAATCAGGGTTTCTTGAGCTGTGTGATAGCCCATCAGACAAGCGTGTAAAAATGGTTAAATTTAGTGCCCAAGGCAGTCAAATGTCTGCTGTGGCACGTGCAGAAATCGATCAAGCCGAACAGCAATTAATCCAATCTATTGGTGCTGAAAATGTCGAACAATTGCGCCGCATTTTACAGATGCCCTGGCCTCAGGACGTACCCTTAGACTAAGAGTTAATTTCAATTAAAAGCCGAGTGCAGACGTTGGAATAACGTCATGATTTATGACATTCATCACATTTATTTTAAGTATTTTTTCAATTTATTTTGATATTTTGAGGGCATTTTTTAGAAAATCTACAGAACTTTAATCTTAAAAGTATAAAAAACCCAAAGCATGCTTTGGGTTAATCCAAATTTAGCGCTGTTTTTTAATCGTATCTTGCTGGTCGCGGGGATGCGGTGGAATTTTACTCGATTGAGGCTGCTGTTGTTCTTGTTCTACGACAAAGGCCTCTTGAATTTCTTGCTGCTGTTGTTGACGCTGCTTGGTACGACTTTTTTGACGTTTTAACATGAGCTCGGATTCCTGTTACTAGGTGGAGAAAACCTAGTTAATGTAATCTGTTTTTCGTTGTGCGAATCATGTTGAGCTGTATCAGTTTACGTCATTGTAAATTATGCTGAAATAAACTATTGATCAGCACCATTCAATTTTACACTGCTTACAAATCTGAGCTACAGACTTACCTAACATTACGTATAGCGTCATCTGCTTGTCATACGACAGCTGTAATTTAGCAGTTAAGCCCCATCATGTGGTGCTGTAATAACAACACGTGTGATCGCCTTAACCTGCCCAGTGGCAGGTTTTTCTTTAGGTGTTTTATAGATTTAATCCTGATATAGGGTATCAGTATCGCGAATTTAACGCAGAGTCGCTATAATCCCCAACCAAGATTTCAGCAGGCTCTCTGTTATCCGCGTATTTGGCTTCACTTTTTTGACTCGCGTCTTAACCATATTGCTGCTCGTCAGTCAATTGTGGGTATGGTGTTCGCCTTTACTGCCAACAACTTACCGCGCTCAAGCGCATTTTTGCTTAAAGCTTGCTGCTTTAGATCATCACCATGAACATGACACACATACCTTGCAACAATGCATGGTCTGTGTATTACATCATAGTGTGACTCATGATCAACCTCCGCCTGAATTTATGGCCGTTTGGGAAATCACCGATTTAGGTGAGATCACACCATTTATCAAACGGATTTTTGATTTAGCTGCGATTGATTTTCGTTGGCCACAAGCGCATGCACCTCCGGTTTTATCTGCAATTTCATTTTAAGTTATTTACATTTATTGAGATAAAACCATGCAAAAATCAATTCTTAGTCTTGCCATTGGCGCGTTCAGCCTATTTTCACTATCGAATGCGCAAGCACATGTCAGCGCTGATGGTCACGCACCAGCAGGGGTAATGTATGAGCACATGCATAAAGCCGGTGACTTTATGCTTGGCTATAATGTCCAACGTTTAAGCCAAGATGGTGCTTATTACCACGGCGACAATAAATTGGCTGCCAATAGCGACTTACTGAAGCCTTATAGCATGCTGACTCAAGATCATGACATGTACATGCATATGTTACATCTGATGTATGCACCCACCGATAATTTAAGCTTAATGTTAATGCCGATGTATATGAGCATGGACATGGGCATGCAAATGAATATGCATGGCGATAGTGGTCACGGCGCACATGGTGGCATGCACAGCATGAGCCACTCACATTCTGTAAAGGGTTGGGGCGATACCATTTTAAGCGCATCTTACCGTGCGTTCCAAAATGATCAACATCAAGTGATTACCACTTTGGCACTTTCTGCGCCAACAGGTGATTACAAGAAAAAAGGCAGTGATGGTTTACCTGTGCACTATGGCATGCAGTTAGGTGCAGGTTTGTGGCAAGCGCTGCCAAGCGTGACCTATATTTATACGCAAGATCAAGTGAAATTAGGTGCGCAAGTGGCCACCCGTCAACCGATCTTTGATGATGTCAATGACCTAGGCTATTACGCGGGCGATCAACGTAGCGCAACAGCATGGGCAAGCTACTTGTGGAATGACAATATCAGCACCTCAGTACGTGTCCAGTATCAAAATACCGATACCATCCAAGGACACTATAAAGGTGTACATAAACACAGTGCCGCAGCCGATCTCCAAGGCAACTATGGTGGCGAACAAACCTTTGCAGGTGTCGGTGTGAATACCTTGGTGCCAAGTTTAGGTAATCTACGTGTGGGCGCAGAATATATGCTGCCGATTCATGAAAACCTGAACGGTGTACAGCAACAAACTTCTGATATTTGGAATATTTCAATTAGTAAAGCATTCTAAGTGCAGTAAATAAAAATCCCCTCTGTTGAGGGGATTTTTTTGACTGTGTTTTTTCTTTTTGCAGCTAAGTTAATATGCTATCCGCCTGAATAAGCCCATACATGTGTCAGTTTTATCTGTTGATCTAAGAACACAACCAAGCCACATAAAAATATAAAATACTGAATTATATTGATATTTTTTTTGGCATGCATTTTGAAATACCTAAAGCGAATATAATTTTTAACAACAGGTCATGTATGAGCAAACGTCAAATTAAACTTGGGGCATTTATTCCAACCACTTCACAGCATGTTGCAGGCTGGCGCCATCCTGAGTCACGTCCGCAAGATCACTTAAGCATTGAATATGCCATTGAATTGGCCAAAACCGCTGAACGTGGTTTATTTGACGCTTATTTTTTAGCAGATGGTTTATCGGTACGTTGGGGCTCAGCCGCAGAAGCATCATTGGGTGCAGGTGACAAAGGCGTGGGCTTTGAACCCGTGACCTTGTTTGCTGCATTATCTGCAGTGACTAAAAAAATTGGTTTTATTGCAACAGCGTCCACAACCTATGAAGACCCGTATCTTTTGGCACGTAAATTTGCCTCTTTAGACCATATTAGCCAAGGCCGCGCGGCATGGAACGTGGTGACCACTGCAGCAACTGATACTGCGCGTAATTTTGGTTTACAACAGCATCCAAAAGCCGATGAGCGCTATGCACGCGCGGATGAGTTTATTGAAGTCACGCAAAAGCTTTGGGATTCATGGGAAGATGATGCCTTTGTTTACGATAAACAAGCCGGTCAATTTTTTGAGCCTCAAAAACTACATGAGCCGAATCATCACGGCAAATACTTTAAGGTTGAAGGCGCGCTGAATGTTTCTCGCCCACCACAAGGTTATCCTGTGATTGTGCAAGCGGGTCAATCTGAAGATGGTCGTGAACTTGCCGGTAAATATGCCGAAGTGATTTTTACTGCCCAGCAAAACCTTGCTGATGCCCAAGAGTTTTACCGTGATGTCAAAAGTCGCTTACTCAAATATGGTCGCCATGCTGATGATTTAAAAATTATGCCGGGCGTGTCTATTTTTGTGGCGAAAACTGAACAAGAAGCGCAAGAAAAATACCAATTACTGAATAGTTTAATTCGTCCTGAAGTGGGTTTAAGTTTACTCTCTGGTCTTTCCGGTGGAATTGATTTAAGCAAATATGATTTAGATGCGCCCTTCCCACAATTAAAAGACAGCGAAATTAATTTCTCTAGCCGTCAACAAATGATGATTGATATTGCGCATAAACATCAATTTAGCATCCGTCAGTTGTATCAATATATTGCTTCTGCACGTGGTCACTGGACGTTAATTGGCACACCTGCGCAAGTGGTCGATCAACTGCAAGAATGGTTTGAAAACGAAGCAGCCGATGGCTTTAATGTGCTACCACCGACCACACCTGCAGGTTTAGATGACTTCGTTGATTTAATTGTGCCGGAATTACAACGCCGTGGTTTATACCGCACCGAATATGAAGGCCACACTTTACGCGAAAACTTAGGTTTAAAACGTCCTGAAAATCAGTATGTGTTGGAGCGCCGCGCGCAGCAAGCCTCATAATCCCACCCATTCACGCAATATAAATGTCAGCCCACCTTTGTTGTGGGCTGATTGCTGTTGAAAGCCATGCTTTTAGCACATGACTTTAGACCAGCATTGAGCAATTTGACGCTTTTGGTCAGTGTTTCACCCATGCTGGCATGCTATCTTGATCTTCGACAAAAGAATAACAACACGGAGTACACCATGTCCGCATTTACAGCGCTGAGTTATACCCCAGAACAAGCCTTAGCACGCTTAAAATCAGGCAATTTAGATTTCATGCATGGCACAGCCATCCCGCCTTGTCCGAACGCTCAGGAGCGGCTGTCCTTTGTCAGCAACCAACACCCCTTTGCGATTATTTTAGGCTGTTCCGATGCGCGTGTACCTGCAGAAATGGTATTCAACCAAGGCTTAGGTGATTTATTTGTGATTCGAGTCGCAGGCAATATTGTGGCTGCCTCACAATTGGCCAGTATTGAGTTTGCGATTCAAGAGTTTAATGTGCCTTTGGTGATTGTGCTTGGGCATAGTCACTGCGGCGCTATTCATGCTAGCCTACAAGCCCTTTATGCCGGTGAGGCAAAAACTGCATCTGGCAATCTCATGTCCATCGTCAAACGTATCTTGCCCACATTAAGCATGGTCACCAGTGACGAAATTAAATATCAACCTGAAAAAATTGAACGGGTTGCAGTCAAAGCCAATGTATATGCCGCAGTACAACACGTCCGTTATGGCTCAGCATTTCTGACCGAACGCGTGGATCAACAGCAACTCATGGTGGTGGGTGCGCAGTATCATCTTGAAACGGGTGAAGTTGAATTTTATCAATTTTAATAATAAAAAAGCCTACATGACGTAGGCTTGGTCGCTTGTGTGTTTTACCATGCAAATTTAAAGTCATTAAATTCGCTAGGCACAACCTCAAGTGCAGTTAAAGGCAGTTCACTAAAATCTGCAAGTAAATCATTTTTAATTTGATTCAAGCGTAAATCATCACGGCGACGTGGATGCGCAACCGGCACCTCCACAATGCGTTTAATCCGACCTGGGTGCGGCTGCATCACCACAACTCGATCTGCTAAATACACCGCCTCTTCGACATCATGCGTCACCATAATC
>CAVBYE010000144.1:0-5872 GCA_963599285.1 Bacteroidaceae bacterium | reverse complement strand
AAAAATTGTTTTCATTTTAAGCATATTTTAATTTGTTGTGTTTTTGTAAATTAAAAAAACAGAGTAAGGGATTTTTTGTTTTAAGTGATTGAAATATAAAATTTATTATTTATGTGTTGAAAAGTTAAGCAGGTGAGAACGTTTTAATTTGAGGCGAATAAAAATAAGTTAATGAATCGAAAACTATTTTTTTACATAAAAACGTTGTCAAAGCTGCCAAGAGCGCGTATGTTAATTTACAGATTAAGATTTTATCGAAAGACATTCTCATGCTTTGGCAACCTGCAACCGTTCACGCTTATTTTTATTTTTGGCAATTTAGATAGTTGCCTGAAGGCGTTCGGGCACAAAAAGGTTGCCCACCAGTTTATACCTGATCGGCAACCCTGATCAGGTTTTTTTATGTCTTGATTTTATTGAATATTTTTTGGAGAAAGCCATGTTTAACTACGTATCATCATATTTTAGCAATACCTATTGGTTTTACTTTATGCAATTGACTCAGACCAATCATAGACCCACAACACCAAGATGAGATAGAGGGCTGCACTCGCACAGTCCCAAGGAACACCCGCATGAACGCTTTAAATACTGCATTACAACATACGCCAACATCGACTGAAACTGCACTGGTTTTACCGCAGCAATTGAAACAACAATGGGCTTTAACTGCGCAACAGGCACAACAAATTCAACAACAGCGTCAAACCATTGAAAATATTTTACAAGGTAAAGATCATCGTTTATTGGTGGTGACAGGGCCTTGTTCGATTCACGATGAAGCTGCTGCACTCGAATACGCTGAAAAATTACAACAATTACAACATCAGCTTTCAGATCAAATCTTCTTGGTCATGCGTGCCTACATCGAAAAACCACGGACCACCGTGGGCTGGAAAGGCTTTCTCTACGATCCAAATTTAGACAACTCTAACGATATGCAATTGGGTCTTGAAAAATCGCGTCAACTGTTCTTAAAACTGATTGCGATGGGCTTACCACTTGCCTCAGAAATTTTAAGTCCGATGGCTACGGCATATTTTGATGATTTGTTGGCGTGGGGCGCAATTGGTGCACGAACCAGTGAGTCACAAATTCATCGTGAAATTTCAAGCCATATGCCATTTGCCATTGGCTTCAAAAATGGCACCGATGGTTCGATTCAAATTGCTTTAGATGCGATTCAATCGGCGTCACATGCCCATCAATTCTTAGGCCTTAGTCAAGCCGGCTTGCCTGCAATTTTAAGTTCTGAGGGTAATCCATGCGCACACTTGATTTTACGTGGTGCCAACAGTGGTCCAAATTACAGTGCAATTGAAATTGAAAAAATTCGTGCCAACAGCAAAACAGAATTGCCCGCTTTAGTCATTGATTGTAGTCATGGCAATAGCCGTAAAGATCCGATGTTACAGCCTGAGGTGCTCAAAACCATTATTGCTGAGCGCGCGCTCACACAGGTACGCGGGGTGATGTTGGAAAGTCATTTACAAGACGGCGCACAAAAAATTTCCACTCAAATGACCTATGGGCAATCGATTACGGATGGCTGCTTAGGTTGGGAAAAAACTGAAGCATTATTATTAGAAGTGGCACAGCAATTACGCCAGCAAACTTTGGCATTAACCGCCTAAGTTCCTGTACAGCAGAAATAAAAAAGCATCCAATATGGATGCTTTTTTATGCTCAAGGGCATGAATGATTTAACTTGCTTGCGGAGTTTTGGCCACAAAGAATGCATAAAAGGCCAAACTTGAGAAGGTCAGCATGGCACAGAATAAATATGCAAAACTGTAGCTTTGTGCACTAATGATGATGCCAAGCAGCAGTGAACCAATCGCAATACCTAGGTCATAACAGGTAAAAAATGTCGACGTAGCATGGCCAATACGCGCCTTAGGTGCACGCTGAATTGCCAGCGTCTGTAGACATGGTTGCATCGAACCAAAACCCATCCCCACACATACAGCAGCCAATAAAAAGCCGGTTAAACTTTCAATCTGGCTGAGGAGTATTAAACCTAAGGCAAACATTACAATCGCAGGATAAATCACATAGCTTGGGCCCTTACGGTCGTAAATTTTACCGGTAATTGGGCGTAAGCTCATCATTGAAATGGCAAATACAACAAAGAACAAACTGGCATATGGCAGTAAATCTTTCTGTGCAGCAAAGGGTGAGATATAAGACATAATGCTGGCATAAGAGAATGAAATGATCAGCCCCAATAAGGAAACCGAGAGCGCTTTTTTTTCTACGAAATCATTTAAGCTCAGCTTTTTGGCCACTTGCATGGACATGGGCGCAGTTTTAATCGGAATCATAAAACAGAACATAAAGCCTAAGCAGACTATCGCCGCTAAAATCGCACTAATACTGCTATAGCCTAAGCTTTGAATGAGGCCTAAGCCCAAAAGTGGCCCAAGTACAATCCCAAGATTAACCGACATCACAAAATAGCCCATACCTTCCCCACGGCGCTGAGCTGGAATAAACTCGTTGGCAATCGGCACGGTCACTGTGGTTAAAATACTAAACCAAATACCATGTAAAAAACGAATCACCAATAGGCTGGTCATATTGTCGGCAAAAATATAAGCCACCGAAAATAAGAAAAATAAGCTTTCAGATAAATATAAGGTTTTTTTATAGCCAAATTTTTCAATAATAAGACCACAAAAAGGTCGTACCAAAATCGAGGACACCATAAATAGTGTGGTGGCGAGACCTGCCTGAGCTAAGCTACCGCCCAATTCTTGCAGAATATAAATCGGCAAAATGGTGATTTGCGCAAAATAAAAAATAAACAGAAATAAATTATTAGACAAACACAGAATAAAGGATTTATTCCATAAATTTTGAACAGCAGACATACGCACCTAACAAAGAAAAGCTGCTGGCTTTAAAGCATAGTCATACCAGAATGCGCGAGATGGTGGGGAAGCAATAAATTTAAGCAGCGAGATGGGGTTTTCTATGGTATGCGTTTTGGGTGAAAATACAAGCTTAATTTGATAATTAATTTATAAATCACATGGATATATATTTGATTTAGCATAGCTATATCTTATTTTGATAATCAGCATCATTTTTAACGATAGCTTAAAGCTAAAATCAGCCCGCAGGCTGATTTTAGCGGTCTCATTTATAGACCGGCTTCATATGCTTCGCTTGACAATAGCGCATCTACATCCGCGATATTGTCTGGCTTAATTTTATAGATCCAACCTTTAGTATAAGGTGCATCGTTTACAAAGTCTGGATCATCTTCAAGCGCTGGATTGACTTCAACCACAACGCCTGAAACAGGGGCATGAATATCAGAGGCTGTCTTCACAGATTCAACCACACCTGCTTGTTCGCCGGCAGTGACACGCTGACCCACTTCAGGGGCTTCTACATAAACTAAATCGCCAAGGGCATCTTGTGCATGGTCAGAAATGCCGGTAATAACAACATCACCTTCGACTTTAACCCATTCATGCGTGCGTGCATATTTTAATTCTGAAGGGTGATTCATGGATAACTCCTTAACAACTGGATCGCGCGTGTATGCTGTGTGTTATACATGCTTTTGCACAAAAACAAAAGTCTTCTACCGACTAGCATGTTCGAAAAGCACTATGAATACAAGCTTATAGCCTAAGCTAAGCATTATTTAGGCGAGCGTTTGTACAGAGGCGCGTTTGAACACCACAATATTGGTGTCAGATGTCATCAGCACCACACCGTGTTGATTCAACGCTTGTGTATGGTAGCTGACAATCGCACGGTCAGGTTTTGAGTTTAAAACACGGATAGCCTCAATACGGACCTCAACATGAATGCGATCTCCAACCCGTGTGGGACGTGTCCAATGCACATGAGAGTCTACACCCACAAGACCTTGAGCAATTGGCATGCACTCCGTCCATAAGCGCATACATACCGCTGACGTATGCCAACCACTGGCTGCGAGCCCCTGAAAAATCGGGTGCTCCTGAGCAACATCTGGTGTGGTATGAAAACTTTGCGGATCAAATAGGTCAGCAAATTTTATGACCTCAGCGAGTGTCATTTCATATTCACGACTTTTAAATTGTTGTCCAACGCTTAAATCTTCCACATACAGCATGATACTTCCTTATTGTTGTTCTGAATCGACCAAAAAGCCACCTGTTTGGCGTTGCCATAACTGCGCATAAATCCCACCAAGTGCAACCAGTTCCTCATGAGTGCCTTGTTCGGCAATACGTCCTTGATCGAGCACAATTAAGCGATCCATTTGCGCAATGGTCGATAAACGATGCGCAATCGCAATCACAGTTTTACCTTGCATCAGCTCATTTAAACTGGTTTGAATCGCAGCTTCTACCTCTGAGTCGAGTGCTGAAGTTGCCTCATCCAGAATTAGAATGGGAGCATCTTTTAAAAATACTCGGGCAATCGCAATCCGTTGCCGTTGACCCCCTGAAAGCTTAACCCCACGTTCACCTACGTAGGCAGCATAACCTTTTTGACCGTGTAAATCTGTTAATTCTGGAATGAAATCTTCAGCTTTGGCTTTGGCCACAGCAGCATACATCTGTTCATCGGTCGCATCTGGTCGACCATATTTAATGTTTTCAGCGACAGAGCGATGTAACAAAGAGGTGTCTTGGGTGACCAATGCAATGTGCTTACGTAAGCTATCTTGGCTGACTTGCTGGATATTTTGTCCATCAATACAGATTTCACCCTGCTGTGGCTGATAAAAGCGCAGTAGTAACTGAATCAAAGTCGATTTGCCTGCACCAGAGCGCCCCACAATACCAATTTTTTCACCAGCACGAATATTTAAATTTAAATCGTCAATAATATTACGTTGGTTATAGGCAAAACTTAACTGCTTAAAGGTAATGGCACCATGGGTCAGCTGTAGCGGCTGTGCATTTGGGGCATCTTGGATCGCAATAGGACGTCCAAGCGTATGCATCCCATCTTGAATCGTCCCGACATTTTCAAACAGGGCAGAGGTTTGCCACATCATAAATTCAGCAATACTGTTGAGTTTTAAAATCATTGCAGTTGTGGCTGCAATAATCCCCAATTCAGCACGCCCTTGCAACCAAAGCCAAATAGCGGTACCTAAGACACCAACATACAGGACAATACTCAACGCTTTAATACTGACCTCATAGCAGGTGCCCAAACGCATTTGTTTATACACAGTCAGCATAAAATGCTGCATTGAGTCCTTGGCATATTGGCTTTCACGACCCGCATGGGCAAACAGTTTGACAGTTTGAATATTGGTGTAGGCATCGGTTACTCGGCCAGTCATTACAGCACGTGCATCGGCTTGCTGATTGGAAATACGGCTTAAACGTGGAATAAAGAACCAAGCTGCAAGTACAAATAGACCGAGCCACAGGAGTAAGGGCACAATCAAGAGCGGCGAGATGGAACCAAGCACTAAACTGACGGTAATGAAGTAAATGCTGACATAGGCCAACATGTCCCCTAAAATCACCCAAAATTCACGTACAGCTAACGCAGTCTGCATGACTTTGGCGGATAAACGTCCGGCAAAATCATTGTGGAAAAAGTCTAAGCCCTGACGTAGCAATAAATTATGAAAGCGCCAGCGCAGGCGCATGGGAAAGCTGCTGTATAAAATTTGATGCTTAATAATCGATTGCAGCGTTGCAAAGAGCACATTAGCCAGCAAAATACAGCTTAAGAGCATTAAATTTTGTTGATGCTCGGCCAAAAAAGTTTCGGGTTGACTCTGACTCAGCCAAGTCACTAAGTCCCCAATTTTGGCATAAAGCAAGGCTTCAAGACTTGCAGCTGCTGCGGTACATAACACCAGCCACAGTAAATAGGGGCGTACCCCTTTTGAAGCTTGCCA
>CAVBYE010000143.1:0-6116 GCA_963599285.1 Bacteroidaceae bacterium | reverse complement strand
CCTGAATTTAGAGGCGCAAAAAGGTAAAACCGATCCACTCATTGGTCGTGAAAAAGAAATTGAACGTGCAGCACAAATCTTATGCCGTCGACGTAAAAATAACCCCTTATTGGTGGGTGATCCTGGAGTTGGTAAAACTTCGATTGCAGAAGGTTTAGCGTGGTTAATTGTCAATGGTAAAGCACCAAAACCGCTTGCTAATGCGGAAGTGTACAGTTTAGACATTGGTGCGTTGGTGGCAGGCACAAAATACCGAGGTGATTTTGAAAAACGCTTAAAACAACTGTTAAATGCGTTAAAGAAAAAACCAGAAGCAGTATTATTTATCGATGAAATTCATATGATCATTGGTGCGGGCTCAAGTATGGGCAGCACCATGGATGCATCGAACTTAATTAAGCCGGCTTTGGCCAATGGCACGCTACGCTGTATCGGTTCAACCACATTCCAAGAATATCGCCAGGTCTTTGAAAAAGATCATGCTTTATCACGTCGTTTCCAAAAAATTGATGTGAATGAGCCATCGATTTCAGAAACCATTGATATTCTACGCGGTCTAAAAACGAAGTTTGAAGATTTCCATCATGTCCAATATGACGATGCTGCTTTAGTGTCGGCTGTTGAGCTGTCGTCAAAATTCATTAATGATCGTTTCTTACCCGATAAAGCCATTGATGTGATTGATGAGGCAGGAGCACAGCGTCGTCTGAAAGCTGAAATGGATGATACGGTGATTACGGTAGAAAATATCGAAGATATTGTCTCTAAAATTGCCCGTATTCCACCAAAAACCGTATCTAAAGATGACAAAACGGTGCTTGAACATTTAGAGCGTGATCTTAAGCGTGTGGTGTTTGGTCAAGATGAAGCGATTGAAGCACTGGCTTCTGCAATTAAGTTGTCGCGTGCCGGCTTAAAATCTCCAGACAAACCTGTAGGCAGCTTTGTGTTTGCTGGCCCAACGGGCGTGGGTAAAACGGAAGTCACCAAACAATTGGCAAAATTGCTTGGGGTAGAGCTAGTACGTTTCGATATGTCTGAATATATGGAACGTCATGCGGTGTCACGCCTGATAGGTGCCCCTCCAGGGTATGTTGGTTTCGATCAAGGCGGTCTGTTGACTGATGCGATTCATAAAAATCCACACTGTGTTCTGTTACTTGATGAAATTGAAAAAGCCCACCCAGATGTCTTTAACTTACTGTTACAGATCATGGATCATGGCGCATTAACCGATAATAATGGTCGCAAATCGGACTTTCGCAATGTGGTGTTGGTCTTAACCACGAACGTAGGTGCAGAAAGCATTTCGCGTAGCAGTATTGGTTTTGTGGAGCAAGACAACAGTAAAGACAATCAGGATGCGATGAAAAAGGCCTTTTCACCAGAATTCCGTAACCGTCTTGACAGTGTGATCCAGTTCCAAGCATTGCCAACCACTGTGATTGAAAGTGTCGTCGATAAATTCTTAACAGAATTGCAAGCGCAACTCGATGAGAAGAAAGTGATGCTTGAAGTTGACCAAGCAGCACGTGAATGGATGGCGGAAAATGGTTATGATCGCTTAATGGGCGCTCGCCCAATGCAGCGTTTAATCCAAGAACACCTGAAAAAACCGTTAGCTGAAATGATCCTATTTGGTGAATTGGCAGATCATGGCGGCAATGTTGCTGTCTCGGTGAAGAAAGAAAATGGTCGTGCTGTAGGTTTAACCTTGCAAGTGTTTGAAGATCAAACAGCAGAACCCGCTTAAATCCTGTATGTTTAAAAAACCCATGTTCGCATGGGTTTTTTTGTGCAATTTCATTTTTTATAAAGAGAAATCATGGATATACAAATTGGCAAGTTATTCACCACAATAGGCTTATTTTTTGTCACGGCAGTCATGGAAATTTTGGGCTGTTACTTTCCCTACTTGATTTTAAATCAAGGCCGATCAGCATGGCTGTGGCTACCTACGGCATTGGCGCTCATCGCCTTCGTGTGGCTACTCACGTTGCATCCGGCTGCCTCAGGACGCATTTACGCGGCTTATGGCGGAATTTATATTTTGACTGCGCTCATGTGGTTAAGATTTGTGGATCAAATGGTGTTGAGTCGTTGGGACATGCTAGGAGGTGCGATTGTATTATGTGGCGCCTTGGTGATTATTCTACAACCCCAAGGCTTTATTCGTTAAAGCGCACAATCTTTGGCGGCAAGCTTCAGCTGATATTCACTCGTATCTGAGCGCAAGCTGAGCTGTACTTGATACGGGTTGACGCGTTGATATTGGTGTTCAAACAAAATATCGCAGTTTTGTGTCAGATTTTTCTGCAGGAGTTGCTGCACCTCTTTTTTGCCACGTGCTTTTTCAAACTGTGCGAAGTCTGGAGTGGTAATCATGCCTTTGAGTTGTGTGGCATTTGCAGACAACTGTAACTGATCAATGCGTGTATTTTGGTCAATTTGAATAGGCAGGGTACGTGAATCTTCAGCACTCAGGACAGTCAGCAGTTCGTTGAGTTTTTTAACATTGATAATTTTAAATTGTTGATCAAGAATTTGATGTTGTTGCAAATAGTGATCAAATTCGCTTGCAGCTGCAGGCGCCAGAGCACTCATGCTGAGGAAAAAGAATAAGGTATATTTTTTTAAAGATGACATAGCATAACCTAATTTTCATTATGTTTTGATTATGCAATGAAACATCAAAAAAAGCACCCAAAGGTGCTTTTATTTGTCGCTTGATGCTTATTTCAAATTTTCATTGATTAAGAATTCAACCAAGGCTTTTTGTGCATGTAAACGGTTTTCTGCTTCATCCCAAACAACTGCATTTTTGTGGTCGAGCATATTTTCAGAGATTTCTTCACCACGGTGCGCAGGTAAGCAATGCATGAACAAACAGTCTGCATGGGCTAAATCCATTAAACGCTCATTCACTTGATAATCAGCAAACGCTTTTTCACGGATTTTTTGCTCTTCTTCTTGTCCCATGCTTGCCCACACATCGGTCACAATCAAATCAGCATTCACAGCGGCATCTTCAGCTGAATCGACTAATTCGACACAATGTGCAAATTCACTCAAGAATTTCTCTTGCGGTTCGTAACCTTTAGGTGCTGCAATTTTGAGCTTAAAGCCCCACATATGTGCTGCTTCAATATAAGAATTACACATGTTGTTGCCATCGCCAATCCATGCAACTGTCTTACCTTCAATTGAACCACGGTGTTCAACATAAGTTTGTACATCAGCGAGCAATTGGCATGGGTGATGATCATCAGTGAGCGCATTAATCACAGGCACTTTTGAATATGATGCAAAGCGTTCGACAATGTCATGACCAAAAGTACGGATCATCACAATATCAAGCATGCTTGAAATCACACGTGCTGAATCTTCAATTGGTTCACCACGACCCAGCTGAGTATCACGTGGCGACAAGAAAATTGCGCTACCACCGAATTGGCTCATGCCTGCTTCAAACGAAACGCGGGTACGTGTGCTCGATTTTTCGAAAATCATACCCATCACTTTACCTGTGAATGGTTGGAACACTTGTTTGTTGTGCTGCATTTGCTTAAGTTCAATACCACGCTGCACAATTTGGTTCAATTCTAAGGTTGATAGATCGCGTAAGGTTAAAAAGTGACGTAGAGCCATTTGTTACTCCACAATAATTGCTGCATTTTTGGCAAAACAACAATTAGTTGTTGGTTGATTAATAAAAATAGGGAATCGATTAATATACTATATGCAGATGAAATTGCAAAAAAACTAGACCTTTTGATGACCGTCTAGGAATAAATCTACGCAATAACTGATGTATTTGATGGTTTCTTGATCACTTTCGGGGGTGGGAATACCCATGAGAATCTGCCACTCTAAGTTTCTAAGGATCCCAAAGTAAAATTGAGCGGAGAACATCGGATCTTTACATACCAAAAAACCGCGTTGATGCGCTTGACTAAGCACCTCAGCAATGGACTGTTGAATATGTTTTGGACCTTGTTCATGAATATGACGCGCAATGTCTAAATTACGACCACTTTGTTCTAAAACCAAACGCATAAATGCAGCATTATTTGGTTGTTTAATATGTTGATAGAAGTTCAGCAAAGTATTGACCAAGTAACTGCGAAAATTGGCGACTTGTTCAATAGAGCTGGGTAAACAGATATCTTGTAAAAATTGGCTTCGGCGATAATCGCAAATGGCCTTAAATAAACCGTCTTTATTACCAAAATATTTGTAGATTGACGCTTTAGAGCCACCCGCATGATGCACAATATCGTCTAGCGACACCGCATCGAAACCGTAGTTTAAAAATAAAGTGGTGGCGCTTTCTAAAAGTGCAACCATACGCTCATGGCCACGCTTGGTTTGCGGCATGTCACGGACTAGATTGGATTGCACAAAAGCTTGCATTAGAAAAAATACGCATCATGAAGAGAAAGAAGTTCTGGCTCTAATCATAACAAAAAAAACAAGCACTCGGGAAACTTCAAACACATCAAACGCTTTGATCAATAAGTTTAACGAGAAAAAATGCGATTCAGATTTTAGCCTAAGTATTTTTGATGCCATTACGATCCAATATCGTACACAGTATTAAAAATAATGTGTTGCTAAGCATCGTATGTGATGCTTTAGCGCTGCATTGGTCAAAAAAATAACACTTATATAAAACTTGCTGCTAAAAACCACAATAGGGTGAAAAAATTGTTTCATCTCACTTAGAAAGCTGTTAAAAATAAAAATAAAGTGCTTAGTGAAAGTAGGTTTACACCATGAAAACGATTGTAAAATATGTGGTCTTAAAAAGTAGTGATTACCAATTGGGTACACCTTTATTTCAAGAAGAATTACAAGCCGATGCTTTGTATTTTGATCAAATTCCAACTGTTATTGCTTACCAAAATCATCAGTTTAAGGTAAAGAGCAAAGAGTTATCACGTAAGCAAACTGCAGAAGAGTTAGAAGCGGAACAAACCATTTTGGTTAAATTAGTCGCGATTTAACATCCAATAAAAAACCACGCCAAAGCGTGGTTTTTTATATCAGGGAATCACAATTAGTGATTTTCTGAGGCATGGTTAATGGTGTATTTTGGAATCTCGATTTCGAGATCTTCATCCACAACTTTAACCTGACAGCATAAACGTGAATCAGGCTCTAAACCCCACGCGCGGTCAAGCAAATCTGCTTCAACGTCATCCATTTCTTCTAAGCTGTCAAAACCTTGACGCACCACGACATGGCAAGTGGTACATGCACATGACATATCACAAGCATGTTCAATTTTAATCCCATTGCTTAATAGGCTTTCACACAGATTGGCATTGTGCTCAACCTCAAACTCAGCACCTTGTGGGCAAATGGTCGCATGTGGTAATACTTTAATACGCGGCATAGTCGTTACCTATAAATTAGTTTGAGTTAGACCAGTCGTCTAGTTTAGTGCCTTTTAAAGCAGCATCAATATGTTGGTTCATACGTAAAGCCGCAAAAGCATCACTGTGTACTTTGAGTGCAGCAACAGCAGCTTCAATCGCTTTAATGTCGGCACCTTCAAGTACAACCACAAGTGTAGCCTGTGCTTGTGTTAAAGCTGTCAGCTGTTCAGCGCTGAGTAAAGTCGCATCTGCTTTTAGGGCTTGCTCAAGTGCTTCAAGCTCACGTTTAGCCTCAACTTTGGTTTCATTTAAGTGACGAAGATGTTTATCTTCTTCAGCAAACTTAAAGCCATCAATGAGTAAACGCTCCATATCAGTATCGGATAAACCATAAGACGGTTTAATATCGATCTGTGCATGAACGCCCGAAGTTGTTTCCTTAGCAGATACTGTGAGTAAACCATCAGCATCGACTTGGAAGGTCACTTCAATACGCGCTTGACCTGCAGTCATCGGTGGAATACCACGTAATACGAAACGACCGAGACTACGGCAGTGCTCGACTAAATCACGTTCACCTTGTACCACGTGAATCAACATTGCACTTTGGCCATCTTGATAGGTGGTAAACTCTTGACGACGCGCCACAGGGATAGCTGTATTACGTGAGATCAAGCGTTCAACCAAGCCACCCATGGTCTCCAAACCTAAAGATAGGGGGGTCACGTCAAGCAG